>NZ_CP104213.1:427500-740833 GCF_025244745.1 Deinococcus rubellus
GCTGCCCAGGAAGTTCGGCGCGGCAGCAGGCGAAGCGGCGGGGAGGGCTGCCGGGGGGTCCAGGGTGGGTGCGGAGGTCTGGGCGCTGCCGACGCCCGCCAGGGCCATGAGCAGGGTCAGCAGCAGGGCGGGCCGGATTGGCGTGGTGCGGGCGTGCGGGGGCTGGCTATGTCGGCTTCTCACGCGGTATCGGGCTTACGCTAGCGTACCCGGCGGCGTGGGGCGTGAGGGCCGTTCGCTGGGCGGCTGTTGGCCCCGGTCTTGGTGGGAGCTGACCACAGATTTCAAGGCTCGCAAAACCCACAGTCCAGCATTGGGGGGCGTGCTAATTTGCCCCCAAGATGTCAGAACCCACTTCACAGCCACGAACCGTCGGTGAACTGCTTCGTCTGCCCGAGTACGCGGGCCGCGCTCCTTTTGACGCCAGGAGTCGCCGCGTGCAGGATGAGGTACGCGAGAACCTCAAGCGCAAACTCCGCAGCGGCGAGACGCTGTTTCCCGGCGTGGTCGGCTACGACGATTCGGTGGTGCCGCAACTAATCAACGCCCTGCTGGCCCGCCAGAACTTCATTCTGCTGGGGCTGCGCGGCCAGGCCAAGAGCCGGATTCTGCGCGCCATCACCTCGCTGCTCGACCCGCATGTGCCCGCCATCGCCGAGAGTGAGATCAGCGACGATCCCCTCAACCCCATCAGTGTGCAGGGCCAGGAACTGCTGCGCGAGCACGGCCACGGCCTGCTTCTGAAATGGATCGCCCGTGAGGACCGCTATGTGGAGAAGCTGGCGACCCCCGACGTGACGGTGGCCGACCTGATCGGCGACGTGGACCCCATCAAGGCGGCCCGTCTGGGCACCGCGCTGGGCGACGTGCGCAGCATGCACTTCGGGTTGCTGCCGCGCGCCAACCGGGGCATCTTCGCCGTCAACGAGCTGGCCGACCTCTCGCCCAAGGTGCAGGTGGCCCTCTTCAATATCCTCCAGGAAGGCGACGTGCAGATCAAGGGCTATCCGGTGCGGCTCGAACTCGACGTGATGCTGGTCTTCTCGGCCAACCCCGAGGACTACACTGCGCGCGGCAAGATCGTGACGCCGCTCAAGGACCGCATCGGCTCGGAAGTCCGGACCCACTACCCCAGGACGGTAGACGAGGGCATGTCGATCACGGCCCAGGAAGCGACCCGCGACGCCTCGGTGACGGTACCAGGCTACATGGCCGAACTGATCGAGGAAATCGCCTTCCAGGCCCGCGAGGACGGCCGGGTGGACAAGCTCAGCGGCGTCTCGCAGCGCCTGCCGATTTCGCTGATGGAAGTCGCCTCGGCCAACGCCGAAGCCCGCTCACTGCGACTCGACGACGAGCCGGTGGTGCGCGTCAGCGACGTGTACGCGGGCCTGCCTGCCATCACCGGCAAGCTCGAACTCGAATACGAGGGCGAATTGAGAGGCGCGGACGTGGTCGCCAAGGACATCATCCGCAAGGCGGCAGGGCAGGTCTACGGACGCCATTATTCCAGCGCCGACACCAAGGCCCTGGAAAAATGGTTCGACGACGGCAACGTGTTCCGCTTTCCGCAGGCTGGGAACGTGGCCGCCGCGCTGAAGGCTGCCGCTGCCGTGCCGGGCCTGAGCGCACTGGCCGCCGAGATCGCCGAGCAGTCCGGCGATGCCCACCGGGTCAGCGCCGCCGAGTTCATTCTGGAAGGACTGTACGGGCGCAAGAAGCTCTCACGGGCCGAGGAGAGCTACGCCGCCGCCGAGCCGGAAGCCCCGCGCCGCGCCGGGGGCCGCTGGAACTGAGCCCAGTCGGTCAGACGGAAAACATCAAAACGGAAAGCATGGTGGAGCGTTTGGGCACCATGCTTTTTTGCTGGGTCAGACCGATGAATCCTCCGATCCGATCTGGCCCGCCCAGTTGGTGAAGGTCGGCAGATAAACTTTCAAAGTGGAGATTCGTGCAGACTGTCAACCAAAAGCTGGACAGGGTGCAGCTTCTGGGCTGAGATTGCCGGGCCATGCTCTAGCATGGAAGGCAGCTCGGACACGGCAGGTGTTGTGCGCCGTCTGGGTGATCGTGTTCGTCGTTTCTGGAATCCAAGGAGCCGCCATGACTTCCCCCCATCTCTCGTCCGCCGCTGTGCCCGTGCTCGAACTGCGCTCCGTCACCAAACGCTTTCCCGGCGTGGTTGCCAATGACAACGTGAGCCTGCACCTGAATGCCGGTGAGGTGCTGGCCTTACTGGGTGAAAACGGTGCGGGCAAGAGCACTGTGATTTCCGTGATGTACGGTTTGTACCGCCCCGACGAGGGCGAAACGCTGGTGGATGGGCGGGCCGTGACCATCGGCAGCCCAGCCCAGGCGCTCAAACTCGGCATCGGGTTGGTGCCGCAGCACCCCATGCTGGTGGCCCGGCACAGCGTCGCCGAGAATCTGGCGCTGGGCAGTGGCAGCAGCCTGTTTCCGGCCCGCAGCATTGCCGGACGCATCCGTGAACTTTCGCAGAAGTACGGCCTGCACGTTGATCCGGACGCCAGGGTCGCTCAGCTCTCGCCCGGCGAAAAGCAGCGCGTCGAGATTCTGCGCTCTCTCTTGCGCGGCGTCAGGGTGCTGATTCTGGACGAGCCGACCAGTGTGCTGACGCCGCAGGAAGTCGGTGGGTTGTTTCAGGTGATGAACGAACTTCGCAACGACGGCAGGAGTCTGGTGTTTATCTCGCACAAGCTCGGTGAGGTGATGGAAATCACCGACAGGGTGACGGTGCTGCGAAAAGGCAAGGTGACCGGCAACGTGCCCACGCGGGGGGCCACCCGTGAGAGCCTGGCCGAGATGATGGTGGGCCGCTCGGTGAGTTTCGAGCGCAAGCGGCGGACGCCGCCCGATCTGAACGCGGCCCCGGTGCGGCTGGCCGCCCATAATCTGCAAGCGCTCTCCAGCCGGGGCCTGCCCGCCCTGCGCGGTGTGAATCTGGTGCTGCGGGCCGGGGAGATCGTCGGCGTGGCGGGCGTGGCAGGCAACGGCCAGAGCGAACTTGTCGAGGTGATGGCGGGCCTGCACGACCTTCAGGGCGGCCAGATCACTTTAGACGGTGCGTCGCTGGGCCGGGATGCACGGGCCATTTTCGAGTCCGGCGTGGCGCACATCCCCGAGGACCGCATTCACATGGGCACGGTGCCGAGCATGAGCGTGGCCGAGAACCTGGCGCTGCGTGACTATGCCAAGCCGCCGCTGGCGCGTGGAGCTGTGCGCGACCTCGGGGCGCTGGACGGCCACGCCCGGCAGATGGTCAAGGCCTTCGACATCAGCACGCCGGGGATAGACACCGCGTCAAGACTGCTGTCGGGCGGCAACATCCAGAAGATCATCCTGGCCCGCGAGCTGGGCGATCTGTCGGGACAGGGGGGCGCGAAGGTGATTCTGGCGGTGCATCCGACCTACGGCCTGGACATCGGGGCCACCGAGCAGGTCCACCGCACCCTGATGGACGCCGCCGGGCGCGGAGCCTGTGTGCTGCTGGTCAGCGAGGACCTCGACGAACTGCTGGCCTTATCGGACCGCATTGCGGTGATGTACCACGGCGAACTGCTGGGGCCGTATGACGCGGCGTCGGCCACCCGCGAGGGCATCGGACTGACCATGGCCGGAGGCGCGGCCAACGCTGACGGTCTGCCGCACGGAGCCGGGCCGGGCGATCTGGTCGAGAACGCCGGGCCGGACGAACCCGACCACATCGGGGAGCTGCGGGCGTGATCCGGTTCGTTCCGATTGCCGATCCACCGCGCGGACGGGTGGCCTGGGTCACGCTGGGCGCGCTGGTATTCGCGCTGGTGGTGGCCGGGCTGATTTTCCTGGCGGCGGGTACCAATCCATTTGAGGCCTACGCCGCCATGCTCCAGGGGACAGTGAGCGACTGGAGCGGCTGGTCGGAGGTGCTGCGCCGGGGCACGCCGCTGCTGCTCATCGGCATCGGCCTGACACTGGCCTTCCGGGCGCAGTTTTTCAATATCGGCGCGGAGGGCCAGCTTTTGCTGGGGGCCATCGCAGCGGGCGGCATCGCGCTGTTCACGCCGCTGCCGCCGCTGGTCATGCTGCCTGCCATGTTCGTGGGCGGGGCGCTGGCAGGCGGACTGTGGGCCTTGATCGCTGCCTTCCTCAAAACCCGGCTGCGGGTCAATGAGATTCTGACCACCCTGATGCTCAACTACGTCGCCACCTACCTGCTGATCTACCTGATCAATGGCCCCTGGAAAGGCCAGAAGGTACGCGGCTTCATCTACACCGACGACTTTCCTGTGTTTGCCCAGTTGCCGACGCTGCCCGGCACCCAGGTCGGCTGGCCCACCTTGCTGCTGGGCGTGCTGCTGGCGGTGGCCCTCCAGTGGTTTCTGGGACGCAGCACTGGCGGCTTCGAGCTTCGGGTGGCGGGCGAGAACCCGGGGGCGGCCCGCTACGCCGGGATCAGCGTCAGCCGGGTGCTGTTCAGGATGGCCATGATCACTGGCGGCGCGGCGGGCCTGGCGGGCGTGGGCGAGGTGGCCGGGATTCACCACAAGTTGCTCGAACCCAGCCAGATTTCCTCGGGCTACGGCTTTACGGCTGTCATTGTGGCCTGGCTGGCGCGCGGCAATCCGCTGCTGTGCCTCATCACCGCGCCGCTGATGGGCGTCATCCTGGCGGGCGGCGACGTGCTGAAAATCAACCTGAACCTGCCGTTCCGGATCACTGACGTCTTTTCCGGCGTCATTCTGATGAGCCTGATCGCCAGCGAGGTGTTCGTGAAGAACCGGGTGAAGTTTGGGAAGTGATGCTGCAAAGGGCAATCGCTTCGCTCATTTCACCCTCTCCCAGCCTCCCCCTCAATGGGGAGGAGCAAAGATCGAGCGCTTTTCGCTGTTGGTTCCCTCCCTCTTCACGGGTGGAACTGGCCAGACTGCTACGGAGTAGAGGGCTGGGGAGGGGGTGGTAAGCGCCGGCGGTTGCCCTTCCTTCTTTTCCCACAACCTGTAACCCACCTCCCACATCCCCAAAAGGAGTCACATGGATGAACTCTTAAACGCCCTCCTACGCGCTCTCGCCTTCGGCACGCCGCTGCTGCTGGCGTCGTTAGGGGCCGTCATCAACGAGCGGGCTGGGGTGGTCAACCTGGGCGTGGAGGGCATGATGGCGCTCGGCGCGTTGGCGGGCTTCGCAGTGGCTTACGGCGACGGCTCGCCGGGCAGCGGCAGCATCGCACTGGGCATTCTGGCGGCAATGGCGGCGGGCGGGCTGGCGGCCTTGCTGCACGCCTTCGTCACCATCACACTGCGGGCCAACCAGTTTGTGTCGGGCCTGAGCCTGACCCTGCTGGGCCTGGGCGTGGCCGGGCTGCTCGGCAAGAAATACGAGGGCTTTCCGCTGCTTGGGCAGCCCAGTCAGTGGCCCTTTACCATCGGGGCCATCGTGCTGGCGCTGGTCCTGGCCTTCTGGCTGACCAGCACCCGCGCCGGTCTGACCCTCAGATCGGTGGGCGAGAACCCCGCCGCTGCCGACGTGCTGGGCCTCAACGTCAACCTGATCCGCTACGGAGCCGTCACCTTCGGAGGTACGCTGGCAGGCCTGGCGGGCGCGTACCTGTCACTCGTCTACCGTCCCTCCTGGACCGACGGCATGACAGCGGGACTGGGCTGGATCGCGGTGGCGCTGGTCATCTTTGTGGGCTGGAATCCGCTGCGGGCCATTTTCGGCAGCATCTTTTTCGGGCTGCTCTATTACCTGCAATTCCGGCTCCAGGGCAAGACGTTCATTCCCACCGAATTTTTTGCGGCCATGCCGTACCTGCTGGTTATCGTGGTGCTGGCCTTCGCCGGGTTGCGCGGACAGCAGGGTTCGGCTCCCGAAGCGCTGGGCAGACCCTACACGCGCGGTGAACGCTGAGTGAGAGCGTCTCAGGCAACACGGCGCGCATGTTTGCTGGGCGAGGTCGGCAGCAGGGCAAGCCGGACGTGCACTTCGTCCTCAAAATGCTCTACATTAAGCTCAGCTTCAGACTCGCCCTCATCTTTGTCGAAGGAGATCCATGCATAAGACCAAGACGCTGCTCGCCCTGGCCCTCGCCCTCACCACCGCCGCCACGACCCAGGCCAGCGCCCAGGACGCCAACGCCAAGCTCAAGGCCTGCTTCATCTACGTTGGCCCCACCGGCGATATCGGCTGGAGCTACGCCCACGACCAGGGCCGCAAGGCCGCCGAGAAGGCCCTGCCCTGGCTGGAAACCCAGTACGTGGAGAGCGTGCCGGAAGGCCAGGCGCTCCCGGTGATCGACCGGCTCGCCAAGAATGGTTGCCAGGTGATCTTCACCACCAGCTTCGGCTACATGGACGACACCCTGGCCGCCGCCAAAAAGTATCCCAACATCATCTTTGCGCACAACGCCGGTTTCAAGCGCAACCCCAACATGGCGACCTACATGGCCGACTTCTATCAGGTCTATTACCTCAACGGTCTGGTCGCCGGGGCGCTCAGCAAGAGCGGCAAGATCGGCTTTGTTGGCACCTACCCGGTTCCCGAACTCAAACGTCACCTCTCGGCCTTCGCGCTGGGCGTCAGGGCAGTCAACCCCAAGGCCAATGTTAACGTCAAGTGGATCAACGCCTGGTTTGACCCGGCCAAGACCCGCGAGGCCAGCGAAGCGCTGCTCTCCGAGGGCGCGGACGTGCTGACCAGCGCCGAGGACTCGGCCACCGGGGTGCAGACCGCCGGAGCCAAGAACATTCCGACGTTCAGCCACTACAACCCGATGCTGAAATTCAGTCCCAATAACGTGGTGAGCGGCCACATCGCCCACTGGGACAAGATCTACATCGATTTCCTGACCAAGGTCCACAACGGCACCTACACGAATAAAAATCTCGCCAACGTGGACTACTGGTGGCTGCTGAGCAAGGGAGCCGTCGAGATGGGCGCGGACAACGGTCTGCCCTTCAACGCCAAGTTCGTGCCGCAGCTCAAGGCTGCCAGGATGATGGTCGGCGGCAAGTCGGTCAGCGTCTATGACCGGGTGATGGCGCTCAATGCCCAGATGAGCAAAGGCGAGACGTTTGATCCCCTCACTGGCCCGATCAAGGACCGCAACGGTGTGCTGCGCGTGCCCGCTGGCAAGACCATGAGCGTCGCTGACCTCAACAGCATGTCGTGGGTCGCGCCCGGCGTGGTGGGCCAGGTCGCCGACGAGCCGAAGAAGTAAACAGACCCTTCTGAACGAGCGCCGGGGCCGTGTGCCTGCGGCGCTTTTTCATGTCGCCGTCGAGGAGATACGGCTTTACCGGGCCGACTGCCGCACCTTCAGCGCCTCGTCCAGCAACCGGGCGGCCACCTCGCGCTTGCTCAGGCGCGGCCACGCCTCGGATGTGCCGTCGGGCCGCACCAGCGTCACCTGGTTGTCGTCGCCGCCGAAGGCCGTGCCCTGCTGTGTGGGGTAGTTGAGCAGGATGAAGTCGGCATTCTTGCGCCGCGCCTTGAGGGCCGCCCGCTCCACGCCCGCGTGCGTTTCCATCGCGAAGCCGATCAGCACCCGCCCCGATTTCTGCTGGCCCAGCGCCGCCAGAATGTCGGGGTTGGGCACCAGTTGAATGCTGACCTCGCCCGCCGTCTTGGCTTCCTTCTCGGTCTTCTGCTCGGCGGCACGGTAGTCGGCCACCGCCGCCGTCATCACGACGATCTGGGCATCTGCGGCGGCTTTCAGCACGGCGTCATGCATCTGCACGGCGCTCTCCACCTTTATCACTGCCACGCCCGGCGGGTCGGGCAGATTTACCGGACCACTGACCAAGGTCACCAAAGCGCCGCGTGCCTGGGCCTCCAGCGCCACCGCGTAGCCCATCTTGCCGCTGCTGGGGTTGGAGATGAAGCGCACCGGGTCGAGGTACTCGCGGGTGGGGCCAGCGGAGACGACGAGTTTGAGATTTTGCAGGTCTGGGCTGTGGGGTGTGGGGTCTGGAGTCTGGGAAAGAAGAGCCAGCGCCGCCGCCGCGATCTCCTCCGGCTCGGCCATCCGGCCCCAGCCCGTGCCCTCGCCCAGCGTGCCGAACGTGCCGTGAGTGGGGCCGAGAAAGCGGTGGCCCCAGTGTCTGAGCGTCTGCACGTTGGCCTGCACCGCCGGGTGCAACCACATCTGCTGGTTCATGGCGGGCACCCACAGCACTTTTCCGCGCACACTCAGCAGGGTGGCGCTGGCGAGATCGGAGGCCAGGCCGTGTGCGGCGCGGGCCAGCAGATCGGCGCTGGCCCCTACGAGGACCGTCACGTCTGCGCGGGCCAGCGTCAGGTGCTGTGCGTCGGGCCGCGCCGCGAACCAGGTGTCGTCGGTGGCGACCTCGCGGCCTGCGGCGGTCGACAGGCTCAGCGGCGTGACGAACTCGAGCGCGGCGCGGCCAGCGATCACGTCGGTTTTGAACCCCGCCTCGCGCAGCCGCCGCAGGGTGCTGGGCGCTTTGATGGCCGCCATGCTGCCGCCCACGATGACCAGGGCGCGGCGGGAACTCTCGGAGGAAGTCACGGCTCCGAGTCTAGCGCAGGCCCAAAAAAGCCGCCCACAGTCAGGCGGCGGCTTTGGTCAGGAATTTGTTCGCTCAGTCGCGTTCGCGTTCGCGCTCAGCGTTGAGCTGGGCCTGGAGCTGAGCCTGCCTCTGGCGCTGGTAATCCTGCTGAAAGCGGCTCTCGTCGATGAGCTGCTCGCCCACCGTCAGCTTGCCGGTGGCGAGTTCGCGCATGGCCTGGGTCACCAGATTGTGGGTCCTGGCCTTCACGTCGGGGGCCAGCACGCTCGGCGCACCGGACTTGAGCTGAATGGCGCGCTTGGCCGTCACCACAGATAAGCGGTACTTGCTGTCGGTCAGGGATAGGAGCTTGTCAATGTCTTTTTCGGCCATAAATACCTCGGTGAAACGGGCTTGAAGGAAAACCACTCAAAGAACGCGCCGTGCCCGCAGGCTGCCCGCATACGGGACACTGGACGGAGAAAAGCCCCGCCTCCAGAGAAGCCGCCAGAAAGGCAGCCACAGCGCGGGCCGTCAGGTCAGCCGCTTATTCTAGCGCATTTTGCTGGGCATACTGCTCACGGCTTGCCCCGCACTGCTGGCCTGGGCTAGGATGGTCCGTCGCGTGGGTCGCCGACCTTAACAGTCAGGCGTGCAGCCGCGCAGGAGATCAGCCAGAGGCAGGTGACGATGTGATTAGTGAGAACGAACAGCCCCCCAGTTCGGCCCTCAAGCCGCGCCATCTGCCCCCCTTGCCCCTTTTGCGACCTTGCCTGAGCTGTTCGGCCTGGAGGCTGCCATGCCCTGCCCCGCTTTCATTTCTGTTTCGCTGAACCTCACGCCCCTGAGCGCCCACCCATTTCCGTGCTGTCCGCCAGGTGCGGGGCCGTGCTGACCTACTACCGCAGTGTGGGCGGCAAACTGAATATGCTGGATCAGTACACCGACGGCTGCTGGATTGACGCCACCGCGCCCAGCGCCGAGGAACTCGCCCGCGTGGCCCGCGAGACCGGCCTCGATCTCGATTACCTGAGTTACCCGCTCGACCCCGACGAGCGCAGCCGCTTTGAGCGCGAGGACAACCAACTGCTGATCATCATGCAGACCAGTTACCGGCTCGGCGAGAACTCGGACATTCCCTACGACACCGTGCCGCTCGGCATTCTGCACAACGACCACTGCCTGGTGACGGTCTGCTCGATGCCCAATCCGGTGGTCAAGGACGTGGTGAGCGGTCTGGTGCGCCAGGTCAGCACCGCCAAGAAAAACCGCCTGACGCTGCAACTCTTCCTCAGAAATGCCCAGCGTTTCCTGATCGACGTGCGCCACATCAACAAGCAGGTGGACCGCACCGAGGATAAGCTGGAAAACTCGACGCGCAACCAGGAACTCTTGGAACTGCTCAAGCTCGAAAAGAGCCTGGTGTACTTCATGACCGGCCTGCGCGCCAACGAGGCCATGATGGAGCGGGTCAAGCGCGACCGT
Source organism: Deinococcus rubellus (assembly GCF_025244745.1). Lineage (NCBI taxonomy): Bacteria > Thermotogati > Deinococcota > Deinococci > Deinococcales > Deinococcaceae > Deinococcus > Deinococcus rubellus. The sequence goes on from NZ_CP104213.1 coordinate 437,493, forward strand.
ATCTTCGAGATGTACGAGGAAGACCAGGACCTGCTCGACGACGTGCTGATCGAGAATTTGCAGGCCATCGAAATGGTCGGCATCGCCAGCAACATCCTGACCAGCATGGCCGGGGCCTTTGCCAGTATCATCAGCAACAACGTCAACCAGGTGGTCAAGTTTCTGACCATCAGCACCATTCTGATCGCCATTCCCACCCTGATCACCGGCATCTTCGGCATGAACGTGCCGCTGCCCTATCAGGACAGGGCCTGGATGACGCTGGCGATCTTCGTCTTCATGGGGTTGGTGCTGACGCTGGTGGTCTGGCTGATGAAGCGCTTCGACGTGTTCTAGCCCAGATGCTGGCTTTTGCTGGCCCTGTCAGAGCGCTGCAAGCCGCTCCGGCGTAGCCTCACAGCATGGGCACCTGGGGACTGGTCGGCGGGGTTTTGAGTTTTGCAATCGGAGTGGTGCAGCTCGTCTCCGGCGACTGGCGCGGCGCGCTGTGGTCGGTGCTGGGCGTGGGACTGATGTACGTGCGGGCGCGCTGGCGCTGAGCTTGCCCCTCACCACCAGCCCCGTCGCTTGAAATAAGCGGCCATTAGCAGTCCGGTGAGAACGAAACTGCCCCAGGCCAGCACGTAGCCGTAATGCCACTCCAACTCTGGCATCAGCTTGAAATTCATCCCCCATACCCCCGCCAGAAAGGTGAGCGGCAGGAAAATGGTGCTGACCACCGTCAGGGTGCGAATCACCTCGTTCATGCGCTGTGCCTGAAAGCCTAGGGCCGTGTCGAGCAGGTTGGTGAGGGCCTCACGCTGGGCATCGAGTCTGGAGACGGCCCGGTCGAGGTTGCTCAGGGCGTCGCGGTAACGGATCTGGTCGCCGCCCTCGGCGTGGCCGTGCCGGACCAGCAGCAGTACCGCCTCGCGGGCCTCGCTGGCCAGGTGACGCACCCGCGCGAGGTTGTGCTTGAAGCCGAACACCGCCCCCGTGACGTTGAGCCGCTCATCCTGGAAGACTTTTTCCTGCAACGCCTCGATGCGTTCTTCCAGGGCGCTGGCGTAAGTGGCAAAGGTGTCGGCCCCGTGATCGATCAGCTCGTAGGCCACCTCGGCGGGCGTATTGACTGAATCGCGCCCCGCCAGGCTCCAGACCTTCTCCAGGTAGATGGTGGCGTGTCGGGAGAAAGTCAGGACGCTCCCCGGCAACCCCGGCGCGGGTGGCGAATGCCCAGGGGCCGTCTCGCGGAGGGCGGCGCTGCCGGGAAACACGAAAATGCTGATGCGCTCGGTGAACTCGTCGCATTCCTGGGCGCGGGCCAGCGTGCGGTAGGTCAGAAAATCGTGGGCTGGGTACGTCTCGAAGCGGCTCCAGTGCCCCTCCTCGCGTGCGTCTTCCAGCGCCAGCGGGTGCAGTGGGAAGAGGGACTGAATCTTTTGTAGCTCTTCCGGCGCGGCGTCTTGTAGGTCGACCCAGATCCCCTGCGGCAGCGTTCCCGCTGGCAGACTGAAAACATCGACTTCCTGACCGCCGAGCGTCTTGGCGCGAATCACCCCCAATCTTAACCTCCAGGTGTGGGCGCTATGCTGCTGGGCGTGACTTGGCAAGGAGCCATTCTGGTAGCGCTGGGCGGTGCGGTGGGCGCACTGGCACGCTATGGCCTGAGCCTGTGGATAGCATCGCTGGGCACGCGCTACGCCTGGGCCACCTTTCCAATGGCGACCCTCCTCATCAATGTCACCGGCGCGTTTGCGCTGGGCTACCTGCTGACCCGGGTGGGACTGAGCCACCCGGCCCGCGCCGCCTGGCCGCCGGAGCTGCGGCTGGCGCTCGGCACCGGCTTTCTGGGAGCCTACACCACCTTTTCCACCTTCAGTGTGGAGACCAACGCCCTGATGCTGCGCGGCGAGTGGGGACGGGCGGCCCTTTACGTGCTGCTGACCATCGGCTTCGGCCTGGCGGCGGCGGTCCTGGGGCGGGTGGCGGCGCTGCGCTAAGTATTTCTCTGTCAAGCTTGAACTTCACCGAGCACAGCGAGTGAGGAAGAAAGTACGTCCTGGCGAGAGTGGAGGAGTGGCGTCCTCAAGGGGAGGAATGGCCCTCTACAGGTGCCGCTCACGACGATAGGGATGGAGCGCTTTTTGCGGGCAGGCCCGATAGGTGTGACCAGGCGTCGTCGTCGGCGCGGTTTTGGTCAAGAAGCCGCTCTGCCCAGGACGCAGAAGCCCGAAATGGCAGCAGGGACGTACTTGGCCCTTCCCTTTCTTTCACAGGCATGGGCCTTAAGCCGCTTTCACGCTACCCTGCAGGTATGCCTGCTGCCGCGTCCCAAACTTCTCTCAACCTGCGCGATCTGCTGGCCTACGTGGAGCAGGTGCTCGCGCGCGGCATTCCCGGCGCAGTGTGGGTGCGTGCCGAGATCGCCTCACTCACCGACCGCCGCCACCTCTACCTCGATCTGGTGCAGGTGGGTGCCGACGGTCGCGAGGTCGCCAAGTGCCGGGCGACCCTGTGGGCACGCGAGCGCTTTGCCCTGGAAGGCAAGTTCCGCCGCGCCACCGGAGGCGGCCTGATGGCCGGAATGAGCGTGCTGTTGTTCGTCACTGCCGAATTTCACCCACAGTACGGCTTTTCACTGCACATTCTGGACGCCGCCCCCGAATTTACGCTGGGCGACGCAGCGCTGCGGCTCGACGAACTCAGGAAGACGCTGGCCCGCGAGAAGCTGCTGGGCAAAAACCGCAGCCTGCCTGCCCCGCAGGACTTCACCCGGCTGATCGTGCTGAGTCCGGCGGGCGCGGCGGGCCTGGGCGATTTCCGGGGCGAGCTGGACCGCCTGGAGGCGACGGGCGTGCTGGACGTGGTGTATCTGGAGGCCACCTTTCAGGGCCAGGCTGCTGAGGCCAGTCTGCTGCGGGCACTGGAGCAGGCCCGCGCCGCCCACGAGGGGAAAGCCGCCGACGCCCTGGTGATCATCCGGGGCGGCGGGGCCAGCCTCGATCTGGCCTGGCTCAACACTGGGGCGCTGGCCCGCGCGGTGGCCGTCTTCCCCATTCCGGTCATCACCGGCATCGGGCATGCCCGTGACGACACCATTCTGGACGAACTCGCCAATGTTCGCACCGACACGCCCAGCAAGGCGGCAGCCTTCATCGTCGGCAGCATTCTGGAACGGGTGCAGGAAGCCCTGGAGAGCTACGCGGCGGTGCGCTCACTGTGCCGCGAGGTCCTCCGGAACGCCGAGAACAGTGCCGAGCGCCGTCACGACGGGCTGCGCCGGGCAGCCCTGCAACGCGCCGACAGCGAAGCGCAGCGCCTGGACGCCACCATGCGTCAGGTGCTGGGACTGACCCCGGAGCGCACCCTGGCACGCGGCTACGTTCTGGTGCGCGACGCTGCGGGAAGCGTGGTGACGCGGGCAGCGCAGGTCTCGGCGGGTCAGGCGCTGCGGCTGGGGTTTCGGGACGGGGAAGTGGGCGTGAGGGTAGCGGCAGAGTAAGGCTACTTCGCCAGTGCCCAGGCGAAACTCTCCCGCGCCCGCGCTTTCATGGCGCTGATGGCGTCCCAGTCGGGCTGGCGCTGGGAGGCCAGCAACGTCAGCAGGGTCGCCGGGTCCACGTCTACCGGCACGCTGACGGCCCCGGCATCGGCGCAGAAGCCGCTGACTTTGGGATCGTAACTCAGGCCCACGAACGGCGTGCCTGCTGCCGCCGCCAGAATCAGGGCGTGCAGCCGCACTCCGGCCACCGCGCCCGCCGCCGCGACGGTATCGAGTGCCACCTGCGGCTCTCGGGTGCTGATCACCTCGTCTGCGCCGAGCGAGTGGGCTGCCGCGTCGTCCTCGTAGGGGTAAAAGCTCAGGGCCACGGTGCGCCGCCCCTGCGCCTTGAGGTCGCGGGCCAGCGTTTGCAGGCGCGCGGTGGCGTCCGGCACGTCGCCGCGCGGGGCCAGCACCACCGTCTTCTCGTTTCGCAAGATGCCCTCGCCGGGCCTCAGCAGTAGGGCCGGGTCGCCGCCCAGCATTCCCTCAATGCCCAGCCCGGCCAGCGTCTCCAGACTGCGCCGGTCGCGCACGATGACCCGCAGGCCGCGCAGGGCACGTGCCACCTGCACGCTGCCCGAGTCGCTCAGCGGGCCGATGCTCTGGTTGAACACCACCGGGCGCTTGCCTAGGGTGCGCGCCAGCCGGATCACGCCGAGGTAGTAGGTCAGATTTCGGGCGCTGGTCTTGTCTTGCAGCAGGCCGCCGCCGCCGGAAAGCAGCACCTCACAGCCCGCCACAGCCCTCAGCAGGGAGAGCGGGTTCATCCGCGCCGCACTGCGGCAGCCATACAGCTGGGCCGTCTGGGCAGGCGTCTGTGAGAGCAGCAGCGGCGCGTGCCCGGCGGCTTGCAGCTCGCGCGACATCGCCAGGGCAATCGCCTCGTCTCCGGTGTTCCCGAAGCCGTAAAACCCGCTCACCGTGACGTTCAGGGCTTGATTCCCAGGTCGCCGAGGCCCAGCGCGTCGTCGGCACGCATCTCGGTGCGCGGCACCAGCGGGCGGCGCGGGGCGCTGGGCTGAGCAGCGGACACGCCCGAAATCGGCGTGCCCGAGGGCGGACGGCCCCCGTTCCAGCCGCCGTAATTGTTCCAGATCCGAATGACCATTCTGAGCACCCAGACCCCGATGTAGCCGAGCAGCAGCCCGGTGGCCAGCCCGATCAGCGCCCGCGTGAGGCTGATCATCAGCGGCGTGTGAAAGTGCGAGAAGGTGTTGAGGATGCTGGCCTGCCCTTCCAGGCCGCCCAGGAGCGCCAGCATGGTGAAGTAGCCCGGCAGCGTGCCCGACAGCCCCAGCAGCAGCAGCGGGTGGCCGAAGACTTCCTTGAAGCGCGGGCGGATGATGGCGTCTTGAAGGTCCTGGCGAATTTTGGCCTCGGTGTCACTCACGCCCACCGCTGAGGTGTTGCCGCGCCGCAGCACCGCCACCGCGAAGGCCCCCAGCGCCACGCCCATCATGATCACGTCGCCCAGCTTGAGGCGGATGGCGAACAGATCGGCAATGGTCTGGCGAATGTCCTGGCGCGGCAGAAAGCTCAATGCGACCAGGCCAATCGGCAGCACCAGCGTCAGGCCCACGCCGCTGAAGGGGTCCAGGCCCAGCATGCTGTTCTTGTCGGTGCCCAGTGCGCTGACATACAGCACGCCCAGCAAGCTGAAGCCGGTGGCCACATACCAGTCGGTCATCTGTTTGCGCCGCAGGACCAGCCCCAGTGCCGGAAAGGTAATGGCTGACACCAGCGCCAGGCCGGGATACGGTTGAAAGCCGTTGAGGCCCAGCGCGCCGAGCAGGGCCAGTCCTGCCACAATCAGGCCCAGGCGCGGCAGTGGGTAGCTCAGCGCCAGCAGCAGGAGCGCCGCCAGGGTGCCGAGCATGCTCAGCCAGCGCAGGGCGTCGCTCGGTGCGTAGTTCTCGATCACCGGCTGGGTGATCTTGATGTTGCGGGCATCCAGCAGCCGGGTCAGGTCGTTGAGAAAGAGTTCGGTCTCGCCCTGGGTCGGGAAGGGGCGCAGGTACAGAATGCGCTGGGTGCGCTCGCGGGCGGCCAGCGCGAACTTGCTGGCGACCTCGTCGGGCGTCAGGCTGTTTTGCCAGCTCGGATTCAGGCTGAACATCCTCGCGGCGGTGCGGTCTTTGATCAACTCGGCCAGGCCTTGCTGCACGCTGTTCTCGATGATGGTCGGCACGCGCTTGCCCAGCCGATCACTGATGTCCTGCATCACCCTGGGGTTGCCCGCGCCAATGACTTTTGCGCCGGTAAACGAGATGAACGGCACGTCCGGCCAGTTCTTGCCAGGGTCACGCACCCGCTGGTCGGGCCAGGGACGGTACACCACGACAAATCCCTCGGCCTTGAACTGCTTGATCTGCTCGGTATTGGGTCCCGCCGGGAGGTAGCGCGGGTCCACCGCCCAGCCGACCCACTTCTGCCCCGCTACATTGAGGGTGTTGGTGGCCAGCGGCTTGTAGATTGCAGCAGGCAGCTCTTTCTTATCGGCTTTGGCCAGCGAGACGTTATCGGCCTGCACCTGACTGATCGCGCCCGCGTTGGAGATGTAGCCGAAACTGTTGACCAGATTCTCGACCACACCCGGCTTGATTGACCTCATGTATGACCACTCGGGGTTGATGCCCTTCGCGCCGGGGTTGCGGGCCTGCAACTCGGCCCCGCTCAGGAAGTAGGCGTCGCCGTGCTGAATGGTGGAGGCGACCACGTCCTCGAACACCGCCACGCCGTTGACGCCCAGCGATTTGTAGCGCAGCAGCAGGGCGTTGGGGTCCTGGCCAGTTTCCTTGGCCTGCTGCGAGAGTGCCGGGTAGTCCATCACCAGCGCCACGTTTTTTTCGCTGTTTTCAAAGGCGACTCGGCTGACGGCCAGCCATCCGGCGGGAATCAGGCTGAGGGCCAGCACCCCCAGCAGCAGCGGCTGAAAGCGGGAGCGGGTCGGTGTGGGCAGGGCATTCAGGGCGTTGGCGGGCGGGGTGGGGCTGGCGTTGGTCATGGACTGTCCTTGATCGGGAGTGTTGACTCGGGAAAACTCGGGCGGGGGCATGTTCAGCAAGGACATGAACGAAAAAGGGAGGGCCGCTCAGCGCCGTACACCCGTGAGTATCAGGCGTAAGCCACTCACGCTAGCACCCCATTCTAAGCGTGAAGAGAAACTTAAGTTTGGGGATTAGATGAGACGGCCCCCGGCTGGACCAGTTCCTGGTCAGGACAGTTACAACAGCGCCGCCCGGATTCTGGCCGCCAGCATATCGAGGGCCGGTTCGTTGAGGCCGCCGTGCTGGATGATCACGTCGGCGTAGCGCTTGGTGGGTTCCACGAAACTCAGGTGCATCGGGCGCACGTATTCGAGGTACTGATGGATCACGCTCTCCTGGCTGCGGCCCCGCTCACGGGTGTCGCGCTCCAGCCGCCGGATAAAGCGCACGTCGGGGTCGGCGTCCACGAAGACCTTGAGGTGCAGTTTGGCGCGCAGTTCGGCGTCATATAAGGCGAAAAACCCCTCCAGCACCACCACCGGGGCGGGCAACACCGTCAGGGTCTGGGCCGAGCGGGTGTCCTGGGTGAAGTCGTAGGTGGGCATGTCAATCGGCACACCCGACAAGAGAGCGTCAAGGTGAGAGCGCAGTAGCGCCCAGTCGAAGGCGGCGGGGTGGTCGTAGTTGGCGGCCCGCCGCGCTTCGGGGGTGATGTCCGATTGATCGCGGTAGTAGTTGTCCTGGTTGAGCACCGCCACGCCCGAGGCCCCCACCGTCTCGATGACGCGCCGGGTCACGGTGGTCTTGCCGCTGCCCGAACCGCCCGCCACCCCGATGACGAAGGGAGATCGGTGAGGGGGACTCTGCGGAGAGGGAGTGTGCAAAGACTCAGGTGTCATCTCAGGCCCGGCCCAGCGACCCGATCAGTTCGATGCGGCGCTCGGCCAGCTTGCGGGCCACCAGATGCGGCGGTTTATGGTGCTGCTCGGCCAGGGCGACGATGCGCGAGACGACGCCGTAGATCTGCTCTCCGGCCTGCTCGGCGCTGAGGTTGCGGGCCGAGGCGATGAGTCCCGCGCCGTTGATGGCGAAGTCGGGAATGTAGGCGATTCCGGCCTCACGGGCGAGTTCCTCGCTGGTGCGCGAGAGCGGGTGGTGTTCGGCCCCGGCGATCAGGCGGCACTGGAGCCGGGACACGTCCTGGCTGCGGATGCTGTAGCCGAAGGCGCACGGCGCGAGCACGTCACACGGCGCGTCGAGCAACTCGTCCACGCTCAGCACCTGCACGTGTTCGAGGTGGGTGCGCAGTTCCTCGGCCCGCTCCGGCTGAATGTCGGCCACGCTCAGGCGCGCACCCTCGCGGTGCAGCAATTCGGCCAGCTGCCGCCCCACGGTGCCCACGCCCAGAATCGCCACCCGCACATTCCTCATGCTCTCGCTGCCGAGCGTGAAGCGCGCCGCCGCCTTGATGCCCCGGTAGACGCCGTAAGCGGTGGCGGCGGCGGTGTCGGTGTTCATGCCCATGGTGCTGGTCGTTTCCTGGGCCACGTAGGCGATGTCCTGGCCCGAGACCCGCACGTCCTCGGTCAGAATCAGGCGGCCCCCGAAGTGACTGATCTGGCGGCCCAGCGCCCGGAACAGCGCCTCGCGGGCGTGGCCCTGGGCGTCACTCCCCTCCTCGGTCAGCAGGTTCTCGGGGCTGATCAGCACGCAGGCGGCCCCGCCGTAGTTCAGCCCGGTCAGCGCGGCCTTGAGGGTCATGGATTCACTCAGTGCCAGCGCGCCCTTGAGCACCAGATCTTCGTCGAGCGAGACCAGACGGCATCCGGCGATGGCCGGTCCCAGCACCGTCGAGTGGATGGCCAGCACCGCCTGCAAGCCGCTGGGGGCGTGCGAGAGTAACGTGACCTGTTCATGTCCACGCCGGTGCATTTCGTCAAACATCAGCATTTTCAGGCTCCCCGAACGCCCAGCCCCGACCTCACCGTGGGAAGTCGGGAGCAGTGGGCACCTTCTCGCCCAACGCTAGCATGCCCCCGGACCGCCTGCATAAGGAGTGAGCGGTGCCGGGATGACCTTTGCCCAGCTGAGAGTGGTCCGGCTGAGAGTGACTCCGCCGAGGGTTGTTGGGATGAGATTTGTAAGACATGGCGATTTAGAGTGATGCGGAATTGAACACTGCACCGGCTTCCCCCAACTTCTCGCAGCGGCCCAGCGCTGGCCAGCAGGCCGCGCCGCCCGCACCGAACCCGAGGATACGCAGGTTGGATTACCCTAGAAACTGACCCCCCCCGAGTCGGCAGCGTTGCCGGAGCAGCATTGACGAGTATGTGCTGAGAAGGCCCAGAGCAGAGAGTGGTTTCGCAAGGCAGGGCTTTTGAGCAGGAGATAAAGTCACCGCCGCAGAAAAAGGACGTGAGGAGAGACATGGAGACAATTGCGCCGCTGGCGAGAGTTCTGGCTGAGGCAAACGGAATCGAGTGGCGTTCGCTGCACGGCACGGGCGAGGCGGGACTGATCACCGAGTCCGATATTCTGGCCTATCTGGCCCGCGTCATGAGCGGCGAGGAAGACGCGCCGCTGACACCGGTCGATCCGATGCCCTCGCCCGCCGAACTGGCCGCCTACTCGTCACCGGAACTGCTCAGCCGCGCTGGGGTCGAGCCGGAGCTGGCCGAATTCCTCAAGGCCCAGCAAGGTCAGATGCAGGCGGCGGCGCAGCCCGTCATGCCTGAGCGGATCGTGGCCGCACCAATGCCGCCCGAGCCAGTCATGGCCGAACTGGAGCCGGAACTGCTGGCCCCGCTGCCCGAGGTGGAGCCAGTCCGGACCGAGCCTACCCAAACCGCGCCAATCGAAGTTGCGCCTCTCGAAGTGGAACCCGTCGAAATCGCGGCAATCGAAACCGCGCCAATCGAAGTGGAGCCTGCTGAAGTGGTTGCAGCCGAGCCGGAACCGGTCCCGCTGGTCGCTGCCGAGCAGACGCAGGATCACGGTACGCCCGATCACGACGAGTTCGAGCTGGAAGACGAAGCGCCGATGCCCCCGCCCACCGTGCCTACCGCGCCCGCCAGGCCTGCGGCGACGGGTGGCCTGCTCAGCGGTCTGCTCTCCAGTCTGTACCGCCGCAACGACGCGCCCAAGTCTCAGCCTGCTCCGGTTCAGCCCACGCCAGTTCAGTCGACCCCGGTGCGGCCCGTTCCGGTTCAGCCCACCTTCACGCCGCCCGCCATTATGCCCGCCGCCTTGGCCCAGCCTCCGGTGCCTCAGCCTGCCGAGATCCAGCCCCCGGTCAGCTTGCCCGAGGTGCTGCCGGAACTCGAAGTCGCCGGGCCGGTCTATGCCGACGTGGTGCCGCCGATCAGCAGCGACTCCAGCTTTGACGAGCGCCTGCTGCCGCCCGCCCCGGTGCTGGGCGAGGTCATCGAGCCGGAAACCATGCCGGAAGTGGAACTGCCGGTGCTGGCCGAGCCGCAGAGTGTCCCTACCCTGCCCGCTCTCCAGCCGTATGCCTCGTCGTCAGTCCAGCCGCAGGTCGCCGCCTGGTCCGGCACCTACTTGCGCCGCAATACCGATCTGAGCGCCCTGCTCAGCGCCCGCGAACAGCTCACCGAACTGCTCGGCGACCTGCCACTGACCCTGATGGTGGCCCGCGCGGCCCAGCGTCACCTGGGACTGCTCAATCTCTCCAGCCTGGCAGTTGCCAATGCCCAGGGACAGGCGCTCAGCGCCGACCTCAGCGGCGATCTGCGCGGCGGAATCAAGGCCCTTCAGGACGCTCAGCCCAGCGCTGCGCTGAATGGTCAGGTTCAGGCCGACCTGCTGATTCTCGACGCCGGGGCGCTCGACCTCGACGACCTGCACTACCCGCACGCCGTCACGCTGTCGCTGGGCCGCGTGGTGGATGGTCAGGCCGCCCTGAGTCTCAACGGCGACATCGACGTGCAGCAGGGCGCGCGCTTCCTGGCCGAGGTCTCGGCGCTGCTCGGCGCGCCAGTCAAGCTGCTGGTGTAAGCGGTCTAGGACAGATCAGGCAGGGCAGTTGCTTCGGCGCGCCCTGCCTTGTCCGTACCGCCATCGTCCCCACTCCCCCAACTTCAGCTAAATTGAATCACGGTGCCGTGCGCCGTGCTTTTTTTTGGCACAAATTGGGCCGCGCGGCTGGAGGGATACATGCCCGGAATTGCAATTATTGGTGCCCAGTGGGGCGACGAGGGCAAGGGCAAGATCACCGATTTTCTGGCTCCCAAAGCCGACTTCGTGGTGCGCTACCAGGGCGGGGCCAATGCCGGGCACACCGTCACGGCAAAAGGCCAGACCTTCAAGCTCAACCTGCTGCCCAGCGGCGTGCTGCACGAACAGACCGTCAGCGTGCTGGGCGACGGCATGGTGATCGACCCCGAGAAATTCCTGGCCGAGCGCCAGAATCTGCTCGACGGCGGCCTGAATCCCGAGCTGCGCATCAGCGAGCGCGCCCACCTGGTGCTGCCGCATCACAAGTACGTGGACGGGCGCAAGGACTTTGTCGGCACCACCGGACGCGGTATCGGCCCGGCCTACGCGGACCGGGCGCGGCGGGTGGGGATTCGCTTCGGCGACCTCGCCGACCTCGCAGTGCTGCGCGAGCGGGTCGAGCGCCTGCTGGAGGCCAAGCCCAACTCCACGGCATCGGCGGGCTGGGGCAGCGTCAGCGACGCCCTGGGCTACCTGCTGCCGATCCGTGACGCGCTGGTGCCGTTCGTGGCCGATACCGGGGCGCAACTGCGTCAGGCCATCAAGGACGGCCAGAACGTGCTGTTCGAGGGCGCGCAGGCCACCCTGCTCGACCTCAACTACGGCACCTACCCGTTCGTCACCAGTTCGCATCCCAGCGTGGGCGGCATCCTGGTGGGCGCAGGGGTGAGCCACAAGGCCATCAACAAGGTCTACGGCGTGGCCAAGGCCTTCAATACCCGCGTCGGCAACGGCCCCTTTGTTACCGAGCTGTTCGGCGAGATGGAGCACCGCCTGCGCGGCGACGGCTCGCAGCCCTGGGACGAGTTCGGCACCACCACCGGGCGGGCGCGGCGGGTCGGCTGGCTCGATCTGGCGCTGCTGAAATATGCCGTGGACGTGAACGGCCTCGACGGGCTGGTCATCAATAAGATGGACGTGCTGGCAGGTATTCCGACGCTCAAGGTCGCCACCGACTACGACGCGGCGGGGCAGCCCGTCTACCGTGAGATGCCCGGCTGGGCCACCACCGATGGCGCGGACAGCCGGGGCAGCCTGCCCAGAGAGGCCCAGGCTTACCTCGATCTGATCGAGGACACCGTGCAGTGTCCGGTGGTCATCTTCTCGGCAGGCCCGGCCCGCGAGCAGACCTACGGCTCGGTGACCTGGGAATAGCGCTTCACTGGCCTTCTGACACTGCCCTTTTGACACAACTCTGACAATTGCTGAGGCAGCGGCGGGGCTAGACTCGGCGGTATTCAACCGGGCTGTCAGTTAGTGGCCCCAAAGGAAGTGACGCTTGACCGTTTACCCACTGATCAGTGCCGCCGACGAAAAACAGGAAGTGCCGGGGCTGTCCGGACTGACCCACGACTGGCTCTCAGCCATCGGCGAGAACCCCGAGCGCGAGGGCCTGCTCAAGACCCCGCACCGGGTTGCCAAAGCCTGGGGCTTTCTGACGGCGGGCTACACCAAGTCCCTGCACGACGCCGCCGGAGACGCCGTGTTCGAGGCAGAAGGGTCCGAGATGGTGCTGGTCAAGGACATCGAGTTCTATTCGATGTGCGAGCACCACATGCTGCCGTTTTATGGCCGCGCCCACATCGCCTACATCCCTGACGGCAAGATCCTGGGCCTGAGCAAATTCGCCCGGATCGTGGATCTCTATTCGCGCCGGTTGCAGGTGCAGGAACGCATCACCGCGCAGATCGCCGACGCGGTGGAAGAACTCCTCGCGCCGCAGGGCGTGGCTGTGATGATGGAAGGCACCCATCTGTGCATGGCCATGCGCGGCGTGCAAAAGCAGAATTCCAGCACCAGCACCTCGGCCATGCGCGGCGTGTTCAAGGACGACCCGCGCACCCGCGCCGAATTCATGAGCGCCGTGCAGCAGACCCTCAGAAGCCGCTGAGTTTCAGTGCCCGAACATCGCGCCTCGCCCGAACAGGTGCGGCGCGTTCTGCTTTTCAGGATGGGCCTGGTGCGCCCACCACGTGCTCATCGAAAAATTCCATTACCCGGTTCCAGGCGTCCACGCTCGCCACGCCGTCGAAACTGGGGCCGGGGGTGGCGAAGGAGTGGCGGGTGCCCGGATACACCTTGATGTCGTTGGCGATGCCTGCCGCCGTGAGTTCGCTTTTCAGCGCCCGGCCCTGTCCGGCGGTGACGTCCTGTCCCGGGTAGCTGCCCACCACCGGGCAGGCGCGGCGCACAGCCTCCAGCGGGCGCGGGTTGAAGCCGTAGTACGGAGCCACTGCCCGCACCCGGTCGTCGGTGCAGGCCAGGGCAATCGCCAGGCTGCCGCCCAGACAAAAGCCGATGGCCCCCAGCCGCCCAGCGTCTACCCCTGGCAGCCCTGAGAGCACGCCCAGGGCCGCGCGGGTGTCGCGTGCGCCCTGGTGGTCCAGGCTGTCCGCGAACACCCCGGCGAACATCCGCGCCATGCACACGGCCTTATTCTGGTTGGCGAACAGGTCCACCGCCAGCGCCACGTAGCCCGCCTGGGCCATCCGCTCGGCCACCGCCTTGATCTCGTCGGTGAGGCCGAAAATCTCGTGGATGACCAGCATGCCCGGCAGGGGGCCGGTGGCCACGGCAGGCCGCGCCAGGTAGCCTTCCAGGGTGCGGTCTTCTGAAACGAACGAAATGACTTCTCCAGTCAGCGGCGCAGTCGGCATGGCTGAGCGTACAGCCTTTAGCATGACCTATGGCTGAAACGTTCCTGACCTTGCTTGACTGGCGCAGGCAACTCCAGACCCTCTACGCCGAGGTGCGCCGCCTGCACGCCGCCGAGCCGCAGGCCGCCCACGCCCACTGGCAGCAGGTTCGCAATAGGCTGTTCGCCCACCACCCGCAGACGCCGCTGACGCCGGAAGCACGGGCCGACTTTAGGGCGCTGCCAGTGTGGCCGTATGACCCAGCCTACGCTTTCACCGCCGCCGTCCAGACCGATCTGCCGCCGGAGAGATTCGTGGCGCGGACCTCGGCGGGCCACGACATGCCGCTCTCACGGGTGGGCCGTGTCCAGCTCGATAACGGTATTCAGGCGCTCGGCACGCTGGACATGTACTGGATCGACGTGTACGGCGGCGGCCTCTTCGTGCCGTTTCGGGATGCGGGCAGCGGCCAGACCAGCTACGGCGGCGGGCGCTACCTGCTCGACACCGTGAAGGGCGCGGATCTCGGTGGCCTGGAGGACGGGCGGCTGGTGCTGGATTTCAACTTCGCCTACCACCCGTCGTGCTTTTACGACCCGCAGTGGAGCTGCCCGCTGGCCCCGCCCCAGAACATGCTGGGGGCCGAGGTGCGGGCAGGCGAGCGGCTGTGAGGGGAGCTGCCAAACTGGCGACTCAGGCTTGTTTCAGGTACTGACCAAACCAGGCCAGCGTCTGTGCCCAGGCGGCGTCGGCGGCGGCCTTCACGTAGTTGGGGCCGGTGTCATTGTTGAAAGCGTGGTTCGCGCCGTCGTAGATCTTGAGGTCGTAGGTGGTTCCGGCCGCCTTGAGGGCTGCTTCCAGCGCGGGAATCCCGGCGTCAATGCGGGCGTCAAGCGCGCCGTAGAGGCCCAGCACCGCTGCCTTGATGTCCGGCACTTTGGCGAGGTCGGGTGCGGGGCCGTAGAAGGCCACCGTCGCCTTGAGTTCGGGCGCAGCCGTCGCCAGCCGCCAGGTCAGCCCGCCGCCGAAGCAAAAGCCCACCGCGCCGACACCCTGCACGCCGGGCTGCGCTTCCAGCACCTTAAGGGCGGCCAGCAGATTGGTCACGTGCTCGTCGCCGGAAGTCTGGGCCAGATAACTGGACACCCGGGCCGTGTCGAGGTACTGCGCCGTGCCGCCGATCTTGGATACCAGATCGGGGGCCATCGCGATGTACCCGGCCTTGGCCAGCCTGCGGGCAATGTCCTGAATGTGCGGTTGTAGGCCCTTGTTCTCGTGAATGACCAGCACGCCGGGTGCCGCGCCGCCACCCGCTGGCCGGGCCAGGTACGCCAGGTTGGTAAAGCCGTTGGCCGGGTAAGTCACCGGGCCCACCGAGATGGACGGGTCCTGCGGGTCCACCATGCCCGCGCCGCTGGCCTGGTCCGGCTGGGGCGGCGCGGCCTGGGCCTGGGCCAGTTCGGCAGCGCTGACGCCAGCGATGCCCAGTGAGGTCAGCAGGGTGCGCGCGCCTATCGCTCCGCCGCCCAATAGCGTCATGCGCCGCAAAAACTCCCGGCGCTCCATTTCTCCCTCGCGGTAATCCTCGGCGAACTCCTCAACGACATAGCGAAACAGGTCCTGACGGTCATCGGGCATAGGCAGCTCTCCTTGTGGGTGAAGGGTGTTCGGCTCCACTCTGGCCGAAAGCCGCACCGGGGTGTGTAGGACAGGCGACGGTAACACCCAGATGAAATCTTCCTCCGCCTCTAACCTGCAACGTGCCCCCGACTTCACGTCAAGCTCCCGGCATTTCAACGACAATACCCGGCATGAACACCACCCTCACCGCCGTTCCCGGTTTTCGCGTGGGCCACTGGACCGACCCTGTAGGCCAGACCGGCTGCACCGTGATTCTGCCGCCGCCGGAAGGTGCGGTGGCCTCGGCCAGCTTCCTCGGCCCCAGCCCGGCCACCCGCGAGGGTGTGCTGCTCTCTCCAGAAAAGAAGGTGGAGCGCGTTCACGGCCTGTTATTGACGGGCGGAAGTGCCTTCGGACTCTCAGCGGCGGGCGGCGTGGTGCGCTGGCTGGAAGAGCGGGGCATCGGCCACCCGACCCACTTTGCCCGCGTGCCCATTGTGCCCGCCGCCGTGATTTACGATCTCGGCATGGGTGACCCAGACGCGCGGCCCGGCGAGGCGCAGGGCTACCTTGCGGCCCAGGCAGCCAGCAGTGAGCCGGTGAACCGGGGCCGGGTGGGGGCCGGAACCGGGGCCAGTATCGGGAAGTATCTCGGCCCTGCGCAGACGGCGGCGGGCGGCCTGGGCAGCGTGTACCTGTCACGGCACGGCGTCAGTGTGGGTGTGCTGGCGGTGGTCAATCCAATTGGCGACGTGTACAGCCCCGGCGGCGAGCTACTGGCCGGGCCGGGGGTGGGGCCGGGCGCGGCGGCCTTTGCGCCCAACGACCTGGAGAACACCACCCTCATCGCCGTCGTGACCCAGCACACGCTCAGCAAGAACGACGCCCGGCGGCTGGCCGACGCTGCCCAGACCGCACTGGCCCGCGTGATTCGCCCCAGCCATACCTACTGGGACGGTGACAGCGCCTTCGTGCTCAGCAGCGCCGCCTTGCCCGAGGCCGACCCGCTGCTGCTCGGCGCACTGGTGCAGGACGCGGTGGCCCTGGCAGTGGCCGACGCAGTGCTGTCACAGCGGGAATGATGTGCAAAATACTGAGATGAGTAGGCTTGATTATGTCCGTGACCTGCGCGCCCTGATCGGCCTGCGCCCGGTCAATCTGGCGGGCAGTTGCCTGGTGGTTATGCGCGGTCAGGAGATTGTGTTTCAGCGCCGCAGTGACACCGGGTTCTGGGAACTTCCCGGCGGCATCGCTGAGCTGGGCGAGGAGTTGGAAGAGACGGCCCGCCGCGAGTTGCTGGAGGAAACTGGCCTCGTGGCGGGTGGGTTGCAGCTTCTGGCGGTGATCAGCGGCCCCGTGACATATGTCCGTCTTCCCAACGGAGACGGGTTTTTCCAGGTGAGCGCCGTGTAGCTCTGCCGGGACTGGTCGGGCCAGCCGGTGGCAGACGGCGTGGAAGGTCTGGAGCTGCAATTCTTTGCGCTGGACGCTCTGCCAGTGCGGCTTGGTCCGGTTAGCCGGCGGACGTTGGAGCTGCTGTGCCAAGGCCAGATGCCCCGCTCTCATCAAACCTGAGTGTCGTTGACCGTTCAATACGCTTCATTCAGTCCTCACGCGCTCAACTACACTGCTGAGCAGATGAACCGCCAGCCCACCGATATCGTTTCGTTGAGAATGTTTCACTGCCGCGCGGCCAGTGCCGTGCAAGGCGCGCAGTATCACCTGGCGGTGATGCACTACCGCACCTGCCTGGAGTCCGCCGAGCGCCGAGAGGACGCTCAGGCCATGCGGTTTTTCGCCCTCAAGCTCTCGGAGTGCTACGCCCAGATGGGCCTGCGCGACAAGGCCATGCAGTTCCGCCTGCTGGCCGAGGGCGACGGCGAACGCTCTGACGGGCTGATCGGCTAAACAGAGCGCTGGGATGGTTCTGGCGCGCCACACCGGACTACAGCAAAACTGAGCCCTCCCAGGTGACGTACCGGAGAGGGCTCAGTTTTGCTGGAAGGTTACCAGAGGTCCTGAACCTGGGGCCGGATCAGGTGGTCGTATACGCGTGCCACACCCTGCATCATGTCCCCGCTCAGCGGTGGGAGCTCGGCGGCGCGGGCGTTGGCCTCCACCTGGGCGGCGTTTTTGGCTCCCGGAATGGCGCAGCTTACTTCGGGGAACATCAGAATCCACCGAAGGGCGAATTCGGCCAGCGTCATTCCTTCGGGAACGAGCGGGCGCAGTTCCTCGACGGCCTTGAGGCCCGTTTCAAAGTCCACGCCGGAGAACGTCTCGCCCTTGTCGAACGCCTCGCCCTGCCGGTTGAAACTGCGGTGGTCGTCTGAAGCAAAATGGCTCTGGGCCGTCATTTTTCCGGTGAGCAGACCGCTTGCCAGCGGCACGCGGGCCAGAATGCCGACACCAGCTTCCCGCGCTGCGGCGAAGAACTGTTCGGCGGGCTTGAGCCGGAAGGCGTTGAAGATGATCTGCACGGTGGCCACGTTGGGGTGCTTGATGGCGGTCAGCGCCTCGTCCACCGTTTCCACGCTGACGCCGTAGGCCCGCAGGAGTCCTTCCTGCACGAAACTATCCAGCACGCCGAAAACTTCGTCGCGCCCGTAGACTTCCGGCGGTGGGCAGTGGAGTTGCAGCAGGTCGAGGGTGTCCGTCTCCAGGTTCTGCAAGCTGCGCTCAACGAAGCCGCGCAGGTTCTGGGCGTTGTAGCCGCCCGCCACGTGCGGACTGAGGCGGCGTCCGGCTTTGGTCGCCACGTAGAAGGCTTCCGGGCGTTCTCGCCGCAACCGGGCGATCAGGCGTTCGCTGTGCCCGTCACCGTACACATCAGCGGTGTCAAAAAAGTTGATGCCGAGATCGAGGGCGCGGTGCAGGGCGCTCATGGCACTCTCCTCACTGACTTCTCCCCAGGTGCCGCCGATGGCCCAGGCCCCGAAGCTGATGCTGGAGACGTTGTAGCCGGTCTTGCCTAAGTTGCGGTATTGCATGGTTGGGTTATATCGCGGTGTTGGAGGCGGCGGGCAGGTCGTGAAGGTTAGCTTAGGGATGTTCCCCGATGCCTGCTGCTCACCATAGCGGTCCATCACTGCCGTCAACCACCGCCATCACCCTCCCGATTCTGCCCCCGCCGTAGACTGGCCGCATGACCGCCGCCGACGCCACTGCTCCGCACATCCACTTGCCCGACGGCTCCTGCTGCGCGCCCAAGCGGTTTGCTCACCTGCACCAACACACCCAGTACTCGCTGCTCGACGGCGCGGCCAAGCTCAAGGACCTGCTGAAATGGGTCAAGGAAGTCACGCCGGACGGTACCCAGGCCGCCTGTGCCATGACCGATCACGGCAACATGCACGGCGCGGTGCATTTCTACAACTACGCCCAGGCTGCCGAAGTCAAGCCGATTCTCGGCTACGAGGCGTATGTGGTGCCCGGCCACGGCACCCGGCGCGACCGCAAGCCCGGCGTCAGCGGCGAGAAGGGCATCTTCCACCTGACCCTGCTGGCCCGTGACTTCGAGGGCTATCAGAACCTCTGCCGCCTGAGTTCTCGCGGCTACACTGAGGGGTACTATTACAAGCCGCGCATCGACCACGAACTTTTAGAGGAGCATTCGAAGGGCGTGATCGCCTTCTCAGGCTGCCTCGGCTCGGAAGTGCAGCAACTGCTGATGCAGGGCCGCGAGGCCGAGGCCAAACAGCGCTTGCTGTGGTACCGGGACCTGTTCGGCGAGAATTATTACATCGAGATTCAGGATCACGGGCTGCCGGAACAGAAGAAGAACAACCCGGTTCTCAAAGCCTGGGCCGACGAACTCGGCATCGGTATGGTGGCGACCAACGACGGCCACTATGTGAAGAAGTCCGACGCCACTGCCCACGAAACGCTGCTCGCCATTCAGACCAAGGCGGTCATGGCCGACGAGAACCGCTTCAAGTTTCCCTGCGACGAGTTTTATGTCAAGACACTGGAAGAAATGCAGATGGCCCTGCCGGTGGCCGAATGGGGTGAGCAGATCTTTGACAACTCGGCCAACATCGCTGATTTGTGCAGCGTGGAGTTGCCGGTAGGCAAGAAACGGGTCTATCAGATGCCCGCCCTGCCGATTCCTGAGGGCCGCACCATGGCCGAGGAGTTGCGCGTGCAGACCTACGCCGGGAGCCTCAAGCGCTACCCGCACCACGTCACGGAGGCGCTGCTGCGCGAGTACGCCGTGCGGAGCCTGGCGGCGCTGGAAGTGGGCGAGCGCGAGCGGGTACTGGCGCGCACTGAGGGCTGCGATGCCCGGAGCTGCGATCTGGAAACTCTGCTGACCCTGGTCGCCTTCATGGGCAGCGAGTGGGAAGCGCGGGGCAAGGTGGCGGGCGAGAAATACACGCCTTACCCGGCGCTTGAGGTGATGGAGCAGGCGGCGGAGTCCGGCCCGTTGCCCGACTACGCCTGCACCGACTGGCAGCGCTCCAAAGGCGAGGCCAGCGACACGGCCATTCAGCTCGACCCTGGCAGTGAGGCGGAGAAGACCTGCCGCGCCCACCACACGCACGCGCTGGTGCTGCTGCGCCGCGCCGAGTACGAGCTGAGCGTCATCAACAACATGGGTTTTCCCGACTACCTGCTGATCGTGGCCGATTACATCAACTGGGCCAAGGATCACGGCATCAGCGTGGGGCCGGGGCGCGGCTCGGGGGCAGGTTCGATCGTCTGTTACGCCATCCGCATCACCAACCTCGATCCACTGGAATTCGATCTGCTGTTCGAGCGCTTCCTCAATCCCGACCGCATCTCGATGCCAGATCTGGACATTGATTTCAATGATGCCCGCCGCGTCGAAGTGATCGATTATGTGCAGAAGAAGTACGGCGAAGATAAGGTGGCCCAGATTGCCACCTTCGGGACGATGGCGAGTAAGGCCTGTCTCAAAGACGTGGCCCGTGTGATGGGACTCGAATATGCCAAGGTCGATAAGGTCAGCAAGCTGATCCCCATCAAGTTCGGCAAGAGCTTCTCGCTGGAGCAGGCCCGCGACGCTGTGCCGGACATTCAGCAATTGCTGGCCGAAGACAAGCAACTGCTGGAAGCCTACGAATTTGCCCAGCAACTCGAAGGCCTGACCCGTCACGCCTCGGTTCACGCGGCGGGCGTGGTCATCGGCAAGGACAAGCTGACCGATCTGGTGCCGGTGATGCGTGACACTTCCGGCATTGGCATGGTCTGCCAGTACGACATGAAAGCGGTGGAAGACATTGGCCTGATCAAGATGGACTTCCTGGGCCTGAGAACTTTGTCGTTTCTGGATGAGGCCAAGCGGATTCTGCGCGAATCCCAGCCGGTCTTCAGCACCCAGGACGTCGATTTCGACACCATTCCCTTCGACGACGAGAAGACCTTCGAGATGCTCAGCCGGGGCGACACCAAGGGCGTCTTTCAGCTCGAAGGCGCGGGCATCGCCGACGCTTCCCGCCGACTCAAGCCGCGCCGCCTGGCCGATATCATCGCGCTCTCGGCGCTGTACCGCCCCGGCCCGATGGAAAACATTCCGACGTATGTGCGCCGCCATCACGGTCTGGATACAGTGGACTATGTGCGCGACGGCTTTCCCAACTCGGCGCAGTGGCTCGAAAAAATCTTGTCGGAAACCTACGGCATTCCGGTGTACCAGGAACAGATTATGCAGATCGCCTCGGAAGTCGCCGGATTCAGCCTGGGCGGGGCCGATCTGCTGCGCCGGGCGATGGGCAAGAAAGACACGGCGGAAATGGCCCGTCAGCGCCAGATCTTTGTGGAAGGTGCGGGCGGCAAGGGCGTGCCCAAGGAAGAGGCCAACAAGCTCTTCGATTTGCTGGACTCGTTTGCGAACTACGGGTTCAACAAGAGCCACTCGGCGGCCTACGGCGTCATCACCTACCAGACCGCCTGGCTCAAGGCCAACTACCCGGTCGAGTTCATGGCGGCCCTGCTCACCGTCGAGCGGCGCGACTCGGACAAGGTCGCCGAGTACGCTTCCGACGCCCGCAAGATGGGCGTGGAAGTGCTGCCGCCGGACATCAACCAATCCGGCGCGGACTTCCGGGTTCACGGCGAGCAGATCTATTTCGGCCTGTACGCCATCAAGGGGCTGGGCGAGAACGCGGTAGTCAAGATTCTGGACGAGCGGGAGCGGGCCGGGCGCTTCAAGTCGCTGGCCGATTTCTGCTCACGCATCGACCACAAGACCTGCAACCGTAAAGGTTCAGAGAGCTTGATCAAGTCGGGGGCCTTTGACGCCTTCGGGGAGCGCAAACAACTCTTAGAGAGCCTAGAAGACGCCCTGGCCTGGGCGCAGGGTGCGGCCTCAATGCTCAACTCGGGCATGGACGCCCTCTTCGGGATGGCCGAAACCGCCCCCGAACCCAGGCCGCGTCAGAATGTGACACCGCTGGGCGAACTGGAAAAGCTGAGCCTGGAGAAAGAAGCCCTGGGCCTCTACATTTCCGGCCACCCCTTAGAGCAGCACGAGGGGCTACGCGAGGCCGCCACCGTCCGCATCGCCGCGCTGGAAGACTGGTTCGCCGCCCAGCCGCAGAAGGCCGCCGTGGGCGGGCGCGGCCCCCGGGTCAAGGCGGTGCTGGCCGGCATGATCGAGAACGTGGTGAAAAAGCCCACCAAGTCCGGCGGCATGATGGCCCGTTTCAACCTGGCCGACGAGAGCGCCACCATCGAACTGGTCGGCTTCTCGCGCGCCTATGAGCGCATTCAGGACAAGCTGATCAACGACACGCCCGCCCTGGTCATCGTGGAGATCGAGAGCGAGGAGGGCGGCATGCGGGTGGTCGCCGAGGAAGTCATCACCGCCGAGCAACTGACCGACGTGCCTAAGGTCATGTACGTGGACATTGATCTGGAGCAGACCAGTCCCGACGCCCTGGGCGAGTTTCAGAGTGTGCTGGACGAACACGCCGGGAGCATGCCCACCTTTCTGCGGATGGAAGGCGGCGAGCAGTTCGTGGTGTACCAGCTTGAGCGTCCGGTGGGCAGCAGCGACGCCATCCGGGAACTCAACAAGACCTTTCCCTGGAGCAAGTCGTATCTGGCCTACGATCAGGCCACCATTCTCAGCCGCTTTGCGCCCAAGCCGCCCGCCTGGGCGAACCGACAGGCGGGGAAGGGGATGCAGGCTTGAGCGGACTAGATTTGGATTTCCCTTTCGCCCTCTGGTTTTATGAGGAATTCATCGCCAGGCCGTATCAACACAAGAGAACAATTCGTCGTAACTACTCAGCAGCAAAAACTAGGCATAATGATTTCACTGCGAAACACGCTGACGAGGCCATGCCAGACGTTCAATCCCTGCTTGTGGAGCGTCGAGATGTCACTCCGGATACGGGCGAAGTGCTGGCCGCCCTCCTTGGATCGGAAGCCCCCAGAGACCTTGCGTTTAACGCACCACGGCCTGATGTCCCGTTCGGCCTGATTGTTGTCAAAAGGCACACCTTCGTCGTGGAGGAAGCGCAGCACCGCCTCGCGGTGCTGCTGGCACCTCAGGGCCAGGTTGCGGCCTGGTGTCTGTTTCGTTCGGCCTCGTCTCCCAGGGACCGGAGGTGCTGGAGGATTGGCCTTCAGTCCAGCGTCCAGCAGGGCATCGAACTGCTGTTCGAAGGCGATCACGAGGTCGGGAGTGATCGTCCCATCCTTCTGCTGGTGGTACACCAGGCGCAGCGCGTCTCGCAGCTCTCCCGCCCATACTTGAGCGTGATGCTCGGCGAGGCCACGCAGTTCGCGCAGCAGGTGTGCCCCGCAGAGTGCGTGTTTCGCGGAGAGCTTGAAAGACGTGCTCCAGGCGTCGTGCATCAGGATGCCCTTGAACTGCGGCAGGACATTCATGGCTTCCAGCGCGGCGAAGCCCCGCTGGGAATGCTGGCCATCCAGGGTGAGCTGCGCGCAGCTCACGACATGCATCCACTGCAGCTTGCCGTTGACCTTGCTGCCGGTCTCATCGGCGTGCAGGACGGGTTGATTGAGCAGCGCGGCTTTGAGCTGTGTCTCGAAGTCGATGAGGCGGTCAGCAGCCAATTGGAGGTTCAGGACAATGGTGCCTTCACTGGGATGCGCTCCACACAACGCTTCGAGGATCTCCGTGGTGCGTTCCAGTGGTATGAAGTGTGCCGCATTCAGGGAGACCGCCAGCCCATGAACCCGAGACCCGTACTGAACCCGGCCGGGAACGTCGTCAGGGAAGGATGCGTGCTGGCGGTGCCGACACCCTGGGCAGACCTTGACGTCCGCGCGGTACTCGGTCACCTGCAAACGCAGCTCTGGCAGGTCCATGACCTGCCGTGCTACGTGCCCTTGGGCACTGACGCTCTCCCACGCGTGTCCACAGGCGCAATATCCGGTCAACGGTAAGGAGACGACCTCATCCACGTGCTCCGCCATCTTGAGGGTCTTACCGACATGACCACGTTGAGCGCCAGAAGACCGGCCGGTCTTCTGGCGCTCACTCTTGGGTACCCACGGCTTGTCTTTGCTCGGTGGTTGACTGGACGTCGTGCTGTCCTGTGCCAACCGGGCCTCGAGGTCCCGGAGCCGTCCGAGCAACTGAGCCACCTGCGCTTCGAGTTCACGAATCCGGGCCTCAAGGCGCTCACAGTTGGGACAGGGAACTTCGCAGATGTCCAACTGTAGCAAGGAGACTGAGCTACCTCGCTGAGTAGTTACAATTCGTCAATCATATGGCTTCAGTGAGGGCCGACCTGGTTCTTCGGAGGACTGGGAACTGTTCACAGCCATTTTGCTCAAATCGTCCAAGAACACCGAAACCAAATATGGCCATGACCTCGCCGCCGCTGAGGTTAAATCGGCACGGGTGGGCAGTTCTTTTGAGTATCAGTACCACCTCAACACAGGCGTTGCCAAACTGGATGCCGAGCACACCATCGCCCACGTATTTGTGAGCTATGACGATAACACGGTGACCGTAAGGCTTGTGTCTGGCGCTGCGCTGAAACCGCTTTTTGAGAGCTGGCGCGAAGGCTTGCTGAGTAACTATGACGCCAATAATCTCAATCGTAGACAGCGTTTTCGCAAAAATATTCCTTATGGTGTGGTGGTGCGTGAGGGCCAGATTCTGCTGTGTCTTGAAGACGGCCAGCTCACCCAGCCAGTGCCGCCGACAGTGCAGGAGCAAGCTCAGGCGCGTGCGCGTGGTGAGGCGCTGCTTGTGCCTCAAGGACTTGACCCAGCCAGCGAATAACGGGCACCGCCACCGCATCGCCTAGACAGGTAAGGGCTTCGCGTGTGTTGGTAGGCAACGCAAAGGTTTCCGGCAACCCCATCAGGCGGGCGTATTCGCGGGGTGTCATATAGCGGATGCTGGTCTGATTCGGTGTCACTTCCACCAGCAGCTGCCTCGAACTACCGCCTGTCGCGGTACGCAGGCATCCGGCCAGCCCATCGTCGCGTAATTCTAGGCACACCAGATTGTTTCGCATTCGCCGGTAGCCTGCCAGATGGCGTGCCTGTCCATCCTCGGCGCTGGCCTGCTGTGCCTTTTGAAGTCGTGTCAGCGAAGCGCCCCGGATGTAGCTCAGTTCACGCTCAAGTTCAGTGCCCTTGAAGCCGCCGTCAACATCGGTGGAAACCAAGTCGGCAAGTTGCTGGCGGCGCATTGGCAGTGCGGGCAGTTCCAGAAATGACCAGTTGAGATCGGCGTTGGCATGAATCACCCGCTCAATCGGTGTAGGCCTTGCGGGGTGTAGTGACAAGGTGAAGGGGACAAAGTGCTCACCCTGACCGTAACGGCCTACAATGAAAATTCGCGGGCGCGATTGCGGTAGCCAATGGACAGCGTCCAGTAGCAGAATATCCAACCCGTAACCGAGTGCACTCAGCGCTTCCAGTACGCTGCGAATGTCGGCCCCGTTGTGACTGGAGAGCAGTCCGGTCACATTCTCAAGCAGCACCTGGGCCGGGGGGCGTCCAGCCTGCACCAGTTCCTCAAGAATGCGGGTGAACTGGTAAAAGTTGCCCGTCCGCGCTCCGCTCAGGCCCACCCGGTTGCCTGCCAGACTCACATCCTGACAGGGAAAGGAAGCCGTAATGAGTTCGGTATCCGGCGGAATGTCAGCGGCGCTGGTGTGGGCCACATCATCTTCAATCAGGTGTGCCGTGACGAAATTGAGCCGGTAGGCACGGGTTTTCATCTCCGAGTTGTCATTTGCCATAATGCATTGCCAGCTTGGCCCGACGTACTCCAGACCCAGGCGAAACAGGCCGATTCCGGCGAAGAGTTCAACGAAACGCACGGGAGTCCACGCCTTGATTGTAAGAGCATTGTCCCCGGACATTGGGAGTTTCCGAGTTACTGTCCATGACTGCACGCTACTTGATTATTTTATATAAATCAAGTTAGCGAGGCCTATTGAACTGACCTTGACCTTTGCGCCGTGATTCTCTTGAATGTCTGTGTGACTTCTGAGCGCGGCTGGGGTGGGCAACGTCGCGGCGCGGGCCGCAAGTTGGGTGCGGCAGTACGTGTATCGCTGAGCATTCCGCGTGAGGTCTGGGCTGAGATAGAGCGGCGAGCTGTGCAGGAAGGAGTTTCGCCTCAGCAACTCAGCGCAGCGTGGCTGTTAGAGAAGGCAGCAGAAGTGGCTGAAGTCGAGAAGTAGTTCCAGTACTGATGCACACTTCAGTTACCCGTCTAGATGCTCAAGGTGTTCGGCGTCAGTAGGCAGATTTCACCAACTTTGCCTACTGACGCCGAACCTTCTCAGCCTTGCTCAGCGCCGCCCACGCTTCCTCACCTTCTGCCCCGGCACGGTGGGCTGCTCGAAGTTCTTGCCCTGCAATTTGGCCTCAATGCTTCGAATCTGGTCACGCAGGCTGGCGGCCCGCTCGAAGTCGAGGTCCTCGGACGCCTGCCACATGTCGAGTTCGAGGTCGGTGAGCTGCATGGTCAGGGTGGCCTTGTCGCTGCTGAGGTCGCCCGAAGCGGGCAACTCGGCCACTTCCTCGCCGCGAATGACGTTGCGCACGCCCTTGACGATGGTGGTCGGCGTGATGCCGTGCTCGATGTTGTAGGCGGTCTGCTTCTCGCGGCGGCGGGAGGTTTCGTCCATCGCCGTCTGCATGGCGGGCGTGACGTTGTCGCCGTACAGGATCACTTCGCCATTGACATTGCGCGCCGCGCGGCCAATCGTCTGAATCAGTGCCCGGTCACTCCTGAGAAAGCCCGGCTTGTCGGCGTCCAGAATGGCGACCAGCGAAACCTCGGGCAGGTCCAGCCCCTCGCGCAGCAAATTGATGCCGATCAGCACGTCGTAGTGGCCCAGCCTTAAGTCGCGGATAATCACCTGGCGCTCCACCGAGTCGATGTCCGAGTGCATGTAGCGGGCACGCACGCCGCGTTCCAGCAGGTATTCGGTGAGGTCTTCCGACATCCGCTTGGTCAGGGTGGTAATCAGCACCCGCTCTTTTTTCTCGGCACGCTCACGGATGAGGCCCAGCAGATCCTCGATCTGGCCCTGAATCGGGCGCACCGTGACCGGCGGATCGACCAAGCCGGTGGGCCGGATAATCTGGTCGGCCACGCTGTCGCTGACCTTGCGCTCGTAGGGGCCGGGGGTGGCCGAGACGAACACCGTTTGCCCGGTCTTGCCCGAAAACTCCTGAAAGTTGAGCGGGCGGTTGTCGATGGCCGAGGGCAGCCGAAAGCCGTAGTCCACCAGCGTCTGCTTGCGGGCCCTATCACCGTTGGCCATGCCGCCGATCTGCGGCACCGTCACATGCGACTCGTCGATGAAGGTCACGAAGTCGTCGGGGAAGTAGTCCAGCATGGTGTAGGGCGTCTCGCCGGGCCGCCGACCGTCCACGTGGCGCGAGTAGTTCTCGATGCCAGAGCAGTAGCCCAGCACCTTCATCATCTCCAGGTCGTACAAGGTGCGCTCTTTGAGGCGCTGGGCTTCGAGCAGCTTGCCCACCGAGTTGAAGTATTCCAGCCGCTCGTCGAGTTCCTGCTGAATGGTCACGATGGCCCGCTCGACGTTGCTGGCGCTGGCGACGTAGTGCTTGGCCGGATACACGACGGTGGCGTCGAGGTCGCCGAGCTTGTCGCCGGTTACATGGTGAACGATCTGAATGCGCTCGATGTCGTCGCCCCACAGCTGAATTCTCAGCGGCTGCTCGTCGTAGCTGGGCCAGATTTCGATGATCTCACCCTTGGCCCGAAATTTTCCGGCCGACAGTTCGATGTCGTTGCGCTCGTACTGCATGGTCACCAGCCGGCTGAGCAGTTCGTCGCGGTCCATCTTCTCGCCCACCTTGAGAATGATGTTCAGCGCCCGGTACTCGGCCGGATCGCCCAACCCGTAAATGCAGCTCACCGAGGCCACCACGATGGTGTCGCGCCGGGTCAGCAGGCTGCGGGTGGCCGAGTGCCGCAGCCGCTCGATTTCCTGATTGATGGCCGCGTCCTTCTCGATGAACAGATCCTTGCCCGGCACGTAGGCTTCCGGCTGGTAGTAATCGTAATACGAGATAAAAAACTCGACGGCGGCCGTCGGGAAAAACTCGCGGAACTCGGCGGCGAGCTGGGCAGTGAGCACCTTGTTGGGGGCCATGATCAGCGCCGGGCGTCCGGTCTGCTCAATGACTTGGGCCACCGAGTAGGTCTTGCCGGTGCCGGTCGCGCCGAGCAGCGTCTGATACCGCAGGCCACTCTCCAGGCCGTCCACGAGGCTGCGAATGGCGGTCGGCTGATCGCCGGCGGGCGTGTACTCCGACTGGACCCTGAGCATCCCTCCAGTCTACGCCACATTACGGCCATGACAGAAGCAGTAGGGACAATTGAGCCTCAAGCCATTTGACAACGCTCAAGCTTTGCCCAAGGGTTTGACGCAACTTTGACCCGGCCATGTTCATAATTGAGAGTATGCAAAAGTCCCCTCAGCTCAACCCCAGTATCCAGACCATGTTCAGTCAGAGTACGGCGGTCCTGAGCCAGCCGAGCGTCGCCACCTTCGAGAAGTTCGAGTGGCGTGGGGGCGTGCAGTCGGCTTACCTGTACGTACTGGTTGCGGCGGTGGTGTCGGCGGTGATCGCCGCCATTTTTGCGCCGTTTCACCGCGAGGTCACCTTTTTCGGCCAGCTCCTGACCCGCCTGATTCTGGTGCCGCTGGGCTTCGCAGTGTTTACTGGCGCGGTCTATGCCATCGGCAAGTCGCTCTTCAAGGGCACCGGCACCTACGCCGAGGTCGCTTACACCTTTGCCCTCTTCTACGTGCCGCTGAGCATCCTGGGCACCGTCATCGGCATCATTCCGATTCTCGGCTGGCTGGCCAACGTCCTGATCTCGCTGGCGATTATCTACTTCGGCTTTCTGGCAGTGCAGTCGAGCATGAACATCCGTACCAACGGCGAGGGCATCGCGCTGCTGGTGCTCTCGGGTCTGGCCTACTTTCTGGTCTATGCCATCGTCGGCGGGCTGCTGGCGAGCGTGTTCATCGCCGGGGCTGTGCTCAGCGGCACCTGATCCAGCTCGGCACTTGTCCGCCGCCCGGTGCGCTGGGCGGCGGCTTTTTTTGATTCCTCTCCCCTACTGCGGCTGCTCACCGTAAACCCGCACCTCCACATCCAGACTGCCCTGGCCGCCGCCGTAGAAGGTGCCGCGCACGGGCGACACATCGGGGTAGTCGCGCCCGTGCCCGATCTTGATGTGTTTTTCACCCGCCAGCACGTCGTTGGTGGGATCAAATCCGGTCCAGCCCACGCCGGGAATCAGCGCTTCGAGCCAGGCGTGGGTGGCGTCTGCGCCGACCATCTCGCCGCCGGAATACAGGTAGCCGCTGACGTAGCGCGCCGGAATGCCCAGGGTGCGGCAGATGCCCAGCATGGCGTGGGTGAAATCCTGGCAGACGCCGCGCTGCTCCTGTGCGAACTCCTGAATGGTGGTGCGGACGCTGGTGGCCCCCGGTTTGTAGGTGAACTGGCTGAAGAGCTGGTGCGTCAGGTTACCCAGGAAGGCCGAGAGGTCGTCGTTGGAGCCGGGCCGGGTGACCCCGAACACCTCCGGCCACTCGCCCCGGGGCACCCGTGGACTGGGAATCAGGAATTCGGTGACCTCGCCGCGCAGATCGTCCAGAGCACTCAGCGGCACGGGGGGCGGCGGCGTCAGGGGTTTGGTGATGACCAGCGCCTGGGCCTCGATCCGCAGCACCCTGTGGCGCTCGTGAACGTGAACGTGGTGGACCAGCGACCCGAAGTAATCGCGGTGCGAGGTCACGCTGCTGGCTTCCGGCTCGACCAGCAGATGAAAACTTTTGAGCTGCTGACGGGCACTGGCCTCGGGATGCAGGCGCACCTCGTTGAAAGAATCCCAGGCGGGTTCTTTGTAGGAGTACTCGGTGACGTGACGAATATCGGCGCGCATAACTCTCCGGTGAGGATACGGGAAAAAGCGGGCGCGTACAGCGGGGCCTGGCGACTACACCGTGAAGTAAGCGGCGTAGATGGCCGAGCCGATGGCGTTGAAGTCGCCCAGCAGAGTGTCCAGGCTGGGTGACTGCCCGTCCAGGATGTCGTCCACGCTGGCGTGTTCGAGCCGGGCCATCAGCCACCTGGCCTCGCGCAGCAATGTGGGATGGGCATTGGGGTGAATGCGCTCGATCTGCACCAGGGCGTCGTGGAGGTTCTCGCCGCTGTAGCGGACGCTGCGCGGGAAGTAAGGATTGAGCAGCAGGAAGCGGGCGATGGCGCGCGGCTCTAAGCCGCCGTGCTCGCTCTTGCGAAACGCTTCATAGGCCGAGACGGTTTTCAGGACCGCCATCCAGCGGTGGTCGTCCACGGCAGCCTGGGCCGGGGTGCTGGGACTGCGGACGCTGTAGCGCACCTGAAGGAGCCGCAGCAGATTGTCGCCGCGCTCCAGCATCTGTCCGGTTCGCATGAACGACCAGCCCTCGTCGCGCGGCAGGGTGGCGAAGGCGATACCGAAGAACATCTGCGAGGCGTCGCGGGCCGCCGAGCAGTACTCGAACAGCCCGTCGCGGGCCAGCACGTCGGCGCTCTGAAAGCACAGATCAAGGTAAGCGCGGTTGAGTTCTTCCCACATCTCACTGGGAATTCGGTCGCGCAGGCCTCGCGCGTTCTCACGGGCACGCGCGAGGCTTGAGGCGATACTCGACGCATTGCGGCGGTCAAAGGCCAGCCAGGCGGCCACGCTGTGGGCGTCGGCGCGGCCATACTGTTCGGAGAAGCCGCCCTTGGTGCCGGAGATTTCCAGCAGCGGCAACCACTCCTCGCTGACCCGCCCGCCCGCTTCCAGGGTGGCGTAGTAGTTGACGTTCAGCAGTCGGGCGGTGTTCTCGGCGCGCTCCACATAGCGGCCAATCCAGTACAGCGATTCGGCGAGGCGAGAAAGCATTACACGTCTCCCTGGGGATCGGGCTGTTCGATCCCCGGCACTACACTCGGATCGGGTGGACTGGAATCGGGCGGCTCAGCTTCAGGCGGGCCAGAAGCCGCTTCACTGGTACCCTCGTCTGGCACTTCGTGTTCCCGCTGCTCGGCGAGTTGCTCGGGCAGTTCGGCCCCCGGCACGAAGCGGTGGGCGGCATGGTCGTTGTCGGTAGCGGGCGGCTCGGCGTGGCCGATGGGCGGCTCCTCCTGATCCTGGGGCGGGCGGACTTGCGACTGACTCTGCGACTGTGAGCCGCTGCCCGACTGAGACTGACTTTGAGACTGGCCCTGGGATTGGCCCTGCCCCGGCGACATGTTTTGCAGGTGCCGCTGGGCCGGTCCCGACACGGCGTGTGGCTGACCGGGCGGCACCAGTCCGCCTTGCAGCGGTGCGCCCTGAAACTGGCTCTGAATCTGGCTGGGCACCGGGCCGTCGTGGTCGAGCACCCAGGTGTCCTTGGAGCCGCCGCCCTGCGACGAATTGACCACCAGCGATCCGCGCTTGAGGGCCACCCGCGTCAGGCCGCCGGGGATGATGCTGACTTCCCGGCCCACCAGAATGTAGGGCCGCAGATCGACGTGGGCCGCCTCGAAGTCGCCGGAGTCGGGATAGAAGGTAGGGTGGCGAGACAATCCGATCACCGGCTGCCCGATGTAGTTGCGGGGGTTCTCGCGCACCTGCACCAGAAAGTCCGCGACTTCCTGCTTGGTCGACGCCGGGCCGATCAGCATGCCGTAGCCGCCTGCCTCACCCACTGCCTTGATGACCATCTCACTGGCGTTTTCGAGCATGTGCGCCAGATGGTCGGGGTTCCAGCCGAGAAAGGTCGGCACGTTGCCCAGAATCGGCTTTTCGTTGAGGTAATACTCGATCATTTGCGGCACATAGGCGTAAACCGCCTTGTCGTCGGCCACCCCTGCACCGATGGCGTTGGCGATGGCGACCCTGCCCTGGCGGGCGACCTCCACCAGTCCCGGCACGCCCAGCGCCGAGTCGCGCCGGAAGGTCAGTGGATCGAGAAATTCGTCGTCCACGCGGCGGTAGATCACGTCCACCTGGGTGCGCCCGGCAGTGGTCCGCATCCAGACCCGGCCATTGTCGACGAACAGATCACGGCCCTCGACGAGTTCCACACCCATCTGCTGGGCGAGGTAAGCGTGCTCGAAGTAAGCGCTGTTGTACATGCCGGGCGTCAGCAGCACCACGGTGGCCTCGGGCGCGCGCGGGCTGAGCGAACTCAGCACCTTGAGCAGTTCGGTGGGGTAGTGCTGCACTGTGCGCACGCCCTGCGAATCGAACATGCCCGGATAGATGCGGGTCATGGCAGCGCGGTTGGCCAGCAGGTAACTGACGCCGCTGGGCGATCTGAGGTTGTCTTCCAGCACCAGATAGTTGCCCTGCTCGTCGCGGATCAGGTCGCTGCCGACGATGTGGGTGTAGACGCCCAGCGGCACTTTGAGACCGTGAACTTCGCGCCGGAAGTGCGACGAGGTGTAGACCAGTTCGCTGGGAATCACGCCGTCCTTGAGAATCTGGGCGTCGCTGTAGATGTCGCGTAGGAAGGCATTGAGCGCCTTGACGCGCTGGGTCAGGCCCGTTTCCAGGGTGGCCCACTCGCCCGCCGGAATGATGCGCGGCACCGGGTCGAAGGGAAAGGTGCGCTCGGTTCCGGCGCTGTCGCCGTAGACAGTGAAGGTGATGCCCTGGTTGCGAAAGGCCAGATCGAGGAGTGAGCGCCGCCGCTCGAACTCCGGCACACCGAGCCGCTCCAGATAGGCCTGCACACCCTGGTAGTGGGGCCGGACATCGCCGTGTGGGGTAAACATCTCGTCAAAGAACTGCTCGCCCTGCTGGTAGTTCTGCATGCTTTTCCTCCCCAGACGTGCGCTCAGGATAGCGGAACGGGGCCTGGGCGTGAGGGTTCATGCAAACAACCTCAAGTCATGGGTAGCGGCCCAGGCGCTCGGTGAGCAGCGCGAAAAAGCCGTCGGCGTCCACCGTCAGGGCCACGTCCGCGTTCGGCGGCTGGCCGGTGACCTTCCACACGTCGCACACCGTCCGGCCCGCGCTGGGGCCTTCGGTGGTGTCGATGTCCACCCACATAGGCTGCACCCCGAACAGCTCCGGGGCACTCAGGTAGGCCGCTGTCATGGGGTCGTGCAGTGCCCCGCCGTCCCAGCCGTAGCGTTCGCGGTGGTGCTCGGCGAAGAATTCCAGCAGCACGGCGGTAAACTCGCCCACCCGCGTGCCCAGTTGCCGGAAGGCTGCCACCCGCGCCGGATTGGCAATCGCTTGGTGGGTGGCGTTGAGGCCGAACATGGTGAGTTTCACACCGCTCTCAAAGACGATCCGGGCGGCGTGCGGATCGCACAGGGCGTTGAACTCGGCGCTGGGCGTCCAGTTGCCGGTGTCCAGGCTGCCGCCCATCCAGACCACCTCGCGGACCCGGGGTACGATGTCGGGCGCGAGGCGAAAGGCCAGCGCCAGATTGGTCAGCGGGCCGGTGGGTAGCAGGGTAATTTTATTGGGCCGAGCGCGCACCGAGTTGATGATGAACTGGGCAGCGTGCAGACTCTCGGCTTCCCGCGTGGGCGTCGGCAGATCGGGGCCGTCCAGGCCACTTTCTCCGTGAACCGCCTCGGCACTCAGGCGTGGGACGACCAGTGGGCGGTCTGCACCGGGGTAGATGGGAAAGCTGGCCCCGATCAGTTCGCGGACCACCCGCGCGTTGTAGGTGGTCCGCTCCAGGCCCACGTTGCCGTAAGTGGTGGTCACGCCCAGTACCTCCAGCTCGGGGCTGGAGCAGGCCAGCAGAATGTTCACGGCGTCGTCGTGGCCGGGGTCGCCGTCGAGGATAACCGGGCGGGGCGCGGGAGTGGGCATGGCGAAAGGATGGCACGCTGCGCCAGACTAAAGCCAGGCCGATGTCTACCCCTTTCCTGCCTCTCACTCCTGCCGAACTCGCTGTGCACCGCCCCGTCTGGGACGCCCTGGGAGAACTATTTCTGGACACCGACACCCGCCCCAGTCTGCCGCTGATCGCCCGCACGCTCGTGGAATCGGGCCTGGATGAAGTCGCGCTGGATGAAATCTGGCGAGAGGAAATTACCCCCGCGCTGCACTTCAACCTGACGCTGGTGGCCGGGGAGTGGGCCTACTTTGACCTCGACTGGCTGGAAGACCGGATCATGCGGCGGCGGGCCATCCGGCACCGGCTGGAGCGCTGGTCATTCTCGAAGCTTTTTGTGCGGGTCTGG
Organism: Deinococcus rubellus; assembly: GCF_025244745.1. NCBI lineage: Bacteria > Thermotogati > Deinococcota > Deinococci > Deinococcales > Deinococcaceae > Deinococcus > Deinococcus rubellus. Next base: position 471,182 of record NZ_CP104213.1, read on the forward strand.
GGCAACGAGATGCAGCCTTGGTTTCAGGTGGTCATGCTGCTGCGGGCGCGGCTGCTGGTGCTTCCTGCCGCTGAGAGAAGCCGGCAGGCCCAGGTGTGGCACTGGCTGGCCCGCGCTTATTTCTGGCCGGAGCTGCCGCACCCCGACCTCCTTTCAGCGAGTCGGGCGACCCTGGCGGCTTCCTGGACGGCCCTGGAACCTGCCCTTCGCCCGCTGCTCCTGTGCCACGAGAGCGTAGCGGCAGCTGAGCAGGCGGTAGATGAGCTGCTGACCCGCTCCCCCGGATGAGTGCGGCAAGTTCGGCGCGGGTGCTGATCAGTTCGTGCCGCTCCAATGCCTGACGCACTGCTGTGTTGCACCTTCCGCTTACCATGAGGCATGACTGCTTCCACGCCTGCTGTGACCTCGGTGCAATTTCGCTTCGTTCCGGCCCAGATGATGCTCTGCGCTGTCAACCGCCTGCGCCCGGCACACCTGGAGAACTTCGTCGGCGGAGCCAGCCTGGCCCTCCCGCAAGTGCTGACCGATCAGGGTCTGGAGCAACTCGGCCCGGTGGCCGTCATTTACCACCGCCCCGTGACCGAGGACAGCGACGGCCCGGTGGAAGTCTGCGTGCCGTACCAGGGCGACCTCAGCGTGCCGGAGGGGCTGACTAATCGCCTCGACCCCGACCACCGCGAAGCGTATCTGCCACTCACCAAGAGGGAATTTCAGGATTCGACCCTGTTTAATCGAGCGCGGCTCGGGGTGGAGCAAGCGGCACAGGCCAATGGCGACGTGCTGGGGCCGCTACGTCAGGTGGATTACGGCGTCTGGAACACACGTGGCGAAGATGAGGTCGTGGGCGAGCTGGCCCTACCGATGAAGTGGATGAACAAGCTGCGGCCCGAGACGCGCGGGCGGCTGTTTCCCTAAGTGAAGGTGGAGCAAGCGGTGAGGGGCATACTTGGGTCGAGAAACTGCCAACCCCATCTACCTGATTCAAGGAGACCTCCATGCGCCCTTCTGCCCGACCGAACACGATGGGTCGTCTCGCTGCTGGTGGACTTGCTCGGCAGCCTGGTTCATGAGGGCCTGGGGCACGCTGGGCTGGCGCTGGCGCTGGGTGCACGCAGCGTGTCTGTCGGCAGCGCGGTGATGAATTACGACGAGGCGAGTGTTGGCGAGCTGGGGCGGCGGCTGATCGCGCTGGCTGGACCGCTCGCCAGCGCCGCGCAGGGTATGGTCGGCCTTGACGTGCTGCGCCGCACGCCTGCCATTGGCACAGCCTGGTACTTCTGGTGGTTGCTGGGCCACACCGGCCTCTTTGCGGCGGCGGGATACCTGCTGGCGCTGTCGTTTGCGCCGTTCGGGGACGTGCATGAGGTGGTGCAGGGCCTGGCGTTGGAACCCTTGTGGCGCAGCCTTTCAACCTTGCCTGCTGGTGGGTCTGGTGGCGGTGCTGGCGACGCTGGTAGGCACCCGCGACCTCTTTTTGACATTGGCCTCGGCAGGCGCGGCGAGCTTCGGGTCGGGCATCTTGCTGGTGTGGGTCAACTTCGTGTTGCCCCGGTTGCGGCGTCTGCCGCCCACGGGCGAGCTGCTGAGCGTGCCGCGCACCGCAAGCTGGCTGCTGCTCGGCGGCGCGGCGCTGCTGGCCTGGGTCTGGCTGGCCAGGGTCTAAATTGCCCGGCGCTTGACTCGTCCCCTGGGGCAGGCTGCACACTGCGCTTACCTCCGGAGGGTGAAGGATGCCGAACATATCAACCCGCGCCAGCATGACGATTGGGGCCTTTTCGCACCTCAGCCGCCTCAGCATCAAGGCGCTGCGGCTCTACGACGCGCTCGGCCTGCTCGCGCCCGCCTACACCGACGACGCCAGCGGCTACCGCTATTACGACCCCGCGCAGCTTGAGCGGGCCAGGCAGATCAGCTTGTTGCGTCAACTCGATTTGCCGCTGAGCGCCATTGCCGAGGTGCTGGACGCGCCGAGCAGCGAGCGCCGGGCGCGGTTTGAGCAGCTGTGGCAAAGCGTGGAAGCCGCCTACGCTCAGCGGCGCGAGCTGGCCGAGTATTTGCTGGGCCAGGTGTTCACCGATCAAAGGAGTAGCGATATGTCCCAGAGCGCCCTTTCAGAAAGCACCTTCACCCTTCAGCAGCGCTTCGTGCCGGAGCAGCAGATCGTCTCCATGACACGCCGGGTGCTGGTGCAAGACCTCCAGGGCTTGTTTGAAGATTCCAGTAAGCTGCTGCCCTTTATCACCGAGCAGGGCGCTCAGGTGGCCGGGCCGATGTTTGCCATCTATCACGGTGAGGTCAACAACGACAGCGATGGCCCGGTGGAGATCTGCTTTCCCTACAGGGGCGATCTCGTGGCAGAAGGCGAGTTCGTGCTGCGCCGAGAGAGCGCCCACCATGAAGCCTACGTCACCCTCACCAAGGCGCAATTCGTCTTTCCGCAGATTCTGGCGGCCTACGACGCGGCGCGGGCCTACGGCAACCAGCTCGGTCAGTGTGGTCAGCTGTCGCCGCGTGAGGTTTACAACCGCGCCTGGAACGATACCGGCCCGGATGATGTGGTGGGCGATGTGGCCTGGCCGTTTGTGCCAAGAGATCAAGCCTGACTGAACAGTTTCTGCGCCAGCACCACTTCCGTGCCCGCCAGCCCCACCGACAGAAAGAGGGTGATGTCCTCCTCACGGCGGGGTGGCGGGCTCTGGACGCACTCGCTCAGCGCTCTCATGATTGCGGCGGAGAGGATAGGCCCGCCCGGAGTCGCGGCCAGTTGTGCCGGACTGTCGGTGACGATCAGGGTGCAGCGCTCGGCCAACTCCGGCGGAAACTCGCAGCCCTCTTTTTCCTTCGGCCCCAGCGTGCAGACATGCGTGCCGGGGTGCACCCAGTCGGCCTGAATGATGGGCTGGGCGCTGTTGGTCGCTAAGGTGAGCAAGTTACTTTCGGCGCAGACCTGCTCGGCACTCGCGGCAGCCTCGGCGGGCAGGGCCAGGGCGCGCAGCTCGGCAGCCAGCTTCTGGCGGTGGGCCGCGTCGCGGCTGTACACCAGAATCTGCGAGAGTGGGCGCACGGTGGCGACGGCCAGAGCATGCGCCTTCGCCTGGGTGCCGCTGCCGATCAGGCCGAGGCGCGAAGCATCCGGGCGGGCCAGCACATCGGCGGCCACCGCGCCCAGCGCCGAGGTTCGCAGCGGCCCCAGCGTGCTGCCCACGATCACGCCCTCCACCTGGCCCTGGGTGTTCCAGACGGCCACCAACTGGTCTGAGCGTGGCGTTTTCACAACGGGATATACCCGAAAGCCGAACGCGTCCGGTGTCGTGCCCACCGTGAAGGTCAGCCCAGCGGCGCTCAGGCGGGGCGGTGCGGTGAGTCGGCCCTGGGCATGGAGGCGCAAGGCCGCCCGCATCGCCTCGACTGCCTGGGCGATGGGAAAGCGGGCCACATCGGTGTCGGTGAGCAGTCTCATGTCACCCTCCCGGGTGCGGCCTCCCACTCCGGTTCCAGGTCTCTGGCGGTGTCGGCCAGGGTCAGGCGCAGTGGCAAGTGGGCCGCCGCCTGCGCGGTGGGAAACCAGGGCCGCCCAAGCTCAACGACGATCAGCAGTCCCTCGTCGTCGCCCAGCGGCGTGAAGGCGCTGGAGGGGGTTCCAAAGACGCTCAGCCCAGGTTGCTGTTGAAGACGCTCCACATCTCGCTGCACGTCCCCAACAGGCCAGCCGATCTCGCTGACATTCAGCAAGCTGGCGGGGCCGAATGCCTGCGACGAAGCATTGGCAAGGCGGTGGCGGGCAATACACTCCAGAATATTGCCGTCCGGGTCGCGGAAGTAGAACATCCGGGCGTTCCAGGCAGCGCTGGCGGTAAATTCGTCGTTGCCGTCTTCTTCCAGCAGCGCTGCTCTCTGCTGAATCCAGCTCTTGGCCTCTGCCACCTGATTTTCAGGAATGTTGAAGGCGAAATGATACACGCCGTGCCGCTCCGGCCGTAAACGAAAAGTCAGGCGGGTGCGGCCCACCTGTACCGAAAATCCAGAGTCGGAACTTTCCAGTAGGGTCAGCCCCAGGATCTCCGCGTAAAACTGTTTCTGCGCCTCCAGATTGTGGCAGGCCAGTTCCAGCGCCGTGATTTTCACAGCCAACCCTTCTCTCTGGCGGCCCGTGCCGCCTCCACCCGGCCCCCCACGCCCAGCTTGCCGATGGCCTCCGAGAGGTAGTTTCTGACGGTGCCCTCCGAGAGTTTGAGGGTGTGGGCAATCGCGGCGGTGCTGGCCCCGCTCTCAGCCTCAGCCAGCACCTGGCGCTCACGCTCGGTCAGCGGCGACTGGGCTTCCCAGGCTTCCTCGGCCAGCGTGGGATCAATCGCCCGCCCGCCTGCCTGGACGCGCCGAATGGCGTCGGCCAGCTCGGCGGCGGGTGCGTCCTTGAGCAGGTACCCGCGTGCGCCCACGTCCAGCGCCCGGCGCAGGTAGCCGCTGCGGGCAAAGGTGGTTACGATGATGACGCGGGTGGCGGGCAGGCTCTCGCGCACTTTGGCGGCCAGATCGAGTCCGCTCAGCCGGGGCATTTCAATGTCGGTCACCAGTACATCCGGCTTGAGCGCCAGGGCCAGTTCCAGTGCCTGCTCACCGTTGGCCGCGCCGCCCACCACGTCCAGATCGTCTTCCAGTGACAGCAGCGCCGAGAGTGCGCCCAGCACCAGCGCCTGATCCTCGGCCAGCAAAACGCGGATCACGCCGTCGCCTTCTTGAGTGCGGACCGCTGTGAGGGCTGGGCAACGGGAAAATGGGCGCTCAGCCGCGTGCCGCCCTCGCCCTCGCGTTTCAGCTCGCCGCCCAGGGCGCGCACCCGCTCGCGCATGCCAGTCAGGCCGCTGCCCTCGGGGCCAAGGCCGCCCACCCCGTCGTCTCTGACTTCCAGCCAGTACGCCTCGCCGCGCTGCTCAATCACGACGGTGCAGCTCTGGGCGCGGGCGTGGCGCACGATGTTGGTCACGGCCTCGCGCAGCACCATGCTGATTCCGGCTTCGGTGGCGGGCGGCAGTTCCAGCAGGGGCCGCTCCAGCACCAGGCGCACACCCGCCGCGTCCAGGGCCACCTTGCTGCGGGCCAGTTCGGCGCTCAGGCCGCTGCCCTTGTAGCCCTGCACGGCGGCGCGGACTTCACTCAGGGCCTCACGCGAAATGCGCTCCACCTCGCGGATCTCTTCTATGGCGCGGGCCGGATTCTTCTCGGCCAACTTGCTGGCGAGTTCACTTTTCAGCACAATCACGCTCAGCGTGTGGCCCAGCAGATCGTGCAGGTCGCGGGCAATCCGCTCGCGCTCGGCGTCGGCGGCCAGCTTTTCCTTTTCCAGTTGCACTTCCTCCAGGCGCTCCTGGGCCATGCCCTGACGGAACCCGGCGTGGTTGCCGTACATGGCGAAGCTGGAGAGCAGCAGCACCTGCACGATGTCGAGCACGCCCAGTGGCGGCGCACCCAGCCAGCCCGGCACGAACATGGCAAAAACAGCCACGATCAATCCCCACAGCGCCACCCGGAAGCTGCGCTGGAATCCGGCGACGGCGGCAGCGTAGACCAGAAAGGTAAAGCCGTTGCCGCTGAGCACGCCGGGCAGCAGCGTGAGTCCGGCGAACATCACCAGGCACCACAGGTAGCCTGCCAGCACCCACAGTTGATGAGTCTCCAGGTGTCGGGCGTGGCGAACGCGGGCCTCGCGTTGGCTGTAGAGCTGCATCCACAACCAGACAAACACGGCGACGCCCAGCATGATCAGCAGCTTGATGATCTCCGGCGTGCTGCTGCTGAGCACTCCCGAGATGGGGAAGTACAGATACACCAGCCAGACCAGCGGAAAGAGACGCCAGAAGCGTCCCCAGTTGGGTTTCTTGACGACTCCCGGTGTCTGCATCTCCCCTCCCCTGCGGCCTACCCCCTACCGCTCAGCGCCGTGTCTCGGCCCGGCCTGCCGCCCAGCGGGCGATCAGCAGGAACACGGCAGAGTACCCGGCCAGCCAGGCCCAGTGCGTCCATTCTGCACCCTGTCCGGCTCCCAGGGCGCTCCAGCCGAGCTGACCGTAGTGATAGGCGGGCAGGTACGGTGCAATCGTCTTGACGAAAGCGGGGGCCACTTCCAGTGGAATGAAGATGCCCGAGGCGAACATCATCGGCAGCGAGATCAGGTTGGCGACGCCCACTGCCGCGTCCGGCCCGACCAGCAGGCCCAGTGCCAGCCCCAGCAGCGCGAACGGCACCATGCCCAGCAGCAGCCGCACCAGCACGCTGAAAAACATCGGCACGCTCAGCCAGACGTGTCCGACCAGCCCTGCGAAGAGGCACAGCGCCACGAAGCTGAGCAGGCCCATTACCAGTGAGGCAGTGATTTTGGCTCCGAAGATGGCGACGGGCGAAACCGGCGCGATTCGGAGCTGACGCCACCAGCCTGAGGCCCGCTCGGAAGCCACCGCCACCCCGAAGCCGTACATGGCCGTGGTGATCAGCCCGTAGGCGGCATACGACACCAGCATGTACTGCCCGGCGTTGACACCGCTCAGTTTGCCGCTGGCGTTGGGCAGCCCCCACAGCGCAAAGAACAGAATCGGAAGCAGCAACGCCGGAATCAGATAAGAACGGTTTCTCAGCAGCCTCACAACCTCGGCGCGGGCCAGGGCCATGAAGGGGCGCAGGGGTGAGGCGATGTGGCGGGCAGTGGCCGGAACGTTAGAAGTGGTCATACAGTTGCTCCTTTTGCGCGGCTCAGCACGCCGAAGCTGTACACGATCTGGTAGGCGACGAACACGGCAAAGAGGGCGAAGGTCAGCGGGCTGCCGGAGGTGAAGGTGCTGGCGTTGAACTGGCTGGGGTCAAACGCGTTGCCCGACGGGTTGTAAAACTGGCCTCCCAGAACAACCGGCACCACCCGCCACAGCAGCCGCGCCACGAACAGCACGAACACCGCGCTGCCGATCCAGACATTCGGGACGTAGCCAACGGCCGCGCCCGCCGCATCTCGATTAAAGCGGGTGTGATGCAGTGACCACCACGCCAGCCCCGCACCGATGAGCAATCCCGCCGCGCCTGCGCCGTAGCTCGTCAGCGTATGCGGCGCAACCAAGGTCAGCAGCAGCAGCACGCCCAGAATGATCGAGCGGGTGTTCAGGCGGCGGCGACCACGGACGTCCAGCGGCTGCGCGCCTACCGTATAGCGGAAGCGCCGAACCAGTATCCAGATGGTCAGCAGGCCGCCGCCCAGAATCGGCCATAAGCTGGGATGAATGGGCGAGGCAGTCATGCGCTCACCGCCGCAGAAGTCAACTGGTCGTTGGTCAGGCTCAGGAAAGCGTCTTCCAGACTGGCCCGCGTGACTTCCAGGTTGCTCAACTCGGGTGCGGCGCTGAGGGCGGCCCGTACCAGCGTTTCGGGCGTGCGGGTGCTGAAGGTGACCTGTCCCGCCTGCCCGATGTCCAGCGTCTCGGCTCCCGGCAAGGCGTGCAACTCGGCGGCGCTGAGGACGCTAATGAAGCGTACCCGGCTGAGGCCCACCCGCTCCCGCACACTCCCCGGCGTCCCGTCGGCCACCACGCGGCCCTTGTTCAGCACGATCACCCGGTCGGCGGTGCGGTCTACTTCTTCCAGCATATGGGTGGTCAGCAGCACCGTGCAGCCGCCTTCGCGCAGCTCGGCGATGCCCTGCCAGAAGGCGGCGCGGCCCTGAACGTCCATCGCCGCCGTCGGCTCGTCGAGCAGCAGCAGCCTGGGCTGGCCCACCACCGCCAGCGCGAAGCTCAGTCGCCGCTTCTGGCCGCCCGACAATCCGCTGACGCGTTGTTTGGCCTGCTCCACCAAGCCGGAGAGCGCGAGCGCTTTGTCCACCGTCATCGGCTGCGGGTAGAGTGCGGCGTAGAGGGCCACCAGTTCGCGCACGCTGAGGCCGGAGGGCACGTTGATGTCCTGAAGCATCGCGCCGATGCCCGTGCGGGTGCTGACCTCGCGGGGGTCCGCGCCCAGCACCCGCACCGTGCCGGACGTCGGCTGGCTCAGGCCCAGCATCAGATCGATGGCGGTGGTCTTGCCCGCGCCGTTGGGGCCGAGCAGGGCGCTGAGCTGCCCGGCCTTCAGCTCCAGGTTGAGATCGGTGAGGGCCATGACCGGGCCGAAGCGCTGGGAAATTCCTTCGAAGCAAACCACGTCATTCATGGGTTCAGTGTGGTCCTGGATGATTCGTCAGTGTAGTGAGTGGCGTCAGGGCTGGAAGGTGACAGGTGTCATCCCCAGTGCTGATTCAACCCAGGGCTGATTCAACTCAGCGCCGATTCAATTCAGTGCTGGGCCGCTCTCCTTCCCCACCCCCCATCCGCCGCGCCTTGAACGTGGCTTAAGCCGCCGCCGCAGGAGGCCGAAACTCGCTAGACTGCTGGGCATGTCCGATGCCACCGATGTCGTCCGCGAGGCGCTGCGCGCCGCCCTGAGTGCCTGGGCGGTGGCTGAGGTACGCGGTGACCAGGCCCGCGTGCTGCCCGTGCCCGACCTCGATACCCTGGCCGAGCACCTGAGTGCCGCCGACGCGGCCTGGGGGCTGACCTGGGCCTGCGACGCCGCCGCGCCTCCGCTGGTCCGCGCCCGCCTGAGCCTGGGCGGCGCGGTGCGTGAGGGCCTCAGCGGTGGGCACAGCCTGGAAGACGCCAAGAAACTGGCGCTGGCCGACGCTTTCAGGTACTTCGGGGTGTCCAGCACGCTGGAAGCGCCCTGGGTCGAGTACGATCCCGACGATGGTCCCAACGTCAGCGAACTCGGCGGCCTGAACGAGTTGCCCACTTCCCAGCCGCGCCGTGACTCGCCGCGCCCCCTGCCGCCTCAGGTGCCGCTTGACCCCCAGCTGAGCAGGGCACGCGCCCACATTGATACCCTGATGGAGCAACTGCGCGAGGCGGGCAAGGGCGGCGAGGCCACCCGGCTGCTGCTGCGCGGCTACGGCGAGACGGTGGACGAGAGCCGGGCCATCTACAAAGAGCTTCAGGCCCTTCAGCGGCGCTAGGCGAGTCAGCAGATGACCATCCGTAAATTTATTGCCATCGGCGACGTTCACGCCGACTTCGACACCATGTGGGCGGCGCTCCGGGCGGCAAGTTGCGCTGACGCTCACGGCCAGCCGACCCCCCCGGTGCGTCAGGGCTTTTATCAGGTCGTGTTTATCGGTGATCTGGTGCATCCCAAGAACCTTGGCGAGTATGCCCGGCTCACCGGTCTGAGCACCTTCGACGCGCGCAACGAGGACCATCTCTTCGCTGCCGCCCGCCAGCAGGTCCGCGAACTCGAAAAGCTGCAGGCCTTTCAGAAGTCCGCGCCCACCTCAGTGCATTTCATTCTGGGCAACCACGACGACGGCGTGGTCCATCACCGCTACCAGCTCGGCACCAGCGGTGGGCTGACCCATGATGAGTTCGACCCGGAGCGCGGCGGCGTGGTCTTGCCCGACCACCTGCGCCACTGGTTTCAGGGGTTTTTGCGCGAGCTGCGGGTGGGCCGGGTGCAATTTGCCCACGTGGGGCCGCTGCCCGCCTTCGCGTACTACGACGATCTGTTCTACACCGATCACGGGCCCAAACGCTGGTGGCACGACACCCCCGAATACGTGATGATGGCTGACCTGGCCTACGGCATCTACGGCCACACCCAGATGCACGGCGGTATTCACCTGGAGGAAGCGGCCTGCTTCGCCATGATCGACGCTCTGCCGGACCGCGAGTACCTGGAGTTGCTGCTCGACCCCGACCAGCACAATCCGGTGCTGAGTGTGCGGGCCGTGCCGTTCTGAGCTGTCCAGACCCAGTGCCCGCAGAAACTTGAGTGTCACACCTGGCACGCCCGGCCCCTCCCCTGCCCGCTAGACTGATCCAATGACTGTGCCCCACACTTCCTCCTCCGCGCCGCGCTGCTGGAATGTCATCGTGATCGGTGGCGGGCACGCGGGCATCGAGGCCGCCTGGGCCGCCGCCAAGTTCGGTTCTGTCGCTCTGCTGGTCAGCAACCCGGCGACCATCGGCAGGATGCCCTGCAACCCGGCAGTGGGCGGCCCAGGTAAGAGCCAGATGGTGTTCGAGATCCAGGCGCTGGGCGGCCTGATGCCCCGCCTGGCCGACGACACCGCCATTCATACCCGCACCCTCAACGCCAGCAAGGGACCCGCCGTCCAGTCACTGCGGGTGCAAAACGAGCGCGACGCTTACGCCGAGCGCGCCCAGGAGCTGCTGCTCGACGTGCCCAATCTCCAGATCGTGCGCGGCGAGGCGGCGGACCTGGAGCCAGATGCTCAGGGCTGGCAGGTCGTCACCACCGATGGCCGCCGCTTCCAGGCCCGCAGCGTGGTCATTGCGGCGGGTACCTTCCTGCGCGGCCTGACCTGGTACGGCAGACAGTCGCGCGGCGAGGGAAGGCAGGGCGAGCCGCCGTCGCGCTTCCTCTCGGCTCCATTGGCCCGCGCCGGGCACGTTCTCAAGCGCTACAAGACCGGCACCCCGCCGCGTGTCCGGGCCGATGCGGTGGACTTTGCCGCATTGCTGGAGATTCCTGCCGATCCCCAGCCGCGCGGTTTTACTGGCCATTCCGGCCCAAACGCCGCCCGCTCCCCCACCTGGCAGACCCACACTACCCCCGAAACGCACCGGTTGATCCACGAGAACCTTCACGAATCGCCGATGTATGCGGGCGACATCGAAGGCCTGGGGCCGCGCTACTGCCCCAGTATCGAGGACAAGGTCGTGCGGTTTGCCCACCATGACCGTCATTTACTGTTCGTCGAACCCGAGGGCCTCGATACCAGTGAGGTGTATTTACAGGGCTTTTCGAGCAGCTTGCCGCCCCGCCTGCAAGATCAGCTGGTGCGGACCCTGCCGGGCTTCGAGCGGGCCGTGATCCACCGCTACGCCTACGCCGTCGAGTACGACGTGGTGGATTCCACCGAGCTGACCCTGCATCTCGAATCGCGCCTCTTGCCAGGTGTGTTTACAGCGGGCCAGCTCAACGGCACCAGTGGCTACGAGGAGGCGGCGGCTCAGGGGCTGGTTGCGGGCACGGCGGCGGCCCGGCGCGCGCTCGGTTTGCTCCAGGGTCACGGCGACGCCCCGATTGTTTCCCGTGAAACAAGTTACATCGGCGTCATGCTTGATGATCTGACGCTGAGGGGCAGCGACGAGCCGTACCGGATGATGACCAGCCGCGTCGAACACCGCTTGCTGATCCGCCAGGATAACGCGGACGAACGGCTGACTGGGCAGGGATTTGAGCTGGGTCTGGTGCCAGAACAGCAACTTGGTCGGGTGCAGGCCAAGTACCGACGGATCGAGGCGGGCCAGAGCGCCATGGAGGGTCAGCGGTTCCAGGGCCAGCCCGCCGATCAATGGCTGCGCCGCCCTGATTTCAGTCTCGGCGATGTCGAGGCGATGGGCCTGGACTTGCCTGTCCTGAGTCCTGATGAGCGGGAAGCGCTGGAAATCCGGGTGAAGTACGCCGGGTACATTGAGCGCGCCAAGCGTCAGCTGGCCGCCGAGGGCCGGGCGCGCGGCCTCAGTTTGAGCGGTGTGGACTACGCGGCGGTGCCGGTACTGTCCAACGAGGCCCGCGAGAAGTTGAGGCGTGCCCAGCCGCAGACGGTGGCCCAGGCGGCACGCTTGCCGGGTGTACGTCACGCTGACATCTCCAGCTTGCTGATCTATATCAAACAGCATGGTCCCGACCAACGCAATCGTGTTTCACGTGAAACATCGTTCTGAAAACGGTCTGATGGTGGCCAAAACAAAGCTTCAGGAAGCGAACCATTTGACAGGTGGGCTGTTTCACGTGAAACTGTGACGGACGAGGCAAGGGCATGGCAAGAGACAAACAATTTCAGTGTGGGGTGCGGTCATGACCCCCGAGGGTGAGGCGCTGCTGTTGCAGGGTGGCCTCGAATTAGGTCTTGATCTGAGGCCGCATCTGCCTGCGTTCGCCGAACTTCAGGCGGCTTTGCTCGAAGGCAATGCCCAGATGAACCTCACAGCCCTGACGGCTGAGCGCGACATCATTCTGAAGCACTTCATTGATTCCCTGACCTGCGGCCTGGATGGCTGGCTCGGCGAGGCAACCCGGTTGCTCGATCTCGGCAGCGGCGCGGGCTTTCCAGCGTTGCCACTGGCGATTGTCTATCCGCAGCTCCAGATTCTGGCGGTGGACGCCACCCGCAAGAAGACTGAGTATATCGCCCGCACGGCGGCCCGGCTTCAGCTCGGCCAGGTGCAGGTGCTGGCGAGCCGGGCTGAGAGCCTGGGGCGCGATCCGGCGCACCGCGAACAGTATCAGCGTGTCGTGACGCGGGCGGTGGCGGCCCTGCCAGTACTGGCAGAACTGGGACTGCCGCTGCTGGAGACTGGCGGCCTGCTGATTGCCCAGAAAGGCCAGCTCAACCCAGAGGAACTGGAAGCTGGACGCCGGGCGGCTGCCGAGCTGGGCGGCGAGCTGTTTCATGTGAAACAGTTCGAGTTGCCGGTGTCGCACGACCCACGCAGCCTGGTGGTGATGCGGAAGCTGGGCACGACGCTGGCCAACTACCCCCGGCGTGAGGGTGTGCCCGGCAAACAACCGCTATTCTGAAGGCGGCGGTCAGGTCGGATCATCCGCCTGCCCTGAAGGTGACGATGTGAAGATGAAATGAAGACGCTGGGAATCGTGAATCAAAAGGGCGGCGTGGGAAAAACCACGACGGCCATCAATCTGGCGGCGTATCTGGCTGCCGGGGGACGGCGGGTGCTGCTGATCGACATGGACCCGCAGGGCAACGCCAGTAGTGGTCTGGGTCTGCGGGGTGTGGAGGCAGGCCTGTACGAGGCGCTGGGCAGCCCGGAGCGGACTGCCGACCTGATCGTGGGCACGGGGCAGGAGCGGTTGAGCGTCCTTCCGGCAACGCCTGATCTGGCTGGAGCGGGCGTGGAGCTGGCCGACGAGCCGTATGCCCTGCACGCCGTGCTGGAGCAGCTCAGCGACTTCGACGTGGCGATCATTGACGCGCCGCCGAGTCTGGGGCCGCTGACCATCAACGTGTTGGCGGCTGCCGACGCCCTGCTCATTCCGCTTCAGGCCGAGTACTACGCGCTGGAGGGTCTGGCCGGGCTGACCGAGACGGTGGACCGGGTACGGGCTGCGCTCAATCCCCGGCTCAAGGTGCTGGGCGTGGCCATCACCATGTTCGACGGGCGCACCAATCTGGCGCAAGAAGTCGAGCAGAGCGTGCGGCAGCATTTTGGCGAGCTGGTGTTCTGGAGCGTCATTCCCCGCAATGTCCGGCTTTCGGAAGCGCCCAGCTTTGCCAAGGCCATCAACCAGTTCGCGCCGCTGTCGAGTGGTGCAGCGGCCTACAAGCGCCTGGCCGAGGAGGTGATGCAGCGTGTCGAAAAAATCTAGCCTGGGACGTGGCCTCGATGCCCTGCTCAGCCGTCCGGTCAGTGCCGCGCCGCTCAGCGCCCAGAGCCTCAAGATCGAGCAGATCGTGCAGGCCGCTTACCAGCCGCGCCAGGTGTTCGTGCCGGAATCGCTGGCCGAACTGGCACAGAGTATCCGCGACAAAGGGGTGCTGCAACCGCTGCTGGTGCGCCCTCGCGGCGAGCATTTCGAGATCGTGGCGGGCGAGCGGCGCTGGCGGGCCGCGCAACTGGCGGGCCTAAGCGAAGTGCCGGTGATTATCCGAGACCTGGCCGACCGCGAGGCCCTGGAAATCGCCATCGTCGAGAACTTGCAGCGCGAGGACCTGGGGCCGCTGGAGGAGGCGCGGGCTTACCAGACCCTGCTTGACCAGGGCCACAACCAGGAAGGCGTTGCCAAAGCGGTGGGTAAGGGCCGCAGCACCGTGGCCAACGCTTTGCGGCTTCTGAGCCTGCCGCCCGAGGCACTGGCGGCATTGGAAAACGGTGAGATCAGTGCCGGACATGCCCGCGCGGTGCTGGCCCTGCCGGAAGTGGACCGGGCCTGGGCACTGAGTGAAATTCGGACCCGACACCTCAACGTGCGCGGTGCGGAAGCGCTCAAACGTGAGGAACGCCGCCGGGGAGGGGAGAGCGTGCCGATCAAGGTCAACCCGCCCCGGCCCTGGCGGCAGGTCGAGCTGGCGCTGAGCCGCCGTACCGGGACGAAGGTCAAGATCACGGGCGACGACAAGGGCCGCTTAGAACTAAGTTACAGTTCCCGCGAGGAGCTGGACCGGATTCTGGACGTGCTCGGTTACACCGAGGAGTAAGCGCCCGCAAAGTAAATGGAAAGGGCCGCCCGGCATGATCGGGGCGGCCCAGTTCCAATACGGTTCGTTCAGCGGCCAACTGTGAAGATGTTCGGCCAGGGACGGTAGCTGCTTTTCAGGGTGTCCTGCTTGAAGGTCTTGCCGTTCCGCACAAACAGGCGGTCCACCTCGATCACTGCGCCCTGGGCCGCCCAGTCTACCTGCTTGCGTTCGCCTTTTTTGAGGGTGGCGTCGGTGATGATCTTGTCGGGCGGTGAGGGCGTGGTGCTGAGGATGCGCGGCTCCTGCACCTGCACGTCGAAATCGCGCGCCTTGCCGAACACCCGCACCACCAGCAGCTTCTGGGCATCGTCCCAGTCGGACTGGAACCACAGTGCGCCGCCGGTGTCGTTGGCAAAGCGCAGGTCCTGGCTGGGCTGGTAGATGGTGGCGTCCAGGCCCTGCGGATCGTAGTAATAGACCTGATAGCTGTGGTTGCGCCGCTCGGTAATCGGCAGGCCAGCACCGTAGAGCGCCCGGAACACGGTGGTGCTGACCTGACAGATGCCGCCGCCGATACCCGATGCGGTGCGCTCTCCGGCAATTACCAGGCCAGTCACGAAGCCTGCCCTGGTCGTGATCGGCCCCAGCATCCGGTTGAAGGAGAAAGTGTCGCCCTCGAACAACTTGTCCTGAAAGGCCTGTGTGCCCACGTGAATGTTGGTGATGCGGGCCGGGCTGGAGCCGTCGTAGCCGGTCTGACCGCCTGCCAGAAACGCTGTAATTCCACGTGAAACAAAGTAATCGAGGGTACGCTTTGGGGCGACGCTGCCGGTGGGTATCAGCTTGATCAGGGTGGTCTGTCCATCTTTGAGGGCCGCTGCCAGGGTGCTGCGGGCTGCTGCCGCGTCTACCGTGAAGCTGTTGTGCTGCACGATGGCCCACTGTCCGTCTGGCTGGACCTCGAAGCGGGCATCTCGGGCCGGGCCGGTGACGCGGCTGAGGAGCGCCTTGAGGTCGGCGTCCAGGCTGGCTGTCACCTTGCCCTGGGCGCGCAACTGCACCAGACGCTCCGGAGGAATGATCAGCGTCTCACGGTAGGGGAGGCTGGTTTTCTTGCCGTCCACCACGGCGGGAAAGCTGGCCTCGAAGCGCAGGGTCAGGCTGTCGGTGGCCTTTGGCTTGGGCGCGGCAGATACGGGCTTGACGGGCACCGCTGGAGCGGGAGCAGGCTGTGCTGGTGTGACTGCCGGGGGCGTGACTGCCGGGGCGGTATTCGCCGGAGTGGGCGCAGGCTCCGCCGAAGGGAGTTGCGGCGGCGACTCCGGCGCGGTGGGGGAGGGGAGAGGTGTGGGGGGAATCTCCTGGGCGTGGATCAGTGGCGAGGCAAGCAGCGCCAGTGTGAGCAGCAGGGAAGCGGAAAGGAAAACGCGCGGCATGGGCAGAGTATTTCACGGTGTCGGCGCAGAAACGTGATGGCGGCTGGGCCAGTGTGTAAAAGCAAAGCGGGCCAGCCCACACCGACCCGCCCGCTGACCCATACCACTCAGCTCACTGCTTCAGTCCACCAGCAGCGGAATCAGCACCGGGTTGCGGCCCGTTACCTTGCGGACAAACCGCCTGACTGCTCCGTACATGTCGTCGCGGATGTCTTCCAGGCGCTTCTTCTCGCGGGTGCCCTGCTCAACGGCTTCCAGCGCCACCTTGCGGATCTGGTTTTCGAGTTCGCGGTTGCTGCGCACAAAGCCGCGCGACACCAATTCGATGTGCGGGGTGGGGTGCAGCACCGCCGTGATGATCAGCACGCCTTCCTGGCTCATGCTCATGCGGTCCATGATGATGTCGTCGCTGATGTCGCCGACGCCCAGGCCGTCCACGTAGACAGCCCCTGCGGGAACGGTGCCCACCACCTTGAAGTCGTCCGGGGTCAGCTTGACGATGTCGCCGTTCTTGGCGACCAGGGTGCGCTGCGGCGGGCGGGTCGCCGTCTGGGCCAGGCGGGCGTGGTTGATCTGGTGACGCGGCTCGCCGTGCCAGGGCAAAAAGTACTTGGGCCGGGCCAGATTGAGAATGTGGAGTTGCTCCTCGCGGCTGCCGTGCCCGGAAGCGTGGACTTTCTGGTTGGGCGGATACAGCACGTCCACACCGATCTCGTAGAGCCGGTTAATGACGGTGTTGACCGCTTCCTCGTTGCCGGGAATCGGGCTGCTCGACAGGATGACGGTGTCGCCGCGCTTGAGGGCGATCTTGGCGTGGTTGCCGAAGGCCAGGCGAGAGAGCACGCTCATCGGCTGGCCCTGCGAACCGGTGCAGATGTAGAGCACCTGCGAGTCTTGCAGATCACCCACCTCATCACTGGTCACCAGCGGATCTCTGAACTCCATATAACCAAGCTGCTGTGAGACCTGGGCGTACTTGAGCATGCTGCGGCCTTCCATGATGACCCGGCGGCCCAGCTTCTCGGCGCTGCGGACGATGTTCTGCACCCGGTGGGTCTGCGAGGCGAAGGTCGTGATAAAGACCCGCCCGCGTGCCGCCTTGATCAGCGCTTCCAGGTTCTCGGCCACCTCGGCTTCACTGGTCGACCAGCCGGGGCGCTCAGCGTTGGTGCTGTCGGAGATGAGGAGCAGCACGCCCTCATCCCCGGCTTTCTCGATGCGGTCGAGCTGGCTGAGCTTGCCGTCGGTGGGCGTGCGGTCAATCTTGAAGTCGCCGGTGTGCACGACCTTGCCGACGGGCGTGGTCAAGATGTAACCCATGTTGTCGGGAATCGAGTGGGTGATGCGGAAGAAATCGACCACGAAATGCTGCCCGATACGGACCTGGGCATCAAGTTCGACCTCGCGCAGATCGGTGTCGGCTTCCTTGATGCCGAACTCGCTGAGCTTCTCGCGCAACAGTCCCAGGGTCAGCGCAGCGCTGTACATCGGCACGCGCGGCAGCCGGGGCATGATGTAGGGCAGCGAGCCGATGTGGTCCTCGTGGCCGTGCGTCAGAATCCAGCCCTTGATCAGCCCGGCGTGTTCCTGAAGATAGTCGATCTTGGGAATGATCAGGTCGATGCCGAGCTGGTGGGCCTCGGGAAAGGCCAGGCCGCCGTCGACGACCAGAATCTCGTCGCCGTAGCGGTAGGCGAACATGTTCTTGCCGATTTCGCCCATGCCGCCTAAAGGAATGATCTCCAGGGCGTCGGCGTTGGGGTTGGGGTTGAGGTTGGTCATCCTGCTCCTTGTGCCCAGCCAGTTGAGGGCCGGGGTGGGTGAACTTGGGTTTCGGCCAAAGCCGGAGATGCCGGGTCGGGGGAGAAATCAAATCAAAAGAACTGCTTAAAGCGTTGCTGTTTCCTGTTTCAAAGAATGCGGTTCAAGTCAAAGCCTGCACGAAAACAATGAAGAGGCATCCGCAGATGCAGTGGTGTCAGACTAACACGAACCCGGCGGCAGCGCGGCGATCCACCCGTCTGTTGATCCCTTTCTCCCCTGCGAAGCCGCCCGCCTCACCCGGCTATTTCGTGAGACGCCCCATTCCGCAGGAAACTGTGGCGTCTCAGGTACAATGTCCAGGTGACCCGCCAACGCATCCTTGTGATCGAGGACGACCTCGATATTGCCAACGTGCTGCGCCTCGACCTGACCGACGCGGGCTTTGAGATCGACCATGCCGACACAGCCATGACTGGCCTGATCAAAGCACGCGAAGAGCCGCCCGAACTCATTCTCCTCGACCTGGGCCTGCCGGATTTCGACGGCGGTGACGTGGTCCAGCGCTTGCGCAAGAACAGCACCGTGCCAGTCATCGTGCTCACGGCCCGCGACACTGTTGAGGAGCGGGTGCGTTTGCTCGGCCTGGGAGCCGACGACTACGTCATCAAGCCGTTTCACCCCGACGAACTGCTGGCCCGCATCAAGGTGCAGCTTCGCCAGCGCGGCTCCGAGAGCCTGACACTGGGTGACCTCGAACTCGACCCGCAAAAAAGATTGGTGCGCTACAAGGGAGAGGAGTTGCGGCTCTCGCCCAAGGAGTTCGACATTCTGGCACTCCTGATTCGCCAGCCGGGCCGGGTCTACTCGCGCCAGGAAATCGGGCAAGACATCTGGCAGGGCCGGTTGCCTGAAGGCAGCAACGTCGTGGACGTGCATATGGCCAATCTGCGCGCCAAGCTGCGCGACCTCGACGGCTACGGCCTGCTGCGGACCGTACGTGGCGTGGGCTACGCGCTGCGGAGCTGAGGGCGTTCATATCTCGCAGTCCGAGTGAACCGGACGGGCTTCACAAAACTCGGGCCAAGCTGACAATCTCCTCACCAACAGGCGTTTATCTTGAGGCAATGTTGATTTGGATCACCCTGTACATGGGCGCTGCGCTGCCGCGTGCCGGAGGCTGAATGGAAACCTCCAGGCGCGTCGGGCCGCTGCATGTTCTGCTGATTGAGGACAGTGAGGCCGACATCGATCTGATCCGGACAGCATTCGGTGAGGTTCAGCGTGCCCACTCGCCCATTGAACTGCACGTGGCGCGTGACGGTGCTCAGGCCCGCGCCGCGTTGGCCCGCGACCCCCGCATCGCCCTGGTGCTGCTCGACGGCGCGCTGCCCGGCGAGGACGGTCTGCACTGGCTCTCGGCGCTCAAGGCCCACGATGATGTGAGCCTGCGCCGCCTGCCGGTGGTGATGCTCAGCGGCAGCGACACCGAGGAGGAGATTCGCAGCGCCTACCACGCCCACGCCAGCGCCTACCTGATCAAGCCCAGCGATCCCGACGGCTTGCGGCAAATGGTGGGCGCGCTGGTACAGTTCTGGGGCCAGGTGGCCCGGCTGCCCAACCGCCTGTAGTCAGGCGAAAGGTTCTGCTTTTCTGACTTCTCTTCCTGTGCGCCGCTGCCGTCATACTGCGGTCATGACTTCAGTCTCGCTGCCGTCTGACTGGAAGGCCGCAAGGTGAACAGCGGTCTGTACATCCTGATCGCGGGCGCACTGCTGCTGGCCAGCATCGTCGGCAGTAAGGCGTCGGGGCGGCTGGGCGTGCCGGGACTGCTGCTCTTTCTGGGCGTGGGCATGCTGGCAGGCAGCGACGGTCCCGGCGGCATCGAGTTCAGCAATTACCTGTTCGCGCAGTGGGCCGGAACGGTGGCGCTGTGCTTCATCCTGTTTCAGGGTGGCCTAAGTACCGAGTGGTCGCTGGTGCGCCCGGTGCTGAAAAAGAGCCTGTCGCTGGCAACGCTGGGCGTGCTGCTCAGCACCGGGGTCATGGGCGCGTTCGCCCACCTCGCCTTCGGGCTGCCCTGGCTGAGTGCCCTGCTGCTGGGCGCGGTGGTCAGTTCCACCGACGCCAGCGCCGTATTCACCGTACTCAAGGAACGCCGCCTGGGCTTACGGGGCGAAATTACCCCGCTGCTCGAACTCGAATCCGGTGGCAACGACCCGATGGCCGTTTTCCTGACGCTGGGCCTGATTGCGCTGATCCAGGACCCTGGACAGAGCGTGCTGGGCCTTGCGCCACAGTTTCTCCGGGAGATGCTGCTGGGGGCGCTGCTCGGTTACGGTTTGGGCCGGGCCAGCCTGTGGGCCATCAACAAGCTGAATTTGCAGTTCGAGGGCCTTTACTCGGTGATGCTGATCGCGCTGGCGCTGATGACCTACGGCGCGGCGGCCAGCTTGCACGGCAGCGGCTTTCTGGCGGTCTATATCGCCGGGCTGGTGATCGGCAACGCCGACTTCATCCACAAGCGCAGCGTGCTCGATTTCCTCGACGGTCTGGCCTGGCTGATGCAGATCGGGATGTTCCTGATGCTGGGCCTGCTGGTCAATCCGCACGAGCTGCTGCCCACCGCCGGGCTGGCGCTGGCCTGCGCACTGGTGCTGGTGTTCGTGGCCCGGCCCGTCAGCGTGTATCTCAGTCTGGCCGCCTCGCAGATGCCCAAGCGCGACAAGAGCATGGTGGCCTGGGTGGGGCTGCGCGGCGCGGTGCCGATTGTGCTGGCGACCTTCCCACTGCTGGCGGGCGTGCCAAATGCCAACCTGCTTTTCAATGCGGTGTTCTTCATCGTGCTGACCAGTGTGCTGCTGCAAGGCACCACCCTGACGCTGGTGGCGCGCTGGCTGAGGGTGCGCGAGGACACGCCCAAGCGGCCCGTGTATCCCATCGCCTACCGGCCCACCGGCACCGGCAGAAACGACATGGCCGAGGTGGATGTCGGGCCGGGCAGCGAGGCCGACGGGCGGCGCATCATGGACCTCAAGCTGCCGCCCGACGCGCTGGTCATTCTGGTGCACCGGGGCGGCGAATTTCTGGTGCCCAAGGGGGCCACCACCTTGCAGGCAGGCGACAGCGTGCTGGTGCTGGCACTCGGCGACGATCTGAAAGCGGTGCAGACCAAGCTGGGCCACCAGGGTACGGTTCGGGCGGCGCTGGGTCCGCCGCGCCGCAAGGAGAAATCGGCCAGATCGGCCCGCTGAAACTTGGTGGGTCAGAGCCTGACCAGCCTCACAAGGCAGCCCGCCGGTTTTTGCTAGACTCGGCGGTATGACGATGGTGCGAAATACGCGGCAACGGCAGGCGGTGCTCCAGGCCCTGCGGACCACCCGCACGCACCCCGACGCCGCCTGGATTCATCAGGAAGTGCGGCGCGAACTGCCCAGCCTCAGTCTCGGCACGGTGTACCGGACCTTAGACGCGCTGGTGCGCGATGGTGTGGCCGTGACCATCGAACGTGCCGGGCAGGCCACCCGCTACGATTTCAGGCGTGACGATCACCACCACCATGCCGTCTGCCGGACCTGCGGAGCGATTTTCGACATTGAAGTGCAGGAGCTGCCGAACCTGCCCAGAACGTTGCTGCCCGGCGGCTTCCAAGTCTCGGATGTGCGCCTGGAAGTGCATGGGGTGTGTGTCGCCTGTCAGAACAAACCGAACCACTGAGCCTTCTCTTTCAAAGCTCGCCACCATAAAGGGATTCGCCTGCCCCCGTACTGAGCTGGGGTGCAGGCGACCTTTCTGGCAGAGAAGTGCTCAGGGCGTTTTCAGGGCGTAGCCGATGCCGCGCACCGTGCGGATGATGCCGTAGCCGTCGAGGTCACGCAGCTTGGCACGCATGTTGGCCATGTGCACATCCACGACATTGCTGTTGCTGGGCAATTCGCCGTTCCAGACCTCGCGCTCGATCTCCTGGCGCGAGTAGACCCGGCCTGGTTGCCGCGCCAGGAAGGTCAGCAGGTCAAACTCCTTGGGCGAGAGCCGGACCTCGTGGCCGTTGTAGTGGCACAGCCGCTTTTGTGGGTGAATTTCCAGCGCGCCGATCTGAATGACCTCGCCGTGCTGCTGGTGGCGCAGTTGCACCTTGACGCGGGCGACCAGTTCTTCAGGGTGAAAGGGCTTGGTCATGTAGTCGTCGGCCCCGGCTTCCAGCAAGTTCACCTTGCGGTCCACCGCGTCCATCGCCGTCAGGATGATGATCGGCACGGCGCTGGTTTTGCGCAGGCGGCGGGCGATTTCCGCGCCGTCGAAGTCGGGCAGACCCAGGTCGAGAATCACCAGATCAGGGGCGTTCTCGCGGGCGCTGGTCAGGCCCGTCACGCCGTCCGGGGCGGTCAGCACCCGGTAACCGGCCTGCTCGAGTTCGTACTGCACCACGCGGGTGATGTCGGGGTTGTCTTCAATCAGGAGGATGCGCTGTTCCATGGATGGTCATCTTCACTGGGGTGGAGAGGACCCCAGCGCCTTTTCGATGCTTACGGGCCATCTTAATGAAGGCCGTGGCCCCAACGGTGAAGCGCAGCGCTTCCGTCGGTTTATGCTCCCTTAATAGGCTCTTGGTGAACTTCATGCGAACTTGGCCCAGAGGGAGGCCGTACTGCCCGCTCTGACACGCCGCTCAGCTTGCTGGAGTCAATGGATATGGATGCGGTTATTCGAAATCGACAGCCCACCAGGCTTCGCGCTGCGCCGCCAGCCGGGCGCGCGGGTCGCCCAAGGCGCTCAGGGCCTTGGCCAGCCCGTTCCAGTCCTGCTCGCTGAGCGGATCGATGGTCAGCGCCCGCTGGTGAAACTGCGCGGCGTCCTTGACCCGTCCGGCGTCCCCGGCGGCGCGGGCGGCCAGGCTCAGAACCGAAAGCTGGCGCTGCTCTAGGCGTGAGCGCACATCGTCGGCCCAGGGCGAATCCACGCCCGGCAGAAATTCGCCGTAGAGGCTGGCGAGTTCGCGTAGCTCTTCCAGACCCAGGCTACCTGCCTCGGCCTGCTTGGTCAGCAGCTCGAAGCGCTGAGCATCGTAACTGGGGTTGATGTCGTCGGCCAGGGTGTAACGGCGGTTGGTGCTGACCACCGCCTCGTTGCTCAGCGAGCGCCGCAGCCGGTGCAGGGTCGTGTGAAAGAGGCTGCTGGCCCTGGCCTCGTCCTTCTCAGGCCACAACGCCTCGGCGGCCTGCCAACTGGTGACTTCCCTGTGTTCCAGCAGATAAAAGAACAGCTCCAGCGCCTTGCGCGACACCCACGACACGCTCTCGCCTTTCCAGATGACCTGGGCGGTGCCCAGCGCCTTGGCCTCAGTGCCGCTGGCTCCCCGCGCCGCCAGCCCGGCCCGTCTCAGGCGGGCGTCAATGGCGGTCAGCAGGTCCTGGGGCGTGAACGGCTTGGGCAGGTAATCGTCGGCCCCCAGGTTCATGCCCCGGCGCACGTCGCCGCGCTCGGCGTGGCTGGAGAGCAGCATGAACGGCAGGGCCGAGCGCTTCTCGTTGGCCCGCACCTGTTCTAGAAATTCCAGGCCAGTCATGTACGGCATCACCACGTCACTGATCACCAGATCTGGGGTAAAGACATTGAGCATTTCCAGCGCTTCCACCGGATGGCTGCTGGTGCGGACTTCATGGCCTGCCCGCGAGAGAATCACGCTGATCAGTTTGAGGATGGCAGCGTCGTCGTCCACCACCAGAATACGCGGCATATGAGAAGTGTAACAGTTTCCTTGCTGTCCTGGCGATGATGCTGTCAGCGCTACGCAAGACGAAAACGTCACATCCTGAAAAGCGTCCGGGGGCTGGGGCGTCTTAAGGCTTTGCACCCGTCGCGCAGGCCTGCTACAATTTCGAGTTGCGTGCCGCCACGTTGCTGTTTTTCAACTACAGAGCGGAGTTTACCGGCCAAGTACGCGAAGAGGGAGGTGAAATTATGCAAAGTCAATACGATCTCAACTTGATTCTCAACCCCACCCTCAGCGGTGAGCAGCTTCAGACCGAGAAGGATTACATCAGCAACGCCGTGCAAAACGCCGGGGCTGAAGTGACGAATCTCGACGACGCTGGAAACCGCCGGATGGCGTACCCGATCCAGAAGGACCGCGAGGGCTACTACCTGATGTACACCATCAAGGCCAGCGGCGATCCTGAAAAGGACATCGCGGCCAGCCTGCGCCTGCGCGACAACGTGCGCCGGGTGCTGGTGGTCAAGGACCGTCCCGAATGGAAGACCAAGAAGGCGTAAGCCGGACCTGAGTCTGCCAATTTTTACGCTCTTGACAGAATGAACTGCCTTTGTTAATCTGGCTGCACTTCGATGTGAGGACACACGAAGGCCAAGCGCCCGCAACCATACTCAAGCCCATTAGCTACGATTGACACGCAAGGAGACACGCACATGGCCCGTGGAATGAATCATGTTTATCTGGTTGGCAGCCTCGCCCGCGATCCCGAGTTGCGCTACACCCCCAGCGGGGTGCCGGTGTTCGAAGCCACGGTTGCTGGCGAAGACCACCTGATCGGCAACGACGGCAAGGAGCGCAAACTGCCCTGGTACCACCGCGTCAGCATTCTCGGCAAACCCGCCGAGTGGCAGTCGGAGCGCAACCTGAAATCTGGCGATCCCGTGATCGTGGAAGGCACCCTGGACTACAGCCAGTGGGAAGCCCCCGAAGGCGGCAAGCGTTCACAGGTTCGCGTCAAGGCGCTGCGAATGGAGTCTCTGGGCAGCGAAGCCGAACTGGTGCAAGACGCTGGTGGCGGCGTGCGGATGAGCGGCGGCTGGAACACCGTCATCGTGATCGGCAATCTGGCCCGCGATCCCGAACTGCGCTACACCCCCACGGGTGACGCGGTGCTGGGACTGGGACTGGCCGTCAACGAGACCTGGAAAGACCGCAACGGCAACCAGCAGGAAAAGACCCACTGGATCGACATCACCTTGTGGCGCGAACTGGCCGAAGCCTGCCAGAACCTGCGCAAGGGCGACCCGGTGCTGGTGCAGGGACGGCTGGTCAACGACAGCTGGCAGGACAAAGACGGCAACAAGCGCAACACCACCAAAGTAGAGGCGACGAAAGTCGAAGCTCTGGCCCGAGGCGTGGGTGCCGGTGCACCCGCAGCCACCTCCGGCGCGCCCCGTACGATGGCCACGGGCAGCGCACCGACGCGCACGGGCAGCAACGCTGCACCGGCGCGGGCGGCCTCGCCGCAGGGGAACCGTTCGGCCAGCTTGGATATTGATCAGGGCCTCGACGATTTTCCGCCGGAAGAAGACCTGCCGTTTTGAGCCGCAACCAGGCTTGAGACGAAAGGTCAGTGGCAGCACAAAGCTGCCGTAATGCTGTTTCAACAAGGAAACCATGACCCAGACTGACCGTAAACCGCGTGGCAAGGGACCCAAGCGTCCCCGCAAGCCCAAGGTTGATCCGTTCGCCATCGGCGAGCTGGAAATTACCGATTACAAAGACGTCAAGATGCTGCGCCGGTTCGTCTCCGACACCGGCAAGATCTTGCCCCGCCGCCGCACCGGCCTCTCGGCCAAGCACCAGCGCCGCATCGCCCAGACCATCAAACTGGCGCGTCAGATGGCTCTGTTGCCCTATACCGAGAAACTGGTTCGGAAGTAAGGATAAGCCATGCAGATTATTTTGCTCGAGCCCGGCCGACTGGGCCAGGTCGGCGACGTGGTAAGCGTCAAAGACGGCTACGCCCGCAACTTCCTGATTCCCCAGAACATGGCGCTCCCGGCCACCCAGGGTAACCTCAAGAGCCTGGAAGCCCGCATCAAGTCGCGCAACAAGGTGCTGGCCCAGGAGAAGAAGGACGCCGAGAACCTCGCCGAGCGCATGAAGGACCTCAGCGTGGAGCTGAGCGTCAAGGCGGGTGAAGGCAAGATCTACGGTGCCGTGACCCACGCCGATGTGGCCGCCGCGCTGGCCGAGAAGGGCTTCGTCGTGGACCGCCGCAAGCTCGACATGCCCAAAGCAGTCAAGGACATCGGCGAGTACGAGGTCAGCTACCGCGCCCACCCCGAGGTGAGCGTGCCGTTCAAGCTGGTCGTTCACGCCAAGAAGTGAGCTGACGCTGCAAAGCTGACGCACCAGATGTTGAGAAGCGCCTCACCCAGTACTGGGCGAGGCGCTTCTTTGATTTTGCTGGGTACTGCTCAGTGGCTCTGCGCGATGACCTTGAGCAGCCTGTCCTGATAGGCCCGCAAATCGAGGGTGTTCCCGGGGGCCTGGTCGACCATGATGGCAAAGGCCAGCACGTGCCCCGATTTGCCGCGCACGTAACCCGCCAGGCTGGACGCCCCCGGCAGCGTGCCGGTTTTGGCCCGCACGTCCAGCCCGCTGCCGACGAAGCGCCCGGCCAGCGTGCCGCCCTCGGCCCTGGCCGCCGCACTGGAGATGCCGGTGCCGCCGCGCGGCAGGGCTTCAATGAAGAGGTTCTTGCGCTGGGCGAACGCCTCGGCGGGTGTGAGCGGTGTTTTGAGGGCGGTGATCGGCAGATCGTACATCCGCTCCAGCACCGTGACCAGCGTGCGCGGGGTCAGGCGGTTGGCCTCCGACAGTCCGGAAGCGTCACTCAGGCTCAGCGGCGCGGGCTTCACGCCGACCTGTATCAGAAACCGGCGCAGGCCCGCCAGCATGCCGGCGTGGGTCAGAGATGCGGTGCTGGCCTGCCCCGGCACCTGGCCCAGGCGGGCGGCAAGCTGATCGGCCCAGACGTTGTCGCTCGGCTTGAGGGTCTGGCGGAGCAGCGCGATCAGCGGCGCACTCTGAACGCTGGCCAGGCTGACTTCAGGCACGTCGGCGGTGGACGCGGGTGTGGCGGAATACCCCGGCGTCACCCGCCCGAACTGCTGCGCGCTCTGCTGCCCCACCAGGCGGCCCAGCCCGCTCGCCGCCGCGCCCACCCGGATGCCTGCCGCCCGCAGTTGCCCGGCGAACGCGTCCGTGACCCGCCCCGCGTAGTTCTCGGGGGTGTCGTTCCAGCCGGGGTACTCCTGGAGGCGCAGCGGCACCAGCGGGGTGCCCAGCGGCAGTGCGGGCCAGGTGGTGCTGTCGATGGTGGGGGCAACACTGAGTTCGCCGACTTCCTCGATGCCGCTCTTGGCGAGTTGCTGTGCCAGCGACGAGAGCGAATACAGCCCGGTGACGCTCAGACTCGGATCACCCAGGCCGCGCAGACTCAGGCGGCTGAGGCTTTTGGCGTGGCGGCTGACTTCCTGTGCCGGGGCCAGCGCCTCCACGCTGTAGCGGCTTTGCGGGCCGCCCTGCGTCAGGCGGGCAGCCATGCTGACCAGTTTCATGGTGGAGGCGGGCACGAACAGTTCGTCGGGCCGGGCCGCTTCCAGCACCTTGCCGGTGTCGAGGTCGCGCACCAGCAGGCCGAGGTGAACGGAACTGGGCGGGTGGGCCAGCAGCGCCGACACTGCCGGGCTGAGCACGGCGCGCAGCGTCACTTCCGCCGCGTTTGCCGCTGGACCTACCGCTGAACCCGTCACCAGACAGGTCAGCAGCAGGGGGTACCAGAGCAGGGAGCGCACCGCAACAGGCTAACAGAAGTTCACGGCGGTGAGCGCTGTACAGGAAAGGAGTTGCAAGCGAGGCGCACGCCCCAGCCCTGATTCCATCAGCACTTGACCAGCAGCCAAAAAAACGCCCGCCAGACGAGGTCTTCCGGCGGGTTCAGCAGCTTGATAAGAAGCTGGACTGTTCGTTTTATGTTGGTGCTGAGGATGGGACTTGAACCCACACAGGTTGCCCTACACGCCCCTCAAGCGTGCGCGTCTACCAATTTCGCCACCCCAGCAAAGGGCAAGCTCTCAATGAGCAAGCGAAGTAGAGTTTAATGGCCAAGCACGAACTTGTCAACGCTGGTCTTGCGGAGGCCGTGCTTGCCTCTCCCGGCAGCGCCCAGCAGCGGGAGGGGTTTGCCGTTCAGCAGGCTGCTGACGGTGCCGAGTGACACGCCGCGCTTCCTGGCATAGGCCAGAAACGCTCCGAAGACATTGAGGGTTTCCTGAGCGTTGTCGTGCAGCAAGATGATGCCGCCGGGGTGCAGCCTGCGGTCAAAACGGCTTTCCAGAACGCTGTCGCCGGGATTCTGGAAGTCGGCGGGGTCGTCGGTCCAGAAGACGGTGGTGAGGCCCAGCGCCCGCGCGGCGTCGAGGGTCTGGGGCGTGTAGTCGCCGCCGGGGGGCCGGAAATACTTGACTGGCTGTCCGGTGAGGCCGCGCAGGGTCTGGTTGGTGAGGCTGAGTTCGGTGATGGCGGCGGTCAGCGAGAGGGCGGGGAGCCTTACGTGGTGGTAGGTGTGATTGGCGACCTCGTGACCCTGCTGCACCATGTCGCGCACGAAGTAGGGGTAGGCGCGGGCGTTGCGGCCAATCACGAAGAAGGTGGCCTTGACCTGATCGCGGCGCAGCAGATCGAGCAGCAGCGGCTCATACATCGGGTGCGGGGCGTCGTCGAAAGTGAGGGCTGCCACCGGCTTCAGGACGCTGCCGCCGTAGAGCAGGCCGTCCTGAATACCGCCCTTGGCGCGGCTGGCGGTGCGGGTGCGGGCGTCGGAGAGCGTCTGGTTGACATCACCGAAAAAGTTGATGGTCTGCTCGCGCACCCTGTCGGCGATCCGGTCCGCGTTGCCGGGATTGGGCGGTGTGCTGCCCAGCGCTTCCCAGGCCCGCTCGTAGGTCCCGCCTGCCGCCCAGGCCGCCACCTCTTGCAGGCGGGCGCGCGGCGCGCTGAGGGTCAGGATCGGCAGCGGGCCGCCGAAGCCGCCATACCCGGTTTTGTTGTAGACGCTGACATCGACTTCAACGAGGCTGGGGCGCAGGCCGAGCGTGCGGGCCGCTGCCGTGGCCGCCAGTTTGCGGGCCTGCGCCACCTCGCCAGGCTGGAGGAGCAGCACCGCGCTGGCAACCTCGATATGGCCGTTGCTGAGATACTGGATCTGGCGCACCTGCGGCATCGGCGGGTTGAGTATCAGCTCGGGAATGGGCGACGCGCGGCGGGTACCGGGCGCAATCGGCTGCGTCTCGCCGGGCAAGCGCAGCGGTTTGGCATGCGTCGCGGCGGGGAGTGGATTTGAGAGAGGTGTGGCAGGAATCAGCGTGGGCGTCTGCGCCTGGGCCAGGGTCAGGCACAGCAGCAGGGGTGAGAGCAGCCCCAGGGCGCGGGAAGAGATCAGCATGGTGTGGGACTCCGAAATGGGGGGGAGGAGTAAGCAGCCGTTCGGTAAGCACGGCGCTGGGGATTCAGGGCGGTGCCTTCAGTGCTGGGCCTTCGGCAAACCAGGGGAGAAGTCTGCTGGCCCAGATAGCCAGCCTCTGAAGAGTACCGTGCCAGACATTTCTCAGTTGTTGCGGAGCAGGCAGTTCATCCGGGCAACACTCAATTGCACCATATCTGGCGCTTTTGCCGGATATGGTTCCATCTCGTCTTGAACGGAATTTCAGCGTAAACAGCAGCGATAAGTGTCTCAGCCTTCCCCGAGGACGCCGCTCTCCTGGACCGGGCAGCACCCGAACGCTGTTCTCAATCGGGAGTCCGGATCAGTTGGCCTGCGCCCACTTCAAAGCGTCGGCGGGACCGGCGGGTAGGTGGCCCTGGGCCTGATACAGCTTGGCACCGGCCAGGAGGTGGGCCTTGGCCTGGGCCGTCTGGCCGAGTTTGCGCTCCACCAGCCCCAGCACGTAGGTTGCCAGCGCATTCTGGTCGTTGTCCTTGACGGCACTCTGAAGGAATTTGGCACTCTGGGCCAGGCCCGCCGCGTCGCTCTTGCCGCTGTAGTTGCCGCCCGCGCCCATGAACCCGCCGGGTGCGCGCTCGCCCCGGTAGTAGTTGATCTGCGACTTGAGGTAGGCCAGGTCGAGCGGTTGCGCGGCGCTGAGCGCGATGGGGGCCTGGGTGTCGGCCCGCGTGAAGCCGGTGATGCGCTGGCCGCTATAGACCGGGTGCGCGAACCGGTAGGCCCCGCCGTCCCGGATCAGCAGCCCCTGGTGGGTCATGAAGGGTTTCGGGTCGCTGGCGTCGTCGAGCAGCGCTGCCTTGCCGGAGGGCAGCCGCACCAGGGCGACCACGTGCCCGAGGTTGCTTTCCTGGCCCTGGTCGTTTTGCCAGACCATCACGCTGCCCGCGTCCAGGCCCGCTTGCTGGAGGAGTGCGGAGATCAGCAGCGATTGCAGCAGGCACTGGCGCTGCCCGGCTTTGACCGCGTAGGCGAACTCATAACCGCGCTCCAGGCTGAAATTGGGCAGGATTTTCTTGATGAAGGTGTGCGCCCACTGGGCAGTGTCCTGGGCGAGCTGATCGCGCGTTTCGCCGCTGGCCGCAGCGAGGGCCGCCTTGCGCGCCGCCAGCCCTGCCAGCAGGGTCTTGCCGCCTGCGAGCGGCAGATTGGCGGCGGCGTATTTGCTCTCCAGCCAGCTTGAGAAGTCGGGCGAAGTCAGGTCGCGCACGGCATACGAGTCCTGGGTCAGCGCCTTGAAGGCGGGGCTGCTGTAGGCGTAGGCCGCGTCGCTGGGAGAAGGAGTGGGCGCGGCAGCCTGGGTCACGCCCAAGAGCGCCATGAGGGACAGCCATCTGAATTTAGTCATGGGGAACCTGCTTTTGAAAGAGAGGTGAGACGACAAAGGAACAGACCATCAGTCCATCTTATTCAGTCTCGATCAGGAGCGTATGAAAGGCGGCCAGATTCAGAGTTTCCAGATGAAGCCGCGCCGTGCCAGCACCCACAGCCCCAGCCAGAACGCGCCGACGTAGCCGAGGCTGTAGACCCAGCCGCCCGCCTGGACGCCGAGGCCACGCTGCGCCAGGGTCAGCAGCGCGCCTAGAATACTCTGCGACTTGCCGGTCCAGTTGACCTGCCAGACCGCCAGCACCCATAGCTTGAGCAGAATCGGGAAGACGTAGGCCAGCAGTGAGTTGCGCCCGGCCACCGTGAAGGGACTCAGCAGCCAGGCGAACTGGCCCCGGCGGGCGTCGCCGATCAGGTAAAGGGCCAGCATCCCCAGCGTGCCCAGCCCTGCCGAGTAGAGGATGTAGGCCGGGGTCCAGACGGCCTTGTTGAATCCCAGGGCGTCGGCGGAGAGCCAGCCGCCCAGGGCCAGTGCCGCACCGAAGGCCAGCAGCAAGGGCACCTCGCGGCGGCGGTTCTTGAGCGGCTGGGCCGCCACACTGCCGAGCAGCACCAGCGCAGTGGCCGGAACCACCGAGGTGAGACCGCGCAGCCCGAAGTCGTTCAGGAACATGGCGTTGAGCCGCTGCACGGCGTTGTCGGCCTCGCTGAACGGCGCGCTGAGCAAAAAGAGCCGGTAGACGACCAGCAGCACCAGCGCCACGCCCAGCCGCCAGCGCACCGGAAAGCGGGCCATCAGCCCGGCGCACAGCGAGGCCAGGGCGATGAGTTGCAGCACGCCCAGCCCCAGGGTGGGGGCCTGATTCTCCACGCTGGTCAGCAGCGCACCTACCAAATAAAGCGGTATGGCCCGCTGAATCAGCTTGAACACCGTGGCGCGGTCCGGCCACCAGCTGCCGTCACCAGCTGCCCGTTTGCCCAGCGAGAAGGGAAGAGACGCCCCGGCGCAGTACAGAAACCAGGGAAACACCAGATCGGTCAGGGTCAGGCCGCCGCCCCAGGGCGCGTGAACGAGCTGGTCGGGGGTGTAGCGGCCCAAGGAAACGTTGTTGACCAGTAGCATCAGCAGGATGGTGAGGCCACGCCAGGCGTCCAGCGCCACCAGGCGTCGGGCGGGCACGCGGGTTTGTTCTGGAGCTGTGTCCGGGGCCAGCTGTGCAGCAGCGTCGGGCGCGGCAGTCGGCGTCAGCTCAGTGGGGTCGCCAACGGGTTGGGAGGTGGGCGCACTCATGCCCGCAGTCTGCGCCCACACGGCTAGGTCTGAAGTGAAGTCGGTTTGGTTTCGTGTGGATCTGGAATGGGCCAGGGCAGAATCCACACAATTTCATCTGGAATTTAGATTTGCGTGGATCTACATCCAGTCCAAGATCGGGACGGATATACCTCAGTACCTCGCTGCCCTCTTCGGGGCATGGCTGTCCCCATTTTTTTCTTTTCAAAGGAGCCTTATGAACCGATTGATGTTGCCGTCCGCTGCCCTCCTGGCCGCTCTGAGCCTGGCCGCCTGCTCACCCAAGTCGGTGGTCGTGCCGACACCTGAAGCGCCCCAGGGCCGGGTCGTGTATGGCCTGACCGGCAGCGGTCGACTGGCGGTCTTCGGCCTGGGCAACCCTGCCGCCAGTCTGACCACCAGAGACGTTACCGGGCTGGGCGACGAACGCCTCACCGATATCGACAGCAATACCAACGGTGGTGCGTTGACGGGCCTGAGCGCCAGCGGCAAGCTCTACACCATCGATCCGGCCAGCGGCGCGGCGACCTTCACTGTGGTTGCCGCCGCGACCGGTGTGGGCACGCCCGAAGTGATTGACTTCAACCCGGCGGCCCAGCGGCTGCGGGTGCTGTCGGCGGGTGACATGAATTACCGCCTGACCCCGGCCACCACGGCGGCGACGGCGGGTGCCGTCACGGCGGACGGTCAACTGATGTACCTGGCGGGCGACGCCAACGCGGGCAAGAATCCCAACCTGGTGGCCGCCGCCTACACCAACAGCTTCAAGAACTTCAAGCCCGAGGCCACTGCCACCACCCTCTACAGCGTGGACGCTGACCTCGATATCCTGGTCAAGCACACCAGCACGGTGCTCCCGGCTCCGGCAGGCAACTTCAGCACCCTCAACACGGTGGGGCCGCTGGGCATCGACGCTACCGCCAATACCGGCTTTGACATCGTGGGCATGGACGGAGGCGTACCTCAGCGTCAGTAGTGCTGGCAGCACCCAGCTTTACAGCCTCAACCTGACGAGTGGCGCGGCCATCCTGAAAACCAGCCTGAGCAACCTGACGCTGCGCGGCATTGCCCTGGAACTGCCGACCCAGTAAAGCTTGCCTCTGGTCTGACGCAGCTAGCGCCGCAGGTAGCGCCCGCCCTGCTCATCCACCAGACCGCACAGGCCCAGCATCGTCAGGGCGAGCTGGGCCTGACTCATGTCCAGCCCGCTGCGCGAGACAATGTCGTCGAGTAGCGCTGCGCCGATTTCCGGCAGGGCCGTGTAGACCAGTGCCTGTTCGGGCGTCAGGTCCAGATTGACAGCAGCAGGAGCCTCGCCCCAGCCGAGTTCTTGCAGCACGTCGCCCGCGTGCTCGGTCAGCACCGCACCTTCGCGCAGGAGTCGGTGCGGCCCGGCAGAGAGCGGATCGTTCGCCCGGCCCGGCACCGCGAACACTGTGCGCCCACATTCCAGCGCGTGCGTCGCCGTGATCATCGCGCCGCTCTTGAGGTCGCCCTCGACGATCACCGACCCCGCACTCAGGGCGGCGATCAGACGGTTGCGCTGCGGAAAGTGGTGGGTGGCGGGCCGGGTGCCCATTGGGTATTCGCTGACCAGGGTGAGGCGTGTGGCCAGCCGGGCATTCTCCGCCGGGTAGATCACGTCCACCCCGCAGCCGAGCAGCGCCGTGCTGACCCCGCCCGCGTCCAGGGCCGCCAGGTGCGCCGCGCTGTCGATGCCGCGTGCCAGGCCGCTGACGATGTTGACCCCGGCGCGGGCCAGGTCGCCCGAGAGCTGGCGTGTGAGCCTGAGGGCGTGCTCACTCGCGGCGCGGGTGCCGACCAGGCCCACTGCGCGCGGCACCACCTCCAGCGGCACGTCGGGGCCGCGCACCCACAATGCGGCGGGCGGGTCTTGCAGCGCTTCCAGAGCTTCTGGGTAGCCGCTGAGTCCCCGGCCCAGCACCTGCACCCCGGCTTCCCGCGCGCGGCTGAGTTCCTGCTCGGCGCGCACCCCCACGCCCGGCATGCCGACGGCGCTCAGCGACTTGCTGTCGAGGCCTGGCACCTCGCGCAGGCGTGTCAGGGGTGCGGCCAGCACTGCCCCGGCCGAGCCGAAATGCCGCCGCAGGTTCTCGATGCGGCGCGGCCCCAGTCCCGGCGTCAGGCGCAGCGTCAGCAGGGCCAGCAACTCGGCGTCCGGGTCGGTGGCGGGGGTGGGTGCGGGGGCGTCCAGGCAGCTCATCCGCTCACACTAGGCAAGTGGGCCTGACAGTTTCCCGACACGGCTCCCACTCTCATCCGCACGGTCCTGGTAGAAGAGACTGACGCTCCGGTGAGACGCCGTAAGCCATTTCCTCAAGGCAATGTCCGCGCCGCCGGTATATACTGACGAAGTCTGGGGGCGATCCGGTTTCGACGGGGATCTCTGAAGGATGTGTTGCGTGTCGAGGTGGCCGTTGGCCTCGTAAAAAAGCGGCAAAGCCTTTAACTGGCAACCAAGAAATGCAGTACGCTTACGCTGCCTAAACCCCAGCGCAGCAACCGTTAGAGCCTTGCCATTGGCGCTACGCGAGCTGACTTAAACAATGGCTAGCTCCGGTTACATCCTGGGACCGGGCGCGAAAACAAACAGGGTTAAGGAAAGGGAAGCCTGCCTGTGGGCCAGCCCCGCCCCGACAATTCATACTCAGGCTACACACGTAGAGTCACGCTGAATGGGTTTTCGGACGAGAGTTCGACTCTCTCCGCCTCCACCACAGATGAAACGCCGCTTCCATTCAAGGGAGGCGGCGCTTTCTTATGACCGCCCTCGGGCAGGTGGCACGCGGGACGCGGAAAAAGAGATGGAGGCAGTTTGAATTATCTCTGTTCACGCTGTCATTCAATGGACGCTGCACTGATGCACCTTCTATTTTGACGATTCTCTGACGCTGCCGGAACATTGGAGAGTTCACGCTGGCCATCCAACGCCCTGGGCTGAGACCTCCCTGCGGATACTCTCGCCCATGCTCGGCACCGCCTCTTTGGTGGCGCTGTAAGGACCAGGGCTGATGACCCGCCTGGCCACGTTGCCGACGAGGAGCAGGTGACCCCGGCTGGCGATCAGATCGGGCAAACTGGCCTGCGCCGTGAGGGCTGGGTCCAGTGCGTTGGTCGGGATCATCTCGCGCCGCTGGCATGGCTTGGCCCATGGGTACCCAGCCCGGCAGCGGCCAGCGCCCGCAACCCGCTTAATCGAAGTTTTCCGGGTAGCGGGCCAGCAGGGCCGCCGCCACGCCACTGCTGCTGCTGGCCCCGGGAATGAGGAGCCTTCTGGCCTGTAATACCGACCTGAAGAGTGTTATGAAAGCGAGTCTAGCGGAGTCGGCTGACCGGGCGGATACCTCTGAGAGAAAGATGTAAGCGCCCGTCTTTATACTTTCACTAACTCATGCCGAACCCCGTCTTCCAACTCACCTCACGCTCCTTATCGAAGGTGGTGTCGGGCCGTGCTGCCGAGACGATGCTGAGAGATTCGCTGCGAGACCTCAGGCTCTCGCCTGACACGGTCACGGCGCGGGATATGCAGCGGGTGCTGGCTGGACCGCTCGAACGCCGACTTTCACAGGTGCTGCCCGGCACCGCCGCCTTCGACAAGCTGCGCGCGCTTTCGCGCCGACTTGAGCGCAACGATCTCAGATCCTCCACTCTGTTTGACCAGAACGCCCGGACCGTGACCTGGGATCAGGAAGACGACACCATCTGGAGTGATGACGGTCACCTGCCCGGCGTTGAGGACAGGCCGGACCGTGCACCGCCGACTGCGGCCAGACGCCCGCCGCCCAGCCCTGCACTGCCTGACGCTCGTTTCAAAGCCACATCACCGGTCCCCGAAGCGGGCCGAAAAGAGGAGAGCGTGACCGACCTGAGTGCCCACCAATCCGCTGCCAAGGCCCCGAAGACCGATCTGAAAGATGAGGCGTTCGCCGCCAGTGCCGAGGAGTCAAGCGTCGAAGAGTTCGGTGCGGACGACTTCGAGTTCAGCGATCCTGAATATGCCCACCTGCAAGCGGCCCACAAGCGCTACGAACTGGCGACCCCTCAGGGCCAGGACGCGCTGCTCTACGAGCTGGCCCGGCACGCGGGCGTGCAGACGGTGGTGCTGTGCAGCACCGACGGCCAGGTGCTGAGCGTGCGCGCGCCGCAGGGTGCGCCGCAGCTCGGCAGTGTGGTGGCCGCCACTGCCATGCTGTTTCGGCAGCGCGACCTGAGGCTCCTCAGCGCCGATCTTGGCAGTGCCACCGTCTGCATGCGGGTGCTGGGCAAGTACTGCGTGGCCCTGCTGGCGCGCGGCGATGTCAACGTGGGGCGGCTGCTGAGCGAGCTGCAGCAGATCGAGGTGGCGGCATGAGCGCGTCTGATCGTCCGAGCATCCTGCGAGGTGGGGCGCTGCTTCTGAGCCTGTCGCTGCTCGGCAGTGCAGGCGCGCAGAATCTGGACGCCTACCGCCAGCTCAAGGTGGCCCTCGGGAACGCCGTGCAGGACCGGGCCTTCAGCAAGGCGCGAAGCCTGGGCGATCTGCAAAAAGCCCAGCAGGCGCTCGATACCCTCAAGCCCACCATCCGCAGCGATCTCCTCGCGCAGGGTCTGGACGCCTCGCTCTCGTCCTCGCGCGCCTCGCTGGCCCGCAGCGCCGCCGATCTGGAGGCCCAGGTCACGCAGGCACGTGGGCTGATGCGGGCGGTGCTCTACAGTCAGACCCTCAGTGCCCTGGCCGCTGCCCAGAGCGCCGCGCCACCGGCTGGTCAGAGCGCCAGTCTGCAAAACCAGAGCCGGTTGCTGGCCGAGGAATTCGGTCTGGACGCCGCCAGCCGCAGCTTGTTTCTCAAGTCGGTCAGCCGGGATGCAGCGCAGGCCCAGCGCCTGCTCGACCAAGCCGCCGCCCGCAAGGTGCAGGGCTATCTGGGGGCGGTCAATCTCGCGGACCGCGCCGGGGCCTACCTCAACCTGACCCGCGCCGCCAGCTGGTTCACGGCAGCGCAGGGCGCGCCCGCAGCGGGCAATTTACAGGTGGATCAGTTTGCCAGCGCCTTCAGCGCCTTGGGCGGCGGCGACAGCGGTGCGGCCCGCAGCGCCCTGCAAGCCCTGCGCGCTGGTGCAGCCCGCTTCGTGATTGGAGCGAGCGCGGCGCCCGGCAGCGCGTCAGCCGTGTTGCCGCCGAGCCAGGCGACTTCTCAGGGCACGCCCGGCTCAACCATTCCCAGCCAGACCGCCCCCGCTGCGTCTCCCACCCCGGTCGGCCAGCCCATCGCCACGGCTCCGCTGTCCGGCAGTGGCGAAGCTGGAGTCGACCAGGTTTACGCGAATCTGGGCCGCGCCCTGAGTGCGGCGGCGGTGGCCGACCAGCCTGCTGCCCGTCAGGCCCTGGCCGACGCCGAGCGGGCGCTGGGCCAGGCCAGCACGCTCAGCCGCAGCGTCAGCTACCCGGTGCTGGCCCAGGACCTGAGCACCCTGAAGACCCGCAGTGGCCTGCGCCCCGGCGACGTGCAGTCGCTGATCGGGGAACTCGGCAACGTCGAGGCTGAGGCGAGTGCCAAGCCCGGCAGCGTTTTGAACGCCTCTGCTGCCAGCGTCTCGCGCAGCTTCGGCGGCGGCGTGCGCGCCATCTTCTTCTTCGTGCTGGCGCTCCTCTCGGCGTACCCGCTCTATCTGCTCAACCTGGCTTTCGGCAGCCGCAACCCCTACTGGCGGGCCATTCTGGGCGGGCTGATCCTGCTGCTGCTGCCCGCACTGCTGGAGGGTGTGGGCGGCCTGCTCGGCTTTCTGGGCGACCTCTCGGGCGTCGGCGCGCTGCGTAGTCTCACCAACCTGACCCTGACCCAGAACGCCTGGGGTGGCCCCGTCTGGATTCTGAGCCTGCTGCTGGCCCTGACAGCGCTGACTTACGGCTTCCGTGGCCTGTGCCTCCAGTTCGGGCTACTCGGAGCCAATGCCAGGCCGCTGCAAACCGAAACCCAGAGCAGTCTGGAATGGGACGAGGAAATCTGATGGCGCGGCTGGTGCCGGGCGGAAAGCGGGGACTGAAGCTGCGGCTGCTGGCCGTTCCCGGGTTCGTCCTCAAGGAGAATTAGCATGTCTTACCAGCAAGCGGTGCGCCAGCTCGGCGACCTCATTTCAGCGCGGGCGCTGGAGCGGCTGATCGAGAGCGCGGCGCAGGACCGCTCGCTACGCGCCGAGCAGCTCTCGCCCGCCCAGCTCGCCGATATTCTCAAGCGCGACGTATTTCGCCGCCTCCAACTGACGGTGCCTGCCTCGCTGGCCAAGCGCCGCATCGAGGAGGTACTGGCAGAGCTCGCCAGCTCGGCTCCGGCCACCCCGCTGATCCGGCCCGCCACCCCGACCCTCTTCGGCGACCCGGCGCTGGCAGAACGGGGCAAAGCAGATCGGGCGGAGCACGCCGCCCCTCAGCTTCCGGCGGCCACGCCCGAGCAGCGGGCGCAGGTCGTCCAGCTCGAAGACGCCCTCAAAACCTACGCGCTGTATTTCGACTGGCCGGAAGTCAAACGCCTGCGCGCCCTGAGCGTGGTGCTGCACGGCGAACTGGACGCGGGCAAGCCGCTGCCGGACAAGCTGCTCTCCGAGGGCCAGGAGCTGCGTGAGACCCTGGCGGCGCGCCTGGCCGAAGCTCTGGTGATGCAGGAAAGCGATCTGGCCGAGCTGCGCGCCGGGTTTGGCCGCGTCGAGGGGGTGGGCGGTCCCAAGGTGCGCCGCCTCGGCGGCTTGCTCCAGAGCATCGAGGCGGCCCAGAATGAGGGCGCGCTGCTGCCCTCGGAAGTGGAGCGGGCCCGTGGCCTGACGATTGACCTGCGCAAGCTGGTGGCCTCATCGGTGGTGGGTTTGGCGGTGGACGGCTCCGCTCCGCAGGCCAGCGACGATGTGGTGCAGGAGATGCGCGAGATGGACCGCGTCCACGAGGTCCGGGCGCTCTCGGATCTCAGCCGCGAATTCGCTCCGCTGCTGCGCGTCGAGGCGGCCCTGAACCTGGAAGTGCAGGCCGCCAGAGAGCGCCTGGAAAGTGGTCACCTGGTCGGCGAGGAGCGTTTCGTGCGCCTGCGCGGCGACCTTGAGGCGGCCCAGGCGACCCAGCTCGACGCCCAGCAACTCGAACTCGGTGAGCTGGAAGCCCGGCTGGTGCAACTCGACGCCTCGCTGGGAGCGGTGCAGCAGGCCCAGCTCAGCGTTTCGGTGGCGCTGGGTCTACTGGCCTCGGGCAGCCTCGCCACCGACGAACTTCGCCTGCTCGCGCGCAGCCTGCCGGTGCTGGAGCGTGAAGGCGAGAGCGCCGAGGATGCCCTGGAAAGCCAGCGCGAGCTGCTGGAAATCGAGCAGGCGGCCCGCGATCTGCCGGTCATCGAGGGTCTTCAGGGTGATCTGTCGCAGGCGGCCCAGGCGCTGGAGCGCGGCGAGATGGCTGACCTCAGCGCCCTGTGGGCCGTGATTGACCAGCGCAAGGGCGCAGCGGCCCAGGAGCGCGAGGCCTACGACCTGCGGGCTCAGCAGGTGCTCGACGAATATGGCCGCTACCGTCATCTGGCGGGCGAGACGATCATGCGCCTGGGCCGCCTGGCCGATACCCTGCGCGCCCACCTCAAGCTCGGCAAGCTGTCCGCCGATGGCCGCGCCCACTACACCCAGGTATTGAGCGAGGCCGAGGCGCTGCTGAGTGAGGCCAGGGCCGAGTTTCAGGTGGCCCGCGAGGTCACCGCCCAGTTCGGCGAGGACGCCCTGACCGGCCTGCTCGATGCTCTGGGGCTCGACGAGGAACCGCAGCAGGAACTCATCACTGCTGCGCCGCTGCCGACAGGGCTGTGGGAGCTGCGCGGCGGTTCAGTCATACGCGGCGCGCCGGACCCGCAGGCGTGGTCACTGGCCCGCCTGAGTGCCCAGCTCGCCGAACTGCCGCCGCCCATCGGGGACGCCGAGGTACACCTGAATACCCTGGACGGCGTCTGGTTGCTGGTGCCGTATGTCGGCGGTCACCGGGCGGCCCAG
Source organism: Deinococcus rubellus (assembly GCF_025244745.1). Lineage (NCBI taxonomy): Bacteria > Thermotogati > Deinococcota > Deinococci > Deinococcales > Deinococcaceae > Deinococcus > Deinococcus rubellus. Next base: position 510,527 of record NZ_CP104213.1, read on the forward strand.
GGCGCGAATATCGAGGACGCCCGAGCGCGCCTGAGTGCCTTTCCAGAATAATTCTCAGCGGATATCATGCCCTCCATGCAGCCAGGCCAGAGTCTTGAACTTGACAGCGACGCTGCCCAGCGGGCTTTCGGGGCTTCCCTCCTGCCTAGCTTGCCCGTCGGCACGGTGCTGTTTCTGGAGGGCGAACTCGGCGCGGGCAAGACCACGCTGACCCAGGGGCTGATCGCGGCGCTGGGCTTCGGCGGCCTGGTCAGCAGCCCCACCTACGCCCTGATGCAGCTCTATCCCACGCCGCAGGGTCAGGTGCTGCACGTGGACGCCTACCGGGTGCGCCGCCCCCAGGAACTCTACGAGATGGACCTGGAGCGCCTGACCGACGAGGCCCGCCTGAGCGTGATCGAATGGGGAGAGGCCTTCTACGACGATTTCCCCGACGCTTGGGTGCTGAAGCTGGAACACCTGGGCAGTGGGTTGGGGCGGCGGGTGACACGGCAGCGCTGACGGCCTAAGCCACTGGGTCAGGTCCTCTGGCTCCTTCTCAACCTTTCTTAAATCGAGCGGTCTTGCACTGAATTGGGGTTGCCACTCACACCATACGGCCTCTTACGCTCTCTGGACCATTCTCGCTGCTCCAGTTTTCTTTTTGCAGGTCTGCCTGTCTGTCCATTCATCCAGCCGCAGCCATCAGGCTCTACATCTGGGCTGTTTGTTCAACAGTTCCAGAGGGGCAGTATGAAAGCAGTGCTCTGGCACGGCATTGGTGATATTTGGCTCGACGATGTTCCCGAACCCTGGCTCAAGGAGAAGACGGACGCGGTGGTGCGGCTGACCGCCAGCGCCATCTGCGGCATGGACCTGCACTTCATTCGCGGCACGATTCTCGGCCACGAGGGCGTGGGCGTGGTCGAGCAGGTCGGCGACGACGTGCGCAACTTTCTGCCGGGTGACCGGATGGTTATTCCGTCCACCATCTCCTGCGGCTCCTGTTCCCTGCCGGGAAGGCAACACCGCCCAGTGCGACAACGCCCAATCCCAACGGCCCCTCAGTAGGCATGGCCTTCTACAGCAACCCCAAGGACTCCGGCCCCTTTGGCGGCCTGTAAGCCGAGAAGGCCCGCATCGCCCACGCCAACAGCGGCCTGATCAAGTTGCCTGGTACTGTCAGCGACGATCAGGCCGTCCTGCTCTCCGACATTTTCCCTACCGCCTACTTTGGGACCGATGTTGCGGGTGTCAAGGAGGACAGCGTGGTGGTCGTGTTCGGCTGTGGGCCGTTGGGTCAGTTCGCCATCATCAGGGCCAGATTGCTGAGCGCGACCCGCATCATCGCGTTGGACTGGCTGCCAGACCGACTCGACATGGCCCAGCGCAACGGGGCTGAGACCGTCAATTTCGACACCGAAGACCCGGTGAAGGCCGTGCAACGCCTGACCAGCGGGGTGGGAGCCGACTCCGTGATTGACGTGGTGGGCATCGACGCCCAGCACGCCTACAGCGGCCCGGCCAAGCCCGATGCCGAGCAGCTCAAGGCAGTTCAAGGCCCAGGTCTAGCAGAACGCCCCCGACGCCAAGCCCACCAAGGATGGTCAGTGGGTGCCCGGCGACGGCCTTTCGCAGGTGCTGGAGTGGGCAGTGGAAGTGGTCAAAAAGGCGGGGCAGATCGGGATCATCGGGGTGGACTCGCCCACCACGACCAGTTACCCCATTGGCAAGGCCATGAATAAGAACCTGACCCTCCGAATGGGCAACTGTGACCACCGTGCCTACATTCCCCGTCTTGTCAACATGGTGGCTGCTGGCGTGATTGATCCCACCAAAGTTCTGACCCAGGATGAGGGGACTCAGGACGCCATCAGCGCCTACAAGGCGTTCGACAAGCGCCAGCCCGGCTGGATCAAGGTGGAGCTGGAGCCGCAGCAGGCCCGAAAGGAAGTCTGAACATCTGAGGGTCGAAGGGTCTGGAGGGTGTCGTCTCCCAGATTCTTCGGCTTTTAACCTTCTTTTTAGTTCCCCGTTGCCCGCGCTGCTGTGTGGCAGCCGATCTCGCTCTCGCCCTCAAGCAGCCCCCGCGCCGCAAGTTCGTGAAGTACTGCCGCGCAGTAAGTATGCAGCGTCTCGGCACTGGCCGCGCCCAGCGTCAGGGGAGAGAGGCCGAGGCGGCGGGCTTGCTCAGCCAGATAAAGTTCAAGATCACTCACCCTCACAGCATAAAAGAAGGGCCGGACAAGTTACCCTGTCCGGCCCTCCTGATTTGAGTTGGTTTAATCGTCGGCGGCGGCGGCCTGCATCTCGCGCTCGTCGGCCTCACGCAGCTTGCGGATGCCGCGTACGATGCCGATCACCGCGAAGTAACTGATCACCGGCAGGGCAATCGCCAGAATCCACAGAATGATGTTGGCGTTGCTTTCTTGGAGGATGCCCGATTGCACCAGCTCAGGTCGGTAGCCTGCCACACTGAAGACCCCGATCATGACAAAGAAGGCGATCCCGAGTCCCAGCCTCACCGGATAATCGGTGGGATTCTCGGCGTAGTACTGGTTCTCGCTGCTGCGGTCAATCAAAGGAATGGCGAACAGCAAGCCGATGATGACGCCCGGCGTGACCAGCGCGCCGAAGAACTCGGCGTTGAACACCCCGCCCCACAGATTGAATTCCAGGCTGCCCGGCAGGATCGCCAGGATGCCGAAGACCCACAGCAGGTAAAAGTCCGGCTTGACGATGGGCGACTGGTTACTCGGCGGCCCGAAGACTTCGACGGGGTGCACCGGGATGAAGGCGGCGAACAGCATCACCAGGCCAGTGAAGACCAGCGCCAGCATCAGCATGATGGGGGTCTGCTGGGTGATCAGCGGCACGCCCACGATCTTCTTGTAGGCCAGCTCCTTGGCGTAGCGCGGCTGGGTGTGCTTCTGCTTGATCATCAGCAGCATGTGCGCGCCGGTCAGGGCCAGCAGGATGCCGGGGAGCAGCATGATGTGGTAGCCGTAGACGCGCGAGATGATGCCGGGGCCGGGGAACTTGCCCGCAAAGGCGGCCTGGCCGACCCACTCGCCGATCCAGGGAATGCTCGAGGCGATGCCCACGACGACCTTGAGGGTGGTGAAGGCGAAGTTGTCGTAGGGCAGGCTGTAGCCGGTGACGGCGGTGAGCGCAGTGAAGATGATCAGCAGCAGGCCGATCCACCAGTTGATCTCGCGGGGCTTCTTGTAGGCTCCCGTGAAGTAGATGCGCATCATGTGCATCAGGCCCGCGCCCATCATCAGGTTGGCCATCCAGTGGTGCATCCGCCGCAGCATGTCGCCGAACGGCATGGCGTTGATGTTGATGGCGCTGGCCCAGGCAGCGGGCACCAGGTTGACCGAGGTGGGGTCGAGCGGGTTCTTGACCAGCACCGTGCTGGGTTCGTAGAACAGCGCCAGAATCGCGCCGGTCAGGATCAACACGATCAGCGAGAACAGCGTGATTTCACCCAGGAAGAAACTGTGGTGAACCGGAAAGGCTTTACGCAAAAACTTGTCGTTCAAACGCGAGATGTGAAGCCGTTCGTCGAGCCACTGGTTCATAGAGTCTTCGCCTCCTCAAGCAGCGCTTTCCAGTCGCTGTCCGTCAAGCCAAAATAGGGACCTTCCAGCGGCGCAGTGGCCATCACGCCGTCGCCGTCGAGTTTGATCGGGAGTTGCGGCAGCGGTTTGGGCGGTGGCCCGCCGATGACCTTACATCCCGCGCGCGGATCATACGCCCCGGAGTGACAGGGACACAGAATGGTTTCAGGCTTGGAGGCGTTGTCGCCCACCTGACAGCCGAGGTGCTGGCAAATGCCGCTGTAGGCGACCACGCCCTGATCGGTGCCCTTGAGGTCAGTGGGGGCCACCAGTTCGGCCACCGGGAACTTGTAGATGATCAGCAGGTTGTTGGGTTCGTCCTTCTTGATGACGGTGTTGCCCTTGTTGTCCTTGCCCTGCGGCCAGGCGCGGGTGATCTTGTCGTTGAGGTCGGCCACCTTGATCGGCAGGCCGTTGTTGGGGCCTTCGGCATGCACCAGGATGTCGCCGTCCACGGCAGGCAACTTGGCAAAGGTGATGCGGTTGGGGGGGCGCACTCCGGCCAGCGCCGTCACCAAGCCGAGGCCGCCCACGGCTCCAGCGGTGCCGAGCGCCACATTGATGAACTTGCGCCGGGAAATTTCAGGGTCTGCACGTCTGTACTTGGTCATAAGTTTTTCACCATGCCCGCGGCAACCCCGCTTACCACGGGAACTCACCGCTGGAGTCTTCGATCAGCACTTCGCTGTCCATGAAGTATTTCTTGTAAAGGCCTGCCGCCACGCCCAGCAGGAGGACGACCATCGCCGAATAAAAGCCTTCTGCCGTCACATCGGGTTTGACGATCGGGTCGGCGGACCACCCGGCCAGGTCAACCAGAATCTGGCGGGCGAACAGCACCCCGAACACCATGACGCCGATCAATGTGGCCATCATCGCCAGCATCGAGAGCGGTGAGCTGCGGGTCTTGTGAATGCCGGGCTTGAGTTCCTGTCCCTCGGCCCAGACGCTGTACAGGCCGATGATGCCGTAGGTCAGGCACAGCAGCATGAAGGTGACGAGCGTGATTTCCGGCAGCTTGATCTCTTCGGGCACGAAGCGCGAGCGGTTCTTGAGCACATCGGGGCTGATGGTGCTGGCGGCGGCGGCGACCACGGCAGGCGTCACGAGCGGCGGGGTGGCCTTGTTACCCCAGGAGTTGAGCACGTAGTTGGTCACGGCGTAGATCTCTTTGTCGCTGAGCTTGCCCTGATAGGCGGGCATCACCCCTTTACCGTTGACCACGCGGGTATGGACCAGCACCGGGTCCTGCAAAATGACTTCCTGTCCGGCCAGCTTCGGGCCCACGCCGCCCTGCCCGTTGAGGCCGTGACAGCCTGCACAGGCTCCGGCTCCCTCGGCAGCGTTGCCCTGGGTAAAGATCGCCTTGCCCAGCACAGGCCAGTCCTTGGCTGCTGCCGCACTGAGGGCCGGATCAATCTTGACCGGCTCAGGGGCAGTTTCCTGGTTGAATAAAAAGAGAAGCGTAATCCACATAATCGCCGCGAGTACAATCGCGACCGAGGGCATCACTGCGTCGTTCCGTTCCACGTTCTTTCTCCCTCATGCGTGAAGTGACGCTGACTGCGCCGCGCTTTTTTCCTAAATCCGCGCCCAGCATACCACGCCCGCACTGGCCCCAAGAGCGCTGGCAACGCGCCCAGTCGAGTTTTCCACTGAAGCGGGGCACCCAGAACGGCGCGACTTGGCGTCCACTCAATGTATGTAAAAATGAGTGGTCTAAATGTCCCCGCCCACCCACTCATAAACCCCGCCGAGTGCGGCCAGGAGCGGGTAAAGCGTATCCGAGAGCGCAATCGCGTCGCGGTTGTCGGGGTGCCCGGTCAGGTCGCTGCCGCCCCGGCTGAGCAGGGCCACGCACAGCCCGCTGGGAAGCAGCAGCAGGCCGACATCGTGATGCACGCCGCTGAGTTCGCCGCTCTTGGTATATGTCGGGTAGAGGGGTTCGCCCTGGGCGTCTTTCGGCATCGGGCGGGCCAGAATGTCGCGGTACTGCTGGCGGCCCAGAATTGAGAGGGCCAGTTCACGGTGAACCGAGTCCAGTCGCTTGCCGTTCCACAACCCCAGCAGCAACCGGGCCTGCTCAGAGGCTGTGGTGCGGTTGCGCTCTCCCCGGCGCTGGGCTGGGTTGTGCTGACCGGGCGGTAGTTGCAGCTTGCCGATGAGCCGGGTGTGGGGGCAGCCCTGCTCGTCCAGCCAGGCGTTCACCGCCTCCACCCCCAGACGCCCGATCACCAGATTGGTGGCGGTGTTGTCGCTCACGATGATCATCAGCGTCAGCAGATCTTGCAGGCTGGGCCGCAGCCCCGCACCGAGTTCATGCAGCACACCCGCTCCGTTCACCTGGTCCTCGGCGTGCAGCTCGAAACGTTCCTTCAGGTTGAGTTCTCCCGACTGAATCCGCTCCAGCGCCAGTAGCAGCAGCGGCACCTTGATGGTGCTGGCCGCTGGAAACACCGTGTCGGCGTTGAGCGTCGCCAAGAGCTGCCCGTCCAGCGTGCTGACGTGCAGTCCCACCTCGCCGGGATACCCCTGGGCGCGGAGTTGCTCCAAAAAGACCTGACCGCGCTCCTTGGGCGTCACGTCAGCTTCAGGGAGGCCAGCGCGGCGAACGGATGGGCCGTGCCCTGCGGCCTGAGTGTGCAGAAGTCTGGCCCGCCGTCCGGCGTGACCCGGTGCGGGCAGTCAGGGCATTCAGGGAAGGTGAGGTCGGTGTAGGCCAGGTCCGGCTCGGCGGAGGTGAGTGCCCAGGTGCGGGCGCAACCGGCCCGGTACGTTTGGACGGTGGGACGCGCGGCACGCGGGCTGGGTGTTCTACTCAAGGTTGGCGATGCCTTCCCGAATGGCGTAGAGCGCGGCCTGGGTGCGGTTGTTGAGTTGCAACTTGGTGAAAATTTCCGAGAGTCTGTTGCGGACCGTCTTCTCGGAGATGTCGAGCCGCAGGGCGATCTCCTGGTTGGAAAAGCCCTGGGCCAGCAGCTTGAGGATCATGGTCTCGCGCTCGTTGAGGTCGGCGTGCTTGCCGCTGGGCAGCACCTCGCGCTTGTCACGGAAATCATCCAGCACATTCTGGGCCATGTCGGGGTCGAGCAGGGCTTCACCGCCCGCGACGCGCACGATGGCGTCAATCAGGGTGGCGGCGTCGGCGTCCTTGAGGATGTAACCGCGCGCTCCGGCCTTGACCGCCTCGAACACGTACCGGTCCTGGCGGTACATGGTGATGATGATGACGCGGGCGTTGGCGTCGATTTCCAGAATGTTCTGGGTGGCCTTGACGCCGTCGAGTTCCGGCATCTGGATGTCCATCAGGATCACGTCGGGGTGCGTCTCGGCAGCGTAGCGAATGGCCTCGCGTCCGTTGGCGGCTTCTCCGATGACGCGCATCCCCTCACTTTCCAGAAGGCTTCGTAACCCCTGGCGGAACAGGGCGTGGTCATCGGCCAGCAGCACACGAATCATGCGTGCAGTCTACCCCCGCTTCGGCGTCGGCAGTGGGCCAAACGTTACAGGCCCGGCCCATACACAGAGGCGGCAGGCGGGCGGCTGTGAACCTCTTGCAAGACTCCTTGCCTTAAACTGTCCAGCGTGATTACCTGGTTTGACGCCCTGCTCGTGACTCTGCTGGCCGCCACCACCGCCCTGGGAGCCCGGCGCGGGCTGGCGGGCCTGGCCTGGGGCGTGGGGATCGTGGCCGTCTGTTTTGTCTGCAACGCCCTGCTGAGTGGCTGGGTCGCCCTGCCCGCTGCGCTGCTGCTGGGCTTCGGGGTGGCCTGGCTGGCCCGGCGGCTGGTCGGCCCGGTCATTGAAACCTGGCATCTGGCAGTCGGGGCAGTGGGCGGCTTTCTGGCCGGGCTGGTGCTGGTGGGGTCACTCGCGCTGGGCTTCCCGATTGATCCGGTCAGCAACCAGTATCCGGCGGGTACCCTGCCGCCCAGCATTCACGACGCGGTGGTCAATTCCTACCTCAAGCAGGAATTGTTCCCGGTGTTCGGCAGCAAGAGCGCCTTGAGAACTTTGCTGATTCCCGATTTCAATCGGCGCTGATCCAGACTACTGACTGATCTCGCCCAGTGCCGCCAGCAGGGCGTCGTTCTGTTCCGGTGTGCCGATACTGATCCGCAGGCAGCCTTCGAGCATCGGCAGCTTGTCCTGGCGGCGCACCAGGATGCCGCGCGAGAGCAGGTGCCGGTAAGCAGCGTCGGCGTCGGGCGTGCGGAGTAAGAAGAAATTGGCCTGCGAGGGCAGCGCCGTGTAGACCGGGTGATGTCGCAGGGCTGAGAGCACCCGCTCCCGCTCGGCGATGGTCTGGGCGGCCCGCTCCCGCACGTAGCCGGGGTGCTCCAGCGCCACCTCGGCCACCGTCTGGGTCAGGATATTGACGTTGAAGGCGCTGACCAGCTTTTGCAGGTGGGCAGCCAGGGCGGGTGAGGTCAGCGCGTAGCCCAGCCGCAGCCCGGCCAGACCCCAGGCTTTGGAGAAGGTTCGCAGTGACACCCGGTTCTCGCGCCCGCGCACCAGCGCCCGGCCATCCAAGGCCGAGAACTGGTGATAGGCCTCGTCCAGCACGGCAATCCAGCCCTCTCCGGCAGCGTCCAGCACGGCCCGCACGTCGGCCTCGGCGTCGAGGTGCCCAGTGGGTGCGTGCGGCTGGGTCACGAACAGCAGGCCCGGCCCGCCCCCGCCCAGCTCGGCGCTGAGGGCCTCCACTGGCAGCGAGAAGTCGGGATTGAGCGGCATCAGCACCGTCTCTGCGCCGAGCAGGCTCGATTCCAGGGTGTAGACCGAGAAGGTCGGCTGCACGCTCAGCACCGTCTGATGCAGGCCCGCCAGCTCGGTCAGCAGCTTGATCAGCACGTTGCTGCCGGGTGTGACAACCACGCCACTGGGGTCCCAGTCTTCGAAGGCGGCGATCTTGTGGCGCAGGGTGTCGGCGTGCAGATCGGGGTAGCGGTTCCATTCCTGGGTCGCCAGCCGCTCCAGGGCCAACGCGCGCAGCTCCGGCGGCAGGTCCAGGGCGCTCTCGTTCTGGTCGAGCTTGATCGGCGCGTCAATGGCGGTAAACGGATAAGCCGGGGTGCGCCGCACCGCCTCGCGCACGCCGGAGAGGGGCGCAGCCTGGGTGGGAGCGGGGGAAGTGGTCATACTTCCGGTTATAACCTTTTTCCCAGATGACTTCAGCCGTCTGACTTCTGTTCGGTGCGGCAAGTTCGCACACGCCGCGCGCCAAACTCGTTACCCTGGGTGTATGGCCCTGCCCCCCACCGATACCGTCAAGATCAGGGACGTGCTGCGCCGCGCCCAGCAGCGTGCCCGCGACCTGGAACGCACCCAGCAGGTCCAGATCGGCGAAGACCTGTACTGCCGCATCGCGCCGGGCGGCTCGCGCTTCTTACTCTTCAGCCTGGACGACACGCCCGACCACGCCACCGCCGAGGCCATCGCGCAGGGCCTGGGGTTCAGGACGCCCGAGTACGGCTGGCACCAGGGTGAGACGCTGCGCTCGCTGACCGTCGTCGACGCGGCGGCGGGGCCGTTCCCAGCACCGCCACCCGGTCCACAGGCCGAATCTTCAGGAACGCCGAATACCGATGAGTCCAGCGGCGGGCCGCCTTCTTCCTAAACTGTCGCCATGTCATCCCAGTCGCCCGCTCTTCATACCCAGTCGCACCGCCGCTACCTGCAAGAAGCCCTCAAGCTGGCCCGCGAGGCCCAGGAGGCGGGGAGTTCGCCTGTCGGGGCGGTCCTGGTCGATGCGGACGGCGAGATCGTCTTCCGGGGCCGCAACCGCGTGGGCGAAGCGCAGACTGCTGAGCATGTGGGCGACGCCAGCGTGTCACACGCCGAGATGGACGTGTTCTTTCAGGCCGGGAAGCTCAAAGACCCCGAATCGCTGACCCTCTACACCAGCCTGGAACCCTGCCTGATGTGCGGCGGAGCCTCGTCGCTGCTGCAACTGGGAAGGCTGGTGTGGGCGACGGGTGACGCCTGGGGCGGATCGGGACGCCTGATCGCCTGGGCTGACCACCCTGCCATGCGGGAAACCGAGGTGGTGGCCTGCCCCGAACCTGATCTGGAACATGAGGGTGCGGCGCTGTTTGCCCCGGAAGCAAAAAAAGCCTTTCCCGACGAGGGCTGGAAGCTGTGGCAAGAGCGTTACCCGGTGGAAACGGCGGGGATAGACTGACCCCATGACCGTTCTGATCGTCGGCAGCCTCAACACGGACATTCTGGTGCGGGTGCGTCAGGCCCCCCAGCCGGGCGAGACGGTGCTCGGCGACGACGCCCAGATCGCGCCTGGTGGCAAGGGAGCCAATCAGGCGGTGGCGGCGGCCAGGGCGGGCGCGTCCGTTGCGTTCTGCGGAGCGGTGGGCCACGACAGCTTTGCCCCGGTGCCGCGTGAGGCTTTGGCGGCGGCGGGCGTGGACCTGACCCACTTACGCGAACTGGATGTCCCCAGTGGCGTCGCCCTGATCACCATCTCGGATGACGGCGAGAACAGCATCACGGTGGCGAGCGGGGCCAACGCTCGGCTCTCGGCAGCCGATTTGCCTGCCGACTTCTCCGGCGTGACCCACCTGCTGATGCAGCAGGAGATTCCGGAGGCCACGGTGCTGGCTGCCGCCCGGCGGGCCAGAGCGGCGGGCGCGCAGGTCATGCTCAACGCCGCCCCCGCCCGCGAACTGCCTGACGAACTGTGGCTGCTGCTGGACCTGCTGATCGTCAACGAGCACGAACTCGCCCAGCTTGCGGGCGGGCCGGAACATCAGGAAGAGGCGGCGGCCCGGTCATTGCTGGCGCGCGGTGTAGGGACAGTGATTGTCACGCTGGGCGGGCGCGGCTCCCTGGCCGTCACTCCAGATCAGGTGCTTGAGCAACCCGCACACAAAATCGAGGTGCTGGACACCACTGGCGCGGGTGACACCTTCTGCGGCGTGCTGGCAGCCTGGCTGGCGGGCGGCGTGGGGCTGGCCGACGCGCTCAAGGCTGCGAATGTGGCCGGGGCACTGGCCTGCACCAAGCTGGGGGCGCAGGCGGCCATGCCGACGGGAGAAGAGATCAAGGCAGCGCTCAAGAGTTGATTTCGGTAAGAAGGCTGTCTTGCTTGAACCGTGCCCCGCACATCCGGCACTGCCATACCACCGAATCGGGATCGGCGTGCCGCAAGTCTTCCCAATATGCGTCTTGCTAATCTTCTCGCGCTGGCAGGGCCAGCGACGCTGACGCCTCCAGACGGACACGCTCCAGTCCGCAGTCGGGACAGTGCTGACGACACTCCTTGATGGGGTTGAAGGTCAGCACGAACGGAGCGGCGATCAGCAGCAGCCGGTGGAGTGGTCTGCTTTGCGCCGACGGTTGAGCTTCATGGCAAGGCTATTTTCTCACGCCTACAAAAAACTCCCCCGCCGTGAAGCAGGGGAGAGGTGGGTTTTCCAGTTCAGAACGTTAGCTCGGCGCTCCCGGCTGGGCAGGTTTGCTCAGGGTCGGGGGCGGCGACACCGGCTGCTCGGGGGCGCTCAGCAGGATTCTCGCCAGCACCTCGCCGACGTTGCTGGCGGTGTGGATCTTGAGTTCGCCCCGGATGCTCTCGGGCAGGTCTTGTAGGTTCGGCTCGTTGTCTTTGGGCACGATGACCTCACGGATACCGCCCTGGTGGGCTGCCAGCAGCTTTTCCTTGACGCCGCCGATAGGCAGCACCCGGCCCCTGAGGCTGATCTCGCCGGTCATGGCGATGTCCATGCGGGCGGGGCGTCCGGTGATGGCGCTGATGACGGCGGTGGCAATCGTGATGCCCGCCGAGGGGCCGTCCTTGGGCGTTGCGCCGTCAGGGAAGTGGACATGCAGGTCCATATTCTTGTAAAACTCCGGGTCTGCGCCGTACTCGGCGGCGTGCTTGCGGAGGTAGGCGACGGCGGCCTGCACCGATTCCTTCATGACGTCGCCTAAGCTCCCGGTCATGATGATCTTGCCGCTGCCGGGGGTCGCCAGCGCCTCGACAACCAGCATGGTGCCGCCCACCGAGGTCCAGGCCAGGCCCTGCGCCACGCCCACCTGGGCTTCCTTCTCCATCCGGTCGGGCTTGAACATCGGGATGCCCAGGTAATCCGGCACGTTCTCGGCGTCCACTGTCCTCACACCTTCCCAGGGGGTTTCCAGCAGTGCGCGGGCGGCCTTGCGGGCCAGCTTGCTGATCATCCGGTCCACGTTTCGTACACCCGCTTCCTGGGTGTACTCCTCGATGATGCGTTGCAGCGCCGCGTCGGTGACTTCCAGGCGGCCTTCCAGCCCGTGTCCACGCAACTGACGGGGCAGGCGGTAGCGTTTGGCGATCTGGAGCTTCTCCGGCATGGTGTAACCGGGAATCTGAATGATCTCCATGCGGTCGAGGAGGGGTCGGGGGATGGTCTGGAGGCTGTTGGCCGTGGTGATGAACATAACCTGCGAGAGGTCGTAGGGCACTTCCAGGTAATGGTCTTGAAAGGTGTGGTTCTGCTCGGGATCGAGGACTTCCAGCATGGCGCTGGAGGGGTCGCCGCGCCAGTCAGACGCCATTTTGTCGATCTCGTCGAGCAGCATGATCGGGTTGACCACGCTGGCATTCTTCATGCCCTGGATGATCCGGCCCGGCATCGAGCCGATGTAGGTGCGGCGGTGGCCGCGAATCTCGGCCTCGTCACGCATGCCGCCCAGTGACATCCGCACAAATTTGCGGTTCAAGCTGCGGGCGATGCTCTTGCCCAGCGAGGTCTTGCCGACACCGGGAGGGCCGACCAGGCACAGGATCGGGGCGCGCAGTTCGGAATCCTCGATGCGCTCTTCCGCCGTGCGCTGCTTCTTCTCGCCCTTCTCGTCGAGTTCGTCGGGCTTGTGGGTCAGCTGCCGCACCGCCAGGAATTCCAGAATGCGCTCTTTCACATCATCCAGGCCGTAGTGGTCGTCGTCCAGAATGGTGCGGGTGCGGACGATGTCCAGAATTTCCTCGTCGCGCTTGCTCCAGGGCACATCGGTCAGCCAGTCGATATAGTTACGAACCACGGTGCCTTCGGGGCTACCGCCGGGCGTGCGCTCCAGTCGGGCCAGCTCCTTGAGGGCCTTTTCCTTGACCTCGGCGGGCATTCCGGCAGCCTCGATCTTCTCGCGCAGGGCCTCAACCTCGGCGGGGCCTTCCTCGCCGCCGCCCAGTTCCTTGCCGATGGCCTTCATCTGCTCTCTGAGGTAGTACTCGCGCTGGTTGGCGTCCATCTGCTCCTTGACGCGCCCGGCCACCTTCTTGTCCATATTGAAGCGCTCGAGGTCGCGGGTCAGGTGTTGCAGCACCAGCATCAGGCGCGGCTGCTCACCGCTGGCGTCCAGCACCGCCTGCTTCTCTTCCAGCGTCCAGGTGGCGTGGTGGGCGATCTGGTCGGCCAGCGCGCCCGCGCTGGTCAGGGTCTTGATGCCCTCGAGCTGGTAGTTGTCGAGCCGCAGCGTCTTGTTCTGGCGCTGGTATTCCTCGAACGACGACTTGGTTTCCTGCATCAGCACCCGCAGCTCGTCGGGGTTGCCGGGCTGGGTGTCCAGGGTCTCGACGCGCACCCGCAGGTAGCTGCCGGGCACCTGATCGAGCATCTTCACGCGCTCCTGCGACTCCACCAGCACCTGATAGGTGTTGTCGGGCAGCCGCACGACCTGCTTGATGACGGCCAGCGTGCCGATCTCAAACAGCTCGCCGGGCATCGGATCGTCGGTGGCGGCGTCCTTCTGGGTGACCACCAGGACGCGGCGGTCTGCCGACTGGGCCTCGTCCACCGCCCGCTTGCTCTTGGGGCGGCCCACGTCGATGTTCATGGTCACGCCGGGCATGATCACCATATTTCTGAGTGCGACAACGGGAAGTTCCCAGATCATGTTTGCTCCTTGAGAACCGGCGCTCAAACTTGCAGGGCCGGAGATAGAGACGGCTTGGGACATCGGCGTACCCTCAGCTCAGGTGTTCTTGGATAAACAGTAGCCGCTGGTAAAAAAGAGTACGCCCTCCAACATGCCGGAATTCTAACGGGCAGGCTGGAGGGCTGCTGTAATCTAAACTGCTTTGTTTTATGCAGACTTCTTGAGTCCCTTAGACTCAAGTACCTTAAGCGGATCATCGATATTCTCGGCGTCGAAGGTCACCTTTTTCAGCGATTCGAGTGGCAATTCGAACAGCAGATCGGTCATGGACTTTTCCAGCACCGCCCGCAGGCCGCGCGCCCCGGTCTTGCGGGCGGCGGCGCGGTGGGCCACTTCCTTGAGGGCTGCCTCAGTGAAACTGATGTCCACGTTCTGGAAGCCGAAGAGGGCCTGGTACTGCTTGATGATGGCTCCCTGCGGCTCGGTCAGGATGCGGATCAGCGCTTCCTCGTCGAGGTCCTGGAGCTGCACGACCAGCGGCAATCTTCCCACGAACTCGGGAATCAGGCCGAACTTGACCAGATCTTCCGGCAGGAAACGCAGCTCGGCCTTCTCGTCACCCTTGTGCTCGGCTCCGAAGCCCAGCCCGCGCACGTTGGTGCGGCTGCGGCCAATGTCGGCGATACCGTCGAAGGCCCCGCCCACGATGAACAGGATGTTCTTGGTGTTGACCTGAACGAGTTCCTGCTGGGGGTGCTTGCGGCCGCCCTGCGGCGGCACCTGCGCCACCGTGCCCTCGATGATCTTGAGGAGCGCCTGCTGCACGCCCTCGCCCGACACGTCGCGGGTGATCGAGGTGCCTTCCGACTTGCGGGCGATCTTGTCGATCTCGTCCACGTAGATGATGCCGCGCTCGGCGGCGGCCACGTCGTAATCGGCGGCCTGGAGCAGCCGCACGATGACGTTTTCCACATCGTCACCGACGTACCCGGCCTCGGTCAAGGTGGTGGCGTCGGCAATGGCGAACGGCACTTCCAGCATCTCGGCCAGCGACTGGGCCAGCAGGGTCTTGCCGGTGCCGGTGGGGCCGATCAAGAGGATGTTGCTCTTTTGCAGGCCCACGTCGGGGTGCGCCAGGCGCTGGTAGTGGCTGACCACCGCGACGGCCAGCGCTTTCTTGGCCTCGTCCTGGCCGATCACGTACTCGTCGAGGTAGGTCTTGATTTCCCTGGCGCTGGGCAACTCGTCGAGGTTGAACTCGCCGCCCGCCTTGCGCTGCTGCTTGACCAGATCGAAGGCGCGCTCGGTACACTCGTTGCAGATGAAGGCGGTGCGGCCCGGAGCTTCGATGAGCTGGACGATTTGGGGGTGGCTGCGGCCACAGAACGAACAACGGTCAGCCACGGGCGGCCTCCTTTACAGGTATAGAGAGCACCAAATTTATGAGGAACAGACGGCGGTTCAAGCCTTCTCCAGTTCGCGGCTGCTCTCGACCACCGAGTCGATCAGGCCGTACTTCATGGCCTCTTCCGGCGACATGAAGTAGTCGCGCTCCATATCGCGCAGCAGCTTCTCGCTGGGCAGGTCGGTGTGCTGGTGGTAGATATTGACCAGTTTGTCGCGCAAATAGAGGGTCTCTTTGGCCTGCACTTCCACGTCGGGGGTGTTGCCCCGGAAGCCGCTGGACCCCTGGTGGATCATGATGCGCGAGTTGGGCAGGGCGTGGCGCTTGCCCTTGTTGCCCGCCATCAGCAGCACGCTGCCCATGCTCATGGCGATGCCCACGCAGATGGTGCTGATGGGGGCCTTGATGTGGCGCATGGTGTCGTACATCGCCAGGCCCGCGTAGACCTCGCCGCCGGGGCAATTGATATACATCTGAATTTCCTGCTCGGGGTTTTGCGAATCGAGCAGCAGAAGCTGCGCCACGACGGTGTTGGCGACCTGCGAATCAATCGGCGTGCCGAGGAAGATGATGCGGTCTTTGAGGAGGCGCGAGTAGATGTCGTACATCCGCTCGCCGCGCCCGGTCTGCTCGATCACATAAGGAATAACACTCATGCCGGGCATTCTAGCGCGGGTCTGCCTTGAAAACGTGCGCTGATGCGGCGACGTTCGCCCCTCTGCGGGGACCAAAAATACAGGCACGAAAAAGCATTGCCGGTGAGTAACGGCACCCAGCGATCATCTCTTATGGCTGCTGCCTTCCGGCCCTGACCAGGTTCGAGCGTCGCCGCTGCGCTACGCCAGCAATGCGGAGGGCAGTGTAGCACCTGCGGGGGCGGGGTGGGAAGCCTGCTGGTCTTTGTCAGACATACACTCCCGTCGTCGACAGTGCAGACCAGGGGGAGAGGGAAAACGTGCGCTGAGACGGCTCCGGTCTCACTGGTCGAGGGCAGGCCACCACAGCCTCAGATCGTAAGAGCTGTGTAAGAGTGCGGCGTTTACCATTCACTCAGCAGCGAAGGAGACACCGACGCCGCCGCAATAGCAACAGGCGAACGCAGCTATTTAATTCTCTTTCTGCGAGCGCTACCCAGGAGAACAGCATGAATAACAAGAACCGTACCCAGGGCTTCACCCTCATCGAGCTGCTCATCGTCATCGCCATCATCGGCATCCTGGCCGCCGTTTTGATCCCCAACCTGCTGGGTGCTCGCGCCAAAGCCAACGATGTGGCAGCTGCAGCCGTGGCCCGCCAAGTGCTCACCGCGATGGCTGCTATGGAAGTCGGCAATCCAAACTCGACTGGTGCAGATGCTACCTGCACCCTCGCTAGCAAGGTCGTCACCGTAGCATCAGGTAATGCTACCCCCACTGCGTCTGTGAATGCTCCTGCTCCGATCACGGATGTTACGTGCACTAGTACCGCTGCCACCTACACGACTGTCGTCACCTACGATGGTGGCAGCACTGGCAAGAGCCCACTCACTGTAGTCGCCGCTAAGTAACTTATAGTTTAATAATAAGGTCGTCCTCCGGGACGGCTTTTTTGTTAGCTATAGACTCTCTAGTGTAATGAATAAAAAATGGAGTACGATCAAGAGCAGTTAAGGCTTTACCATAATAAATCTTCTCTTGGATATTATAATCATTTCGGTAATGCCAGCGGATCAGACCTATTGGCTACCGGCTTTACCGCGAATAGGGGCTGACCTGAGCATCGGATTATGGTGAAAGGTCGATATCACGAAACTTGAGATTGTAGGCGAGCACGGCCAGGGCGACTTTCCGCCGCAAGCTCAACTTGGTTTTGACCTGCCCCCAGCGCAACCCCGCGCCCACGAGAACGGAGAAGGCCGATTCGATGATCTTGCGGGCGGCAGCATACTCTTCCTTCCAACGCGGGTCCGGCGTCTTGGCGTTCGTTTTCGGCGGTGTGCGGTACGTTCCAGATTGATAGCCCTTGTCCCCAATTTGCTTTGGCCCACCATAGGCGGGCCAGTCAACATTCATCTCACAGCCAACGACGAAGTCGTGGACGTTGGCTGGGTGCAGTTCATATTTGGCAATCTTGCCGTTCAGCGTCGTCCAGGCATGTACCTTGTATCCATACACCATCCCAGCGGTGCTAAACCCATACGCGGCACCTGGAAATTTGCAGCGTTTTGCCCGCTTGAAGAGGCAAGTGGGCAGCGGTGCGGAATCGATCACACTGAAGTCGAGTTGCTCGACTTCAACGCTCACGCGCTCAATGACGGGTGTCAAGCGCTCCAGGCGCACCCGCGCCTGGACTTCTGAGGGGAACCACGGAAAGAAATTGGTCTTCAACATCGCCCACCAGCGGCTGAAATACACCGCTTTATGGAGGTGCTGGAGCACCGCGACGGCCACCAATTGTGCATCCGAAATTTTCTCGTGGCGATGGATCAATTTCTCTGGCATCTGTGGGCTCAGCCAGGTCGTGAGGCGCTGGAAGCTGCTGGGGATCGGCGGTAAACTGAGATCGGGACGGCCCATAACACCGTCCCATTTTCATACCTGCTCATCAGTTGTCAACCCCTATTTGCGGTGGCTTTATGTATCTGTCCTAGTTCAGTGTCTACATCAATCAAGTCCAAGTCGTAACTACTGGGCGGCCCTCATTTCTCTGGGTCCGTCTGCCACTTTAAGTTCGTTCTTTTCCGCTACCCTCTCCCCATGACCCTCCCCGCCCTCAAAGAATGGGACGCCCAGGCCCAGGCCCTCACCAGCGGCCAGACCGCCGTGATTCTCCGCAAAGGCGGCATCATGGAAACGCACGGCGGCTTCGAGGCCGAGCACCGGGCGTTTTTGCTCTATCCCACCTTCCTACACCAGAACCCGGCGGAACTGCGCCCCGAGTTTCAGCCGCTGCTGCGCCCCGACCCTATGCCGGGCCAGATCGCCCTGCCCGCCCGCGCCGAGGTGCTGGACGTCTACAAGATCGAATCGCTGGAGCAGGTGCTGGCGCTCGAAGACCTGCAAGCCCTGAATGCCGCCGCCGTCGAGCGGAGATTTCACTACCGCAATCGGCCCTGGCTGCACGCCCTGGTGCTGCGCGTCTTTCCCTTGACGCCACCGCTGACGATCAGCGAGACGCCCGAGATGCTCGGCTGCGTGAGCTGGGTGCCGCTGGAGCTGGGCCTGGAGGTGCCTGCCGCCGCGCCCGCGCTGGCTGAGGCGGCGCTGGAGCACCTGCGCGGCGAGGTCAGGGATCGCCTTCACGTCAGGCGCTAGAGTGGGCAGATCATGTCCCAGACCCTCAGTTTCAAAGACACCATCGTCATCCGGGCGCGGCCCGACGTGCTGTTCCGGCTGACGCTTGACCCCAAGCGCCGCACCCGCTGGGACCCCAATATCCGCTTAGCCAGCTATGTGGGCGACGAGAAGCTCATCAGCGGCTCGCTGGTCAAAATCAAGCTGGAGCGCCGACTGCTGGGGTTGTCATACACCGCCAAGTACGGCCAGATTCAGGCTCCGTTTCGTGGCGGCTGGGAAGCGCTCAAGCCGTTCGGGCCACTGGAAAGGTACACCCAGGGCTGGGTCTTCAAGAACATTCCCGGCGGCACCGAGGTCACGCTCAGCACCAACGCGACCATCCGCTACAAGTTCATCGAGAAGCAGATCGAGGCGCAGCTTCGCAACATGAGCGGGCGCACCCTGATCGAGTTGCAGCGTGCTGTCGATCAGCAGGGCGCGCAACTGATGGAAGACACCGCCAAGCAGTATCAGGACAGGATGCGTGCCGAGAAGGAAGCGGCCAAACGTAAGGGCAAGCGGCAGCGGGCCCCCAAGTAGCTCCAGCTCTTACAGGGCTGCCCAGCCCTCGAAGCCGTCGTCGCCCACGCTTTCCAGCCGGGCGGTGCCGGTGCCGCCAGCATCCTGACCCTGATGGCTCACGGCGTAATTCCACCCGGCCTTGAGATTGAGGGCGAAGCTGGTGGTGGCCTGCGCCGCCGCCCCGGATGCGGGCGTGACCGGGCAGCGCCGTTCGCCCTGCACCCGCGTCGCCGTGCTGGCGTAGATCAGGGTGCGCTGGTCAAGGCGTTGGGCCCCGCCCGGATTGTCGCTGCGGGTCTGGCTCACCAGGGGCAGGGGAACGGTGCCACTCGCCGGAAAGGCGCTGAGCTGATTGATCTGATAAAACTGGGCTGCCGGATCGCTGGACGTGACGCTGCTGGTGCAATTCGGCGGCGTGTCTGCCAGCAGACTGGGCCGCAGGAAAGGCGACAGTGCCTGGGCGCTCGGCAGCGGCAGGGTAAAGCGGCCCGCGCTGTCGAGGCTGGTGCTGGCCAGCACCGTCTGATCTCGGGCCAGCACCCTGATTTGCCCCGCGCCGCCGGACCAGCCCCGCACCTGGGCGCGCACCTGGGTGATTCCTTTGGACGAGCAGGCGCTGAGCAGCAGCGGACCGAGGGCGAGCAGCAATAAAGCGCGCATGTGGGTGAGCATAGCGCCGGGGTCCCGGGGCAGATGTGCCGGGGGCGGCGAATGAGTGAATCACAGGTCAGGGTTATTTCCAGCGGCCCGATTTCTGGGGGGACAACCGACGCGCCTTGCCGCGCAGTTGCCTGAATTTCTGCTGACCGCGCCGCATGCCGTGGTCGGGCCGCACGCCGTCGGCAATCAGGTGCAACCACTGGCTGACGTAGTAGCCCAGCGCCAGCGGCAGCAGCCAGGTCAGGTTGAATTCTGACGGGCCGAGCGGAGGCCACTTCAAAGCAGGCCACACAGCGCTGAGAAGCGCCCACACGATGGTCAGCATCAGGCCCAGATAGACGAGCCGGGTCAGCGGTCCCAGCAGCCAGGTGTGTGACAGCCCCCGGTGACTGAACATCCGGCCATACGGCACCCACACGAAGCCCAGCCAGCCCCAGCGCCGCTTGCTGTCCACCCGGCCCTCGGCCAGATCGAGGTCAGGAGAGAGCAGGAAGGTTCCGGCGGCGTAGGCAGCGCTGAAGGCCAGGCCCTGCACCGGGGTAATGACGATCAGTTGCTGCTGGCTGCCCCATACGGCGGCGGCGGCGATCACGCCGTAAGTCGCCGTATTGATGATGTTGTGAACGCGCCCGCTTGGCATGCCGGGTATTGTGCCGCACCGCCCGCCCCGCAGGTCAATGCGGAGGCAAGCCCGGCAATCTGGTTCATCCCCCGTCAGCCGAAAAGCGGCATGCTGAGGCCAGATGAACCGCCTGAACCTGACTGCGCTGCTGGGCCTGAGCGCCCTGCTGACCGCCTGCCCCCAACCGGCCCCGCCCAGTGCTCTCAGTGACGCGGTGGTGGTCGCCGGACCTGCTTTGAGCGCCACGTATCAGGCGTCCTTTCAGGGAAGCTGGCTCATCAGCGGCCTGCCCGCCTGGCTCACCGCCTCGCCCAGCAGCGGCAGCGGCGACGTGAAGACCACCTTCCGCATCAACCGCAGCGCGGGCGCGCCGCACACCGCCGATCAGGTGCGGCTCAGCACGCCGGTCAAACTGGGCTGGCAAACGCCCGCTGGCGCAGCGGGCAGCGCGACCCTGACCGTGAGCGCCGATCTCTACCACCTCAGCGGTCAGGTGAGCGTGGCCGCCGCTTTGGGACAGGCTTTGCCCACGCCCGCGCCGCTGCGGGTGAATGCCCAGCCCGGCCCCCAGCCGAGCGCCCAGGGCATCATCGTCAAATACAAAACGGACGCGGCCTTTGCGGCGGCCCTGAGAGGAAACGGGTTTTCTGGAACTGGATTGTTCAGGGCGCAGTCGTTGGGCCTGAACTCGTATTCAGGCCGCACCCTGGTCGTGCAGCCTCAGTTCTTGCAAAGTCGGACCCCGCAAAGTCAGATCCTGCAAGCCCAGAACGTCCAGGCCCAGGCCCAGGCCCAGGCGACGGCCCTCACGGCGCTCAGGGCCGATCCGAACGTCGAGTACGCGGTGCCGAACGCCGTACTGCGTGCCCAGAACCTCCCAACCCAGCCCGGTTCGGGCCAGGCGCTCGACGTGCAGGCCCCCTACGCGCCCGCCGACCAGTACGCGCCCTTGCAGTATGCCTACCGCCTGATGGGCTACGGCGCGGTGTGGCGCGACATGAAGACCACGCCTTACCTCAAGCCGGTGACGGTGGCGGTGATCGATACTGGGGTGCGCTTCGACCACCCTGACCTGGCCGGGCGGCTGTGGAAAAGCAGCGAGGGCGCGCTCGACCTGGTGACCAGCGACACCTTCGGCCCCGACACCGATCCCACCGACCCCGGTGAAGCGGGCGTGGACGGCAGCCACGGCACCCACGTCAGCGGCATCATCGTGGCAGGCGAGGGCACCTTCGCCTCGCCCTGTGCCGGATGCAGCGAGAGCGGCGTGGTGGGCGCGGCCCTGACTGCACCCATCAAGGTGCTGCCGGTGCGGGCGATCGACCGCTTCGGGAACGCCTCGGAGTCAGACGTGGCGCTGGCGGTCAACTACGCTGCGGGCCAGCCGGTGACGGTTCAGGGTGTGACGTACACCAACCCGCACCCGGCCCAGGTCATCAACCTGTCGCTGGGCGGTCCGATCAGTGTGGCCGAGGCTCAGCCGCTGTGCGACGCCATCGCCGACGCCACCCAGCGGGGATCGCTGGTGGTCGTGGCGGCGGGCAACGGCGGCGGCACCCAGCCGTACTATCCGGCGGCCTGCGCGGGGGCCGTTAGCGTGGCCTCGGTGCGGCCCGATGTGGGCGGCCTGCCGCTGCACGCCGAGTACAGCCAGAGCTATCCCCAGGTGGCGCTGGCCGCGTACGGTGGGGCCGATCCCAGCAACCCCACCTTCAACATGAACCTGATGCTCGGTGGCAAGCCGGTGTCCGATTCGGTTTTCTCGACCTCCTGGGATTACCAGAAAAATCAACCCACCTACCAGTTCGAGTCCGGCACCTCGCAGGCCACGCCGCAGGTGAGCGCGCTGGTGGCGCTGCTGCTCAGCAAGGGTGTGGTCAGTACCCCGGCGGCAGCCTTGCAGCGCATTGAGGCCACCGCCACCGACCTCGGCGTGCCGGGCCGCGACAACGATACGGGTTTCGGCGTCATCAATGCGGCGGCGGCCCTGGGCGCGCCCGCTGTCAGCAACGTCTTCACGCTGAGCATTCTGGGCGAGGCGAGCACCTTCACGCCGCCGCTCGACAACGCGGGCCGCTTCAACGCCTACCTGCCGGACGGCGCGTTTCAGGTGCTGGCAGGCTTTGACCGCAGCGGCAACGGCCTGGGCGGCGAGGTGGGCGAGCCGGGTGCGAAGGCCACCGTCACCCTGGGGCCGGACCAGACAGCGGTGGACGTGGGGACGCTGAACGTTGGGCCGTGAGGGCAGGTTTCGACTTCCCCCACCACCATGCCCCGCAGCATGGCGTCAACTTCCAGCCTGATCCGTCAGCCGCGCCCAATCTTGCGGCGTGTCCACGTCGCGCAGCGCTGCCGAAGGCAGCGTCACCCAGGCCGCCTGCGCACTGTACTCGCGGATCAGGTGCTTGGGGCCGTGGTCGCCCGACTGGGTAAAACCGCCGAACAGATCGGCCCGGAACAGGTGCGGCGGAGCGCGCACGCCCTCAGCGCCGTAGCGGGCCAGCACCAGCGGTGCGTTCGTTTCCCGGAACAGCTCCAGCACCGCCCGGTGATGCTGGGACGTCACGAAGGGCATGTCAGCCAGCGCGAAGTGGGCTGCCGCTACTCCGCCGGGCAGCGCCGCCAGGCCCGCCCGGAAGCTCTCCGATAAACCGAGGTCGGGTCGGGGGCATTCGGTGAAAACCAGCGGCAGGTCAGCCAGTACCGCGCGTATCCGGATGCCCAGCTCGCCTGGCGGCACCACCGCCACCACGCCCGCAAACTCCGCTGCCAGTACGGCGCGGGCGGCCCGGCGCACCAGCGTCTCGCCGCCGAGCGCCAGCAGTTGCTTGGGCTGCCCCAGGCGGCGACTCAGTCCCGCTGCCAGCACCACGCCCCAGACCGGACTGTTCATGGCCTTTAGTTTAGCGGCCCGCAGTTGAGAAGCCCAGCGCCTGCTACCCTGAGCGGCAACCATGTCATCACCCTCAGCCGACCTCGGCGCGGCCCTTGCGGCCACCGGCTACCTGCCTTCCCCGGCCCTGAACACCGCCCTGCGGCTGGTGACGCTGCTGGGCAAGCCGCTCCTGCTCGAAGGCCCGGCGGGCGTCGGCAAGACCCAGGCCGCCAAAGCGCTGGCATCGGCGCTGGGCACTTCGCTGATCCGGCTGCAATGCTATGAGGGCCTCGATGCCCAGTCTGCTTTGTACGAGTGGAATTACCCGCGCCAGCTCCTGCATCTGCGCTTGCTGGAAGGCCAGGGCCAGCGCGAGAGCGAGCAAGACCTCTACCGCCCCGAGTTTCTGCTGCGCCGCCCACTGCTCGACGCCATCAGCCAGGACGTGGCCCCGGTGCTCTTGATCGACGAGGTGGACCGGGCTGACGAGGCGTTCGAGGCCTTCTTGCTCGAACTGCTGGCCGAGTGGCAGGTCAGCATTCCCGAACTCGGTACCGTGACGGCCAGGAGCCGCCCCCACGTCATTCTGACCAGCAACCGCGAGCGCGACCTGAGTGACGCCCTGCGCCGCCGCTGCCTGTACCTGTGGGTCGATTACCCCACGCCCGAGGCTGAGCTGGACATCGTGCGGACGCGCCTGCCGGGTGTGGAGGGGCGGCTGGCCCGCCAGGTGGTCGGCGCGGCGGCTTACCTGCGCGCCCTGCCGCTGGCCAAAACCCCCGGCATTGCCGAGACACTCGACTGGGTCGAGGCCCTGGTGGCCCTGCATCACGCGGCCCTTACGCCGGAGGTCGTGGAGGAAACGCTCGGCTGCGTGGTCAAGCTGCGTGAGGATCAGGCGGTGGTGCGCCAGAAGCTGCAAGCCTTGATGACGGCGGCACTACAAAACGTCTGATTGGAGCGGATACCGCGCGCCGACACTGCTCTAGTCCCGGGCCTCCTCGCTCTCCGGGTCGCGGCTCTCGCCGGGGCGCGGGTGTGGGGCGCTGATCTCCTGCTTGGACAGATCGGGTTTGGGCTGGTCACGCACCAGCCGGATCGAGATCGGCGCGTCGCCCATACTGATGGTGCGCTGCGGAAAGGGAATCTCGATGCCCGCCTGATCCATGGCAATCTTGATGCGGCGGTTGAACTCGCGGTGCAGGGCGTACTGGGTCTTGGGCTGCACCTTGAAGAGTGCCCGCAACTCGATGCCGTCGGCGGCCAGGTTGGTGACGCCCTGCACCTCCGGCCCGTCCAGAAAGTTGCCGCGCCATTCGGGGTCGGCGTAGAGGCCCTGAGAGACCTGTTCGAGTACCCGCAGCGCCTCATTGATGTTGGCCGTGTAGGTCACGTCCACCGTGGCGACCACCCGCGACCAGTCCTTGCTGCTCACACTGACGGTCTGAATCTGGCCGTTGGGTACGATATGCACCGTGCCGTCGAGCGCCCGCAGCGCCGTGACCCGCAGATTGAGTTTCTCGACATTGCCGCTCAGCGAGCCGCTATTGACGGCAATCACGTCGCCGACTCCGTACTGGTCTTCGAGCAGAATGAAAAAGCCGTTGAACACGTCCTTGATCAGGCTCTGCGCACCGAAGCCCACCGCCAGCCCGAACACCGAGACCCCCGCCAGCAGGGTGGTGGCGTTGATGCCGATGGCCTGCAAGACGCTGATGGCCGCGATCAGCACGATGATGACCCTCAAAGTGCTTTCCACCACGCCGCGCAGGGTCGAGAGCCGCACCGCCCGGCGGTTGAACTCGTCGCCCGGCACGATCCGTGCCGACAGGCTGCTGATGAGCCGCCAACTGATGAGGGCCAGCGCCACGATGACCACCAGTTGCCCGGCGCTGTCCCGGAACCAGGAGGTGATGATCTGCCCGGCGTCGAAGAGAATCGGTACCGGCACATACACGGCGTAGACCGATACCGAGAGTGCCGAGAAGAGGCAGACGGCCAGCCACAGCCATTTGATCAGTCTCAACAGGCTGCGGCCGACGTGCGGCCTGAGCAGCCGCAACAGGCTTTGCCCGGCCCGCCAGACGGCGTAAGTGGCCAGCAGCACCGCCACCACCTTGAGCCACACCCAGGGTTTGGAGAGTTGAGCGATGAGAAGGTCGAGCATGTGGCCCAGCCTCTCATGGGTTGATGAGCGGGTCGACAGTGGGCCGCTCAAGAGTTGGGCTGGCGGTCAGCTGCCCGGCAGATCCCTACTCAGCTCGGCCCGCTCAGCTCGGTACTCAGGCGCTCGATCAGGCGCGACTGGTGTGCCCGCGCGGCCCGTAGCAGGGCATTCTTGACGGCCCTGGCGTCGGCGCTGCCGTGCCCGATGTAGCTCAGGCCCCGCACGCCGAGCAAGATGCTCGCGCCGTAGGTGCCGGGGTCCATCTTCTCGGCCACGGTCCTCAGGCCGCCGCGCACCAACAGGCCGCCCAGCTTGCTGCGGGCGCTGCTGCCCAGGGCTTCCCTGATCCAGCCGAACAGCACCCGCGCCTCGCCCTCGGCCAGCTTGAGCACGATGTTGCCGGTAAAGCCGTCGGTCACGACGATGTCGGTGGTTCCCTTGAAGAGGTCGCCGCCCTCCACGTTGCCGTAGAAGTTGATGCCTGCTTGCTGGCGCAGCAGGGCGTGGGCTTCGAGCGTCACGGCGTTGCCCTTGTGGTCTTCCTCGCCGATGCTCAGCAGGCCCACCGTCGGGTTCTCGCGCGCCTCCACCACCTTGAGGTAGGTGCTGGCCAGCCGCGCCCACTGCGCCAGATACGTGGCCTTCACGTCGGCGTTGGCTCCGGCGTCGAGCAGCGCCACCGTGCCGGTTTTGGCCGGAATGTGGGTCAGGATGGCGGGGCGGTCGATGCCCGGCAGCCGCCCCAGGATCAGCAGCGAGGCGGCCATCGTCGCGCCGCTGTGGCCCATGCTGATCAGCGCTGCCGCCTGGCCGTCCTTGACCAGCCGGGCCGCCACGTTGATGCTGGCGTCCTTGCGTCCGCGCACGTCGCTGGCGTGCTCGTCCATGCCGATCACGTCCGGCGCGTCCACGACTTCCAGCGGCAGGCCCGCCGCGCCGGGGTACTTGCTGAGTTCGGCGTGCAGCTTGACCCGGTCGCCCACCAGCATGACCCGTACCCCGGCTCTGGCCGCCTGCACCGCGCCGTCAACGTTCGGCACGGCTCCGTGATCGCCGCCCACCGCGTCCAGGGCCAGCGGCAGGCCAGCGGCATTGGCAGCTGGGGTGGGGGTTAGGGCCGATTCAGCGGTCATCTTCGGTGTCCAGGGCGCTGCTCACATAAAAGGGACGCGGTTCGGTGCGCTCGGTACGGGCGGTGGTGTCCCGGCTGGCGTTGCCGCCCTCGCTGGGCAGACGGTACCCGGGGCGCTCCACGGCGGCGCGGATGTCCTTGAAATCCACATACTCGTCGGCGGCGTTGCGAAGCTCGTAACTGGTCATCTCGGGAATCGAGGCGACGATCACCCGCTTGCCGCGCGTCCGCAGCGCTTCCACCGGGCGCTCGAAGTCGCCGTCGCCGGTCAGCAGCACGGCCACGTCGTAGAGGTCGGCAGTGGTCAGCAGATCGGTCACGATCTCGATGTCGAGGTTGGCGCGGCGGTGGGTGTCGCCGTGCTCGTCGGTGTTCTCGCGCAGGGTGCGGGTCCGCACGGTGTAGCCCATGTAAGTCAGGGCGTCGATGAAGCGCTTTTGCTTGTCGTCCACCGGAGTGGGGACGGCGGTGTAGTAAAAGGCGTTGTAGAGCCGTCCCAGGCCGGCGAAGTGCTCCAGGATCTTGCGGTGATCAAAATTCCAGCCGAGCCGCTTGGCGGCGGCGTACACGTTGGCTCCGTCAATAAACAGGCCGATCCGCTCAGGGTGTTCCATACGTCCTCCGGGCCGCAGCGGTGCTCCGGGGTTAGCCTGCCGGGTGGGGGCTTCACTGGGCAGCCGCACGGCCAATACGATGTTGAAATAGGGCTTGAATAGAGAAGTCTCGAATAGCAAGCACGGTAGAAGTGCAGCCAGGCAGAGCAGCCGGGGAGGGCCGCTGGCGCAAACCACAGGATAGCGGGTTTGTGTTCAGGCGTGCCAGGTGTTCAGGAACGCCTCAGCCGTCCAGCGGCAGTTGGGGCCGCAAGCCGGGCTGCTGGAGTGCAGTCCACACCTCGCCGCGCAGACTGACCAGGTCCACGCCGCCGTAGTGTGGGGGCAACGCCTGGAGGTACCTGTCGGCCTTGTCGAAGTTGCGGTGGGTCAGGCTGCCGTGCGCCCAGCGTTTGTGCAGCGCGGCGGCCAGCAGAATCAGCGCCTGGAGGAAGGCCCGCTCGTCGCCGCGCGCGAGCAGCCAGCGCGCTTCCCAGGCTTCGTGGGCTTCCCACCAGTGGCCCCCGTTGAAGAGCCGCGCGCCCGCTCGAAATTCTGAACCGCTCACCTGCTCAGTCTGCCTGCCTTCACCCCCGTCCCGCCAGCAACTAAAGGACCGCTCAAGACCGTGAGGGACCAAAACCAACCTGTCACACATGTCATTACAGGTGAGGCGACGTACACTGTTGATATGAAACCCGTAGAGCTGAGCGACAGCAACTTCAAGAGCGAGATCGAGAGCGGGCTGACCCTGGTGGACTTCTGGGCCCCCTGGTGCGGCCCTTGCCGGATGGTGGCCCCGGTCATCGAGGAAATCGCCGGGCAGTATGAGGGCAAGGTCAAGGTCGGCAAGCTGAACGTGGACGACAACCAGCAGACGGCCATGCAGTTTCGCGTGATGAGCATTCCCACCGTGATTCTGTTCAAGGACGGCCAGCCGGTGGAGGGTGTGGTGGGCGCGCAGCCCAAACGGGCCTTCGAGCAGTTGCTCAACAAGCACGTCGAGAGCGCCGTCGGCACCAACTGAACCATTTCAAATCAATGGGCCGCTCCTTCGGGGGCGGTTTTTTGCTGGCTTGATGCCTCCGAAAAACCTTCTCCTAAAAGTGCACGATGTCCGGCGGCGTCCAGGCGTGGAGCGCCTCGCCCAGCAGAATCTCGCCGTCTTCCCACTCGCCGTGTCCGCTCTCGGCGTTGAGGTGCCCGGCCTCGCCCACCGTGACCAGCTCGGCTTCCCAGGCTTCAGCAAAGGCGGCGGCGCGCTCAAATGAAACGTAGGGGTCGTTTTCGCTGGCGATCACCAGCGCCGGAAAGGGCAGCGGCTGCATCGGTAGCGGGGCCATCGGCCTGAGCGCCTCCAGCGTGCCCGGCTGTTCCGGATCGGCGGGAGCCACCAGAATGGCCCCACGCACCCGCTCCGGCACCGGGTAGAGATGGGCGTACTGCACGATGGTCAGCACCCCGGCGGAGTGGCCCACCAGCACCACCTCGCCGGGCGTCGCCTCCACCATGTCGCTCAGGCGGGCGGCCCAGGTCTCAGGTGTGGGCGCGTTCCAGTCGTCCTGCTCCACACGCACGCCGCCGAACTTCTGCTGCCAGAGGCTGTACCAGTGCTGCGGGCTGCCGCCGCCGAGGCCGGGCGCGAAGATCAGTCGGGGAGTCATGTGGGAATGCTAGCGCCTGCGGGTGCAGCAAAAAGGAGCCGGACTCAGCAGCGTGCTGGCTCCGGCTCCTCGAATCACAAGAGAGAAGCTAGCTGGCCGTGCCCCCGCGCCGGTTGGCGGCCAGGCTGGACAGGATGGACGCCACGATGAAGGCCACGCCAATCAGGCCGGTGATGAACTCGGGAACGTGCGCGCCGCTCATGGTGTAGAGCATGATGAGTGACAGCGCGAAGATGCCGTAGTGCGCGCCGTGTTCCAGGAAGCGGTACTGCGACAGCGTGCCCTGATGGACCAGAAACAGGGTGATTGAGCGCACGAAGACCGCGCCAATCGCCAGGCCCGCCGCGATGATCACGATTTCCTTGGTGATGGCGAATGCCCCGATCACGCCGTCGAGCGAGAAGCTGGCGTCCAGCACTTCCAGATAGAGAAACGAGGCGAAGCCCGCCGCGCCTGCCCTGGCCGCCATGTTGTCCACGTCAAAGAGGCCGCCCAGCGCGTTGACCGCCAGGTAGATCAGCAGGCCCACGATGCCCGCCGCCAGCGCGGTGAGGCGCTGCTCGATCGGCACCAGAAAAAAGGTGACGCCCATCAGGGCCAGCATGGCGATGACGATCTGCACGGCTTCCACGCGGGCCAGCCCGGCCAGGCGGCTTTCCGGCATCAGCCAGTGCTCGTCCTTCTCGGTGTCGATGAAGTAATTGAGCGCCACCATCAGCAGAAACACGCCGCCGAACGCGCTGATGGTCACCGAAGCTTTTTCGAGTTCCAGAGCGTACTGCTCGGGGTTGCTGAGGGCCAGCTTGCCCACCTCGATGAAGCCCAGCCCGGCGCTCAGCGCCACAATCAGAATCGGGAAGATGAGGCGCATGCCCACCACCGCGATCAGAATGCCCCACACCAGAAAGCGCTGCTGCCACTTGGCCGACATGTTCTTGAGGACTGAGGCGTTGATGACGGCGTTGTCGAAACTCAGCGAGATCTCCATGATGCCCAGCACCAGCACCAGCAGCATGTCATTGAAGGCACGCTCCCAGCCCCCGGTGTAATGGCCGTACCAGGCCGCCAGCGCCACGGCGATGACCGTGATGATGCCTGCAAAACTAAATTCCCTCGTGATGGTGTTGCCCATAGCTGTGATTACTCCCTGCTGGGCCTCGCGCCGCAGCCAACCAACTTTGACGAATGTGACGCGCTGCGGCGCGGTGTTCCGGCGCTAGTTTCCACCACAAACGCCGCGCGGCGGAAATTAATCCCGCGTTGCGGCGAAGGCTTGAATCATAGTTTACTCAGTGGCAGATGAAGCAGAAATCGCTGGAAGCGTTACTCTGTGCGTTACAGGTTGATGCCGTAGTTGCGGGCCAGTGCGCCCAGACCACCCGCGAAGCCCTGCCCAACGGCGCGGAATTTCCACTCACCCGCGTTGCGGTAGATCTCGGCAAAGATGACGGCGGTCTCGGTGGAGAAGTCCTCGCCCAGATCGAAGCGCACGATCTCGTTGTTGGACTTCTCGTTGACCAGCCGGATGAAGGCGTTGCGGACCTGCCCGAAGCTCTGGCGGCGGGCCTCAGCATCGTGGATGGTGACCGTGAACGAGACGGTCTGGATGTCGGCGGGCACCTTCGAGAGGTCAATCTTGATCTGCTCGTCGTCGCCCTCACCGGCTCCGGTGCGGTTGTCGCCGGTATGCTGCACCGAGCCGTCGGTGCTCCGCATCTGGTTGTAGAAGATGAAATCGGAATCGGCGCGAACCTTGCCCGAAGCGTTCAGCAAAAAGGCGCTGGCGTCAAGGTCGAAGTCCTGGCCGTCGGTGCTCCTGACGTCCCAGCCGAGGCCCAGAATGGCCTGGGTCAGGTTGGGGTCTTCTTTGCTCAGCGAGAGGTTGCCGCCTTTGGCGAGTGTAATGGGCATGGTTGTTTCCTCCTGGGAAAAGGGTTGAGACGGTGAAATCGCGGTTCCGTCAACGTACAGCATTACGGGGTGTGAGAATGAAAAGTTGTCGCCGCTCGTTTAAGTGTCGTTAACTCAACAGCTTTAGCCCAGCAGCCCTTGCCGCTTGGCATTGGTCAGGTAACTGTCGTATTCCTGAAGCAGCATCTCGTAAAGCTGGCCGTCAGGCAAGGTGTCGATGTTCTCGATCTGCACGAAGTCGGCGTTGTCGATGAAGCGGCCCGAGAGATCGTCCAGCTTTTGCAAAAACGCGAACTTCTCGCGGCCCACGCCCACGAACTTCCAGAACACCGGCTCCAGACTGGCCTCCTTGAGCTGCGCCTCGGATTCCTTCTTGTCGAAGGTCTCGCCGTCAGTGATGAAGATGACGTACACGGGTGTCTTTTCCATCAGGGCGGTCTTGCGGGGTTTGGCAGCGCCGAAGTAGTGTTTGCGGACTTCCTGCATGGCGCGGGCGTACATGGTGCCGCCCTCGAGCGGGTAGCGTTTCACCAGCTGCTCGACGGCCCCGGCGATACCCTCGATGCCGATGTCGCCCGCGTCGTGGGCCTGGAGGCCGAACAGAAAGACGTCCATGCGCCCGTCGTCGTCGAAGCGGCTGGCCAGCGCCAGGGTCTTCTCGGCCACCCGCTGCACCACGCCCTGACGGTAGAGGGTACTCATGCTGGCCGAGATGTCGAGCACCAGGGCCACCCGCGCCGTGTGTTCGTCCAGCCCGCGCTTCTTGAGGCTGACCTCGGCCTGCTTGACCAGAGAGAGAAGCTGCGGGGCCTTTTCGGCAATTTCCTTGTCGAGCCGGACCTGGGTCTGCTTTTTCAGGCTGACGGCGGGAGCGGCGGGCTGTGGGGGCGGTGCTGGCACGGCGGGGGCCTGGCCGGGCGCTTCCACCTCGCCGCCGAAGTACACGATCAGGTCGCCCAGGCCGCCGTTGAAACCCTGCCCGACGGCCCCGACGCGCCACTCGCCGGAGTGTTTGTAGAGTTCGAGCAGCATGGCCGCCTTCTCACTCTTGAGGGCGGGCCTGGCATCGAAGCTGACGCTGCCAAGTGTGACCAGGAGCTGCGGGGCGCTGGCGACAGGCGCAGTGTCGTGGGTCGCGGTGAACATCACCCGCTCGATGGTGGGCGGCAGCTTGCTGAGGTCGACGCTGAAGTTGGCTTCATCTGTGCCGAGCTGCGCCGTGATCTCGCCCTGCGGCGTGCGCGGGTTGTTGTAAAAGGCGATGTAGTCGTCCCCGGCCATCTTGCGCTCGGCACTGAGGCCGAAGGCGCTGATGTCCAGCCCCGCCAGGCCGTGCCGCACCGTGACAGTCAGCGGACTCGTGAGGCCCACGTCCGAGAATTTACGTTTTTCACCGGCTTGCAGTTGGGTCATATTATTTGCGCCCCGCCTTCCAGCTGAACCCGAAGCCGAACGCCTCGTCGCAGTCGCGGTGGCCCGAGAAGTAGCGCTCCTCCTTGGTAATCACCAGCTCGCTGCCCTGGGCCTGTACCAGTGCCACCGCGCAGAACGGCAGGGCGGCGGGGTTGGAGAGCTGCATCTTGATCTCGTTGCCCTGCGGATCGTTGAAGCTCAGCCGTCCGCCGACCTCGCTGAAGTTGCCCGCACCCTCGTAGATGAAGGCGAAGATCAGCACCTTGCAAATCAGGTCGGGGCGCTCGATATAGAGGTTCTCGCCGCCTGCCGACGCACCGGAGCGGTCATCCTGATCGAGCTTGATGAAGGGCGGCCCGCCCGCGTTGCCGAAGTTGCCGCCAAGGGCCTGAATGACCCCCTTCTCGCCGCTGGCCAGCTCATACATGCAGCCCAGGTCGAGGTCGGCGGCCGCATTCGTGCCGGTCACGCTGCCGAGCAGCTTGCTCAGGAAGCCGCCGCCACCGCTGGGGGCCGCGTTGGTGGGCTTGGCGTCCCAGTTGAGGTTGACATGCACCCGCTGTGTCCCGGCCTTCTGAAGGCTGATGCGCGCACTCTGGCCCTGCTTGTCGAGGGTGATCTTGGTGAGCGAGATGGGCCGTGCTGAAGAGGAACTGGCAGGCGCGGACGCGTTCCGGTTGAGGCTCAGCGGCCCCCCGCCGGACGGAGGGCTGGCCGGACTCGCAAGCGGCGTGGGCGCGTCAGAGCGTCCGTGCCGCGACAGGTTGAGGCCGCCCGTTGGAGGCTGGGGAACCGGGGCGGGTGGGGACGGCGGTGCAGGCGTGGGGATGGGCGGCGCGGCGGGCCGCAGATCCGGCACCCCGCTGCCGCCGAAATGCCGCATCAGTCCGCCGAGGCCGTCGGCGAAACCCTGTCCGTTGACCATCAGTCGCCAGGCTCCCTGATGGCGGTACAGCTCGAGGGCGATGATGGCCCGCTCGTTGCCGAAGTCGGAGCCGCTGAAGGTCCAGCTCGCGGCGGACGGGCCACTTGGGGCGCTGAGGCTGACCTCGCCGCGCCCGACTCCGCGCAGATCGCCGTTCTCCGGCACGAGGCCGAAGGCCAGCCGCTCCACGCCGGGCGACAGGCGGGCCAGCTCTACCCTGAAGCGCTCCGCCTGGAACGTCACTGCGCCGTCATGACTGCGTGGCTGGGCGGGCGACACGGTGGCGTCGGGCTGGATCAGTCGGCTGTCCGCGCCGAGCACAAAGCACACGGCGGCGTAGCGGCTGGCCAAGCCGGAGACGCTGAAGGTCAGGTCCACGTCCTGCTGGATGTTCAGGCTGGCGAGCGGCACGCGCTGGCCGGTAGCGAGTTGCATGGCGCTCCTTTTGAATCCGGGGCTAGAAGGGGTAAGCGAACGCCCCGAAACCTGCCGCCGTGAGGCGAGGGCAGTGGGGCGTCAGTGGGGATTGGTAAAGGGCTCCGCTCAGGCGTTGACGCCGTAGCTCTTGACCAGCGCCTGGAAGCCGTCGTTGAAGCCCTGGCCGATGGCCTTGAACTTCCACTCGCCGCCGTTGCGGTAGACCTCGCCGAAGATCATGGCGGTCACAGTGCCGCCGTCTTCAGTCAGGTCGTAGCGGGCGATCTCCGCACCGCCGTCGCCGTTGAGCACGCGGGCGTAGGCCTTCTCGACCATGCCGAAGTTCTGGCCTCTGGTCTGGCCCTCGTAGATGACCACCGCGACCACGATCTTCTGCACGTCGGCGGGCACCTTATCGAGGTCCACGTTGATGACCTCGTCGTCGCCCTCACCGGCCCCGGTGCGGTTGTCGCCCTGGTGAACCACCGAGCCGTCGCTCGATGTCTTGTTGTTGAAGAACACGAAGTCCTGGTCGTTGCGCACCTTGCCCGTGTCATTGACCAAGAAGACCATCGCATCGAGGTCGAAATCGGCCCCGTCGGTGCGGCGGGTATCCCAGCCGAGACCCACGCTGATCTTCTTGAGGCCGGGTGCTTCCTTACTGAGCGAGACGTTGCCGCCTTTGGTGAGAGATACGGGCATAGGGATTCCTCCTGAAACAAGTAGAACCAAACGGTAGAGCTGAGGGCGTGCGGCCCATGCCCACCACCGCCGGAGAGGGAGCCAGGGCAGAGATTGAAAACGTCAGACTGTCCAGATTCCAGTGTAGAGATCACTTTGCCTGGACAGATTGTGAAAACCATCATGTTTTAGCAAGGCCCCTCTCATCTTCTCAGCAT
Organism: Deinococcus rubellus; assembly: GCF_025244745.1. NCBI lineage: Bacteria > Thermotogati > Deinococcota > Deinococci > Deinococcales > Deinococcaceae > Deinococcus > Deinococcus rubellus. The sequence continues at coordinate 544,515 of NZ_CP104213.1, forward strand.
GACTGAGGAGCGCCGGAAGGAAGCAGTTCCCCCCGCTCGCCGAGGGCTGGGTAGGCTTCGCCGCGCTCACGGTAGAGCGGCGCAAGGTCGGGGTAGGCCCACTCGAACGTCAGGCGTGCCAGATCGGCCGCAGCCAGTTGCGGCTGCTGGTACAGTCCGGCGGCCAGGCGCTGGCGCTGTGCCTCGAACAGAATGGTCGCGGCGGCCACCGAGACGTTCAGGCTCTGCACCATCCCGAACATCGGAATGACGATGTTGGCGTCGGCAGCGTCGGCGGCCTCGTCCGACACACCCCATTTCTCCGCGCCCAGCAGCAGGCAGGTCGGGCGGGTGTAGTCCGGTTCGCGGTAATCCACGCTGCGCTGCGAGAGGTGGGTGGCGAGCACCTGCATCCCGCCCGCCTGCAAGGCCCGCACGGCGCTCACGGCGTCCGGGTGGGCCTGAACGTTCACCCATTTCTCGGCGCTGCCGGAGGTGGCATTGAAAGTCGGCAGGTGGCCGGATTCGCGGCCGTTGTTCGGCGGCACGGCGTGGGCCGTCAGCACGCCCACCGCGTCGCAGGTTCTGAGAATGGCGCTGAAGTTGTGCGGCTTGTTGACCTCGTCCATCAGCACCGTGAGGGTGGGCTGGCGCAGGGCAAGCACCCGCTGAATCTTGGCGTAGCGTTCGGGCGTCATGGGTGCAGGCTAGCAGGCGCGTCCGGGGTCGGCTTCTCGGCACCGTGACCCCTGCCACCCCCCCCACTACCCGGTCTTGACAGAATCCAGTGAGAGATGCCTGGCCATACTGAACTTCTAATGCTTCACGCCCCGAACCTGACTTCGCCTCACAGTTTCACGACCCGTTTCGGCGGCGTCTCGGAGGGCGTCTACGCTGCGCCGAACGACGGCGGCGGCCTGAATATGGACGGCCGGGCCATCGGCGGCGTGCAGGACGACCCGCAGAGCGTCACCGAGAACCGTCGCCGCGCCCTGGCCGCGCTGGGATTTGGGCCGCCGGACCTGGCGCTACTGTGGCAAATTCACGGCGCGGACGTGGTGCAGGCCCAGCCGGACGTGACCCAGACGGCGGACGCCCAGGTGAGTGACCGCCCCGGTACGTTGCTGGGCATTCTTACCGCCGACTGCTTCCCCATTTTGTTCGAAGACCCCGAGGCGGGCGTGATCGGCGCGGCCCACGCGGGCTGGAAGGGGACGCTGGAGCGGGTGGCGGCGCGGACGGTCACGGCCATGCTGCGCCTCGGCGCACGCCCCGAGCGCATCCGGGCCGCTGTGGGACCGGGCATCAGTGCCGCGCGCTACCAGGTGGGCGCAGACGTGGCCGGGCAATTCACGGCGGCAGGTCTGGGCGCGCACGTCCAGGAGCGGCAGCTTGGCCTGGCTGGAGCCAACCGGCAGGTGCTGCTTGAGGCGGGCCTGCTGGACCCGCAGATCTGGCTCTCTGGCCGCTGCACCTTCGAGCCGGCCTTCTACTCGCACCGCCGCGACGCCGGGCGCACTGGGCGGATGCTGGCCCTGATCGGTCTGAGGCGGGCCTGATATGCCCGGCGTCAACGATCTGATTGGCGGTGTGTCTCCGCTGCCCCGGCCCGGCGGCGGCCTGCTGCGGCCCCGCGAACTGCTCGAAAACGTGGAGCTGATCACCCCGGCCTTTCTGGAGGAGCGCGGCCTGCGCGGGCTGCTGCTCGACCTCGATAACACCCTGATTCCCTACGGCAGTTATGAGGACCGCGCCGAGATCATCGCCTGGGCTGCCGAACTGCGCCGCGCCGGGATCAAGCTCTATTTGCTCAGCAACGCCACCGCCAGGCGGGCGCAGTTCTGGCTCGACAAGCTCGACTTCGTGGGGGTGGGTCTGGCAGGCAAACCGCTGCAACGCTCCTACCGCCGGGCGCTGGCCGCCATGCAGCTCCCGGTCTCGCAGGTCGGCATGGTCGGCGACCAGCTGTTTACCGACATCCTGGGCGGCAACATCGCCGGGATGTACACCATCATGGTGCACCCGATTGTCAACAACGCGCTGCCGCATACCCACCTGGCCCGCCGTCTGGAGCGGCTGGTCCTCAAACGCTACGGCCACGACTGGTACGGCAAAGACAGGAGAACCCAGATGAAACCGGAGAAAACACTGTGACCCTTTCGATTGGAGACCGCCGCCTCGGGGCCATCTTGCTGGAGCAGGGCTACGTCAACGACACTGACCTGCAAAAAGCGCTCGACCGCCACGTCGAGGTGGGAGGCCGCCTGGCCGATATCCTGATCGACGGCGGCGTCGTGGGCGAGAAGCGCATCGCCCGCGCCCTGGAAGAAGCCTTCGGGCTGCCGCTGGTCGACCTCACCGCCCTGACGCCCGATCCGCATGCCATTGCCAGCATTCCGGCCTCGGCAGCGGTGCAGGCCCAGGGGGTGCCGTTCGCGCTGGAAAACGACACCCTGCGGGTGGCCTTCGTGGACGCCCTCAACAACGTCGCCATCGAGACCATGGAAGACGAGAGCGGCTACATCATCGAGCCGTACCAGGCGCTGCGCGAGCAGGTGGCCTGGGCGATTGCCAGCTTCTACCCCGAACTCGGCCTGCCCATTCCGGCGCTGAGCGAGAGCAGGGCGTCGGGATTGTCGCTGCTGGGCCAGCGCCTGGTGTCGCGCGGCTACGTCAGTGAGGAGCAGGTCCTGTCGGCCCTGGAGCAGCAGCGCAGCAGCGGCGTGTCGCTCGGTACGGTGCTGCTCGGCTCCAAGCTGCTGACCGAAGACCAGCTCTACGAGACGCTGGCTGAGCAGGAAGACAGCCAGTATGTGCGCGACACCCGTGAATACCAGCCCACCGAGGAGGTGCTGGGGCTGCTGCTGCGTGCCGATGCCCTGCGGCTGGCCTCGGTGCCGGTCAGTCAGGATGGAAACGTCGTCAGCGTCATTACCGGCGATTTGCGGCGGCGTGAGGACATCGAGGCATTGATCGGCCACAAGGTCAGGCTGATGCTGGCCCGGCCCAGCGACGTGGATACCCTGATCGACCGCGCCTACCCGCAAAAGGGGAGACTCGGCGAGGCGATGGTGCAGCAGGGGACTCTGTCTCGGGCGCAACTGCGCGAGGCGCTTCAGGTGCAGGCCCGCCAGGGCAAGGTCAAGCCGCTGGGCGAGGTCATCATGGACCTGGGCTTCGCGGGCAGCGAGGAGATCGACGCGGCCCTGGTCAAACAGAACGCTGGGGGCGGCAGACTCGAAGACACCCTGGTGCAGTCGGGCAAGCTCAGCCCCGAGATGCTGGCGCGCTCGCTGGCCGCCCAACTGGGGTATGAGTTCGTCGATCCGGTGACCTCGCCGCCCGACACCAAGGTCGCCCTGATGATTCCCGAGGCCACCGCCCGGCGCTACACCGTGGTCCCGATGCGGCTGCAAGGCGAGTCACTGGTCATTGCCATGAAAGACCCGCGCAACGTGTTCGCGCTCGACGACCTCAAGCTGATCACCGGGCGCGAGATCCTGCCCGCCGTGATGGCCGAGAAGGACATCGTGCGCCTGATCGAGCGGTACTTCGGCGACAAGGACATGGCCAAGCTCAACGAGGAGCTGGCCAAGTCCAGCCGTCAGAAGGACAAAGAAAAGGAGAGCGTCGACCTCTCGTCACTCGACGACAATGCGGTGGTGCGGGTAATCGACGGCCTGATCCGTGAGGCCGCCCTGCAAGACGCCTCGGACATTCACATCGAACCCACCGAGCACAGCGTGCGGGTGCGCTACCGCATCGACGGCTCGCTGCGCGAACACATGGAGCTGCCCAGGGGCGCGGCCCAGAGCATGCTGGCCCGCATCAAGATCATGGGCAACCTTGACATCGCCGAGCGCCGCGTGCCGCAAGACGGCCGGGTGCGCTTCAAGAAGGGCAGCATCGACCTCGATCTGCGTCTCTCGACCCTGCCCACCGTCTACGGTGAGAAGGCCGTGATGCGCCTGCTGCAAAAAGCCAGCAACATTCCCGAAGTCGAGCAGCTCGGGTTTTCCGAGCACAATTTCCAGCGCTTTCTCGACGTGATCGAAAAGCCCAACGGCATCTTTCTGGTGACCGGCCCCACCGGGTCGGGCAAGTCGTTTAGCAGCTTCTCGACTTTGAAGCGCATCGCCCGGCCCGACAAGAACACCACCACCATCGAAGACCCCATCGAATATGAGATTCCCGGCATCATCCAATCACAGGTCAATACGGTGGCGGGCTTTACCTTCGCCCGCGCCCTGAGGGCTTTTTTGCGCCAGGACCCTGACATCATCTTCGTGGGTGAGGTTCGCGACACCGAGACGGCCAAGATCGCCACCGAGGCGGCGCTGACCGGCCACCTGGTGCTGGCGACGCTTCACACCAACGACGCGCCGGGGGCGATTACGCGTCTGGAAGAGATGGGCGTGGAGCCGTTTAACATCTCGGCCTCGGTGATCGGGGTGCTGGCGCAGCGGCTGGTCCGCAAGGTCTGCACCGAGTGCAAGCGCCCCACCAACGCCGACCCGGAAGTGCTGCGGCGGCTCGGCATCGGCGAGCGCGAACTCCGGGGCGCGAACCTGCAACGTGGCGCAGGCTGCCCGCGCTGCGGCGGCACCGGCTACAAGGGCCGCATGGGCATTCACGAACTGATGGTGGTGGACGACCCGATTCGCCGCGCCATCGGGACCCACCAGACCGCTGCCGAGATCCGTGAGGTCGCCACCACCCAGAGCGGGATGAAGACCTTGCGCCAGGACGGCGTCGAGAAGGCCCTGATCGGCCTGACCACGCTCGAAGAAGTGCTGGCCGTGACCAGCAACTGACTGCCCGTTTTCTCCGTTTTTTCTGCTTTGCCCGTTCGACCCGTTTCAAGGAGACGCCATGACAACGTTCGGCCCCGACATCACCGACATTCTGCGGATCGCCGCCGAAAAAGACGCCTCCGACGTGATCCTGACCGTCGGCCTGCCGCCTCAGTTCAAGCTCTCGGGCGTCTACGGGCACCAGGACATGGCAGTGCTGGGCGCAACCGACACCCGCAAGCTGATGTACAGCATGATGAACGACAAGCAGCAGCGCCAGTTCGAGGACAAGCGCGAGCTCGACTTCTCCTTTGCGCTGGGCGAGCAGGCCCGCTTCCGTGTCAACGCTTTCATGCAGCGCGGCTACGTCGGCGGCGTGATGCGTCTGATCCCCACCAAGATCAAGAGCGTGCAGGACCTCGGCCTGCCGCAGAGCGTCGTGGAGATCGCCAACGCCCCGCGCGGCCTGGTGCTGGTGACCGGCCCCACCGGCTCGGGCAAATCCACGACCCTGGCGGCCATGCTCGACTACATCAACGTCAACAAGAAGCTGCATATCGTCACCATCGAAGACCCGATCGAGTTCATGCACCAGCACAAGCAGAGTATCGTCAACCAGCGCGAGGTGGGGGCCGATACCTACGGCTTTGACAATGCCCTGCGCGCGGTGCTGCGGCAGGCCCCTGACGTGATCCTGGTGGGCGAAATGCGCGACTACGAGACCATCAAGGCCGCTGTGACCGCCGCTGAAACCGGGCACCTGGTGATGGGAACGCTGCACACCAACTCGGCCCCCGAATCGATTGACCGCATCGTGGACGTGTTCCCCGAAGAACAGCAGGCCCAGATCCGGGTGCAGCTCGCCAACAACCTGGTGGCGGTCATGACCCAGCAGCTCATTCCGCGCCTCGACGGGGGCCGGGTGCTGGCCTACGAACTGCTGGTCGCCACCCCGGCGGTGCGTGCCCTGATCCGCGAGGGCAAGACCTACCAGATCGTCTCGGTGATGCAGACCAGTTCGCGCGAGGGCATGGTGACGATGGACGCCTTCCTGGCGGGGCTGTACCGCCGCCGGATCATCAGCCACGACGCGGGTCTGGAGCGGTCCGTGGACCCCAAGGAATTCACCCGGCTGGCCAGCGATCCCGGCGGCGGCAACCCCAACGCGGTGCCGAGCGCGGGCCTGAGCAACTCCTACAATGGCCCGGCCAGCCCAGCGGCGGGCCGCAGCAACGGTGGGCGTGAGGCGGTGCCCAGCGCTTACGGCGCTCCCGAGACCCGCAGCGGCGACAAACCGTTCGGGCGGCGCTGAGCGCGGACTGGGTTGGTGTCCGCTGGCATTTGCTGAAGAGGGAACGACTGCACCTTGAGTCAGCTCCCGGCAATTGGAGTAGCGTGGCCCGCTAGACTGCGCCCACGACCCAGAATCAGAGTTAACGTCTGCCTGTGCGCCTGCGAACACTGCGCCTCGGCATGTCTGGCCGAAAACGACGTGAAGATGATGGCCGAGTGTATTCGGCGGGACCGTGACTGTGCCGATACGTGCGCGCTCACGGCCCGGCTGACGATGTGCGGCAGCGATCTGAATGGGGCGGCCTTGTGCGCCGAAGCCTGCCTTGAGTGCGGGGCGGCCTGCCGGATGGTGGCGGCTTAACCCGGTCCCTCGCCGCCCCTGGCCCGGCGCTTCTGGTAGGCCCCGGTCAGCAACTCGGCGATGTACTCGCGGGTAAACGGCATGCCGCTCTCCTCGGCGGCCCTGATTTCGGCGTCGCGGTTGTAGGTCAGCCGCACAAACTGGGCGCTGTAGCCTGGCCCGCTCTCGGCAAATTCCAGAATCAGGTAGCTCGGCAGGGTGCTGTCGAGGGGATTGCCCACCGAGCCGCAGTTGATCAGCGGGCGGCCCTCCACATCGATCATCAGCGCCTCGTGGATGTCGGCGTAGACCAAGGCGTCGGCGTACTCGCGCAGCCCCATATGCGGCTGCGGCGCGAAGGCTTCGAGCTGTTCCTGAAGGCTGCTGTGCGGGTACAGGCGGTGAAAGACCCCCTTGGAACTGGCGTGGACGAAGCGCCACCATGCGCCGCCGAACTGTTCTTCAATGCCAAAGGGCAATTCGGCAAGGTAGGTCAGCTCGGCCGCGCTCAGGCGGGTGCGCGGCCACAGGTCCTGCGGGCGGTTGGTGACGCCCGCCACCCGCGCGTCCCAGTTGCCCTGCACGGTGCGGGTGGCGTACTGACGCACCCATTCGAGCACCTCGCGCGGGCGCGGCCCCTTGCCTACCACGTCGCCCAGCACCCAGATCTCGGACAGTTGGCGGCGGCGCAAATCCTCGTGAACGGCCAGGGTCGCCTCCAGATTCGCGTGCAAATCTGCGATGACGGCGAGTCTCATGACCTTCAGTCTAGCCTGCGCGCTCCGGCGGATGGTCCGGCCAGGCCCAATGGCCCCCGCCGGGTGTGCTGCCGGATAAAGTTGCGGAAGTCAGTCTTCGGATCAGACCCAGGGTCAGTGTGCAGGTCTCTCATGCGCGTCCGGGTAAGCTGACCCCCATGAACCCGGTTCAGAGGAAGAGGGCCGCGCTCCTGAGCCTGTGTCTGAGTGCACTGCTCGGCACGGCCCAGGCTCAGGCCCAGACGCTCCAGCTCCAGGCACAGCTGCTAAGCATTCCGGCGACGCCCGCGCCCGCCGCCCAGCCCGCTCTGCCGGACGTGGCAACCAATACCGCGCCGCTGCGCCTGCACGCCGCGCCCGGCACGACGCTGGAGTACGCCACCACCCGTCAGGTGCAGGTGACGGCCTTCAGCCTCAAGGTGGTGGCCCGGCCCGGCGCAGTGCTGAGCGCCGCTGACCGCGCCAGGGTGGCTGACCTCAATACGGCGCTCAGCGGCCAGATGCCTGCCTTGCAGCACCTGATCAGCCGCGCCCAGCCCGCCGTGGCAGGCAAGCAATTTCTGAAAGTGCAGCCGACAGATGCCCAGGGCAACATGGTGCTGCTGAGCACCTGGGTCGCCGCGCCGCTGAGTCTGGGCAGCGCTGCGCCCGCGCCCCGGACGGTCCGGCTGACCCAGAGTGTCGCGCCGGACGGCACCACCCTGGACGCCCAGATCGCAGCGGACGACCCGGCCGCGCAGCGCTTTTACGACGCCCTGCCCTCCGATCAGCGCCTGAACAGCTTCGGCCAGAACGCTCAGGCCGGTCTCTACGGCCTCAATCTGGTTTCTGGCGGGACCGGCAATCTGGTGCAGGCCCTTGACCTGAGCGGGCTGCTGGGTGATCTGGCCGCTGCGCTGGGCGGCGCGGCCGTGGCCGACCAGATTCGGGCCCAGCCACTGCTGCTCGACGTGGGCACCACCTTCCTGGGCCGCAGCAAGGCCGGAGTGCTGAGCTATCAGCAGCGCTTTGCCGCCCGGCCCTGGACCCTCAGCGCCCAGGGCGCTGGCGCTCAGACCAGCACCTCCCAGACCAGTACTCTGCGCCTGACCGTGACCGACTGGAGCGGACAGGGCGGCCTGAGTTTCCGGCCCGACGGGTTGCCGCAGACCAGTGACAGCGCCCAGTCGGCGGGCCTGGACCTGGTGCTCGACGTGCCGGGGGTGCCCGCCCAGTTGCAGGCCCATCTGGAATTCACCCTGACGGCCAGCAGCGCCGCTCGCTAGAGCAGATCACCAGCCTCCCATCCCCAGCCCCTCTGTCGCCAGTCTCTACCGCGCTTGACCCGGCCCTGGCCCGGCGTGTCAGGATGCCGGGGTGAGCGTGTTCCCTGCCCATTCTTCCGCCGTCTCCCCGGCCCGTGCCCTGAGCGCCCGCTGGGCCACCAGCGCCGTCTTTTTCGCCAACGGCATGGTGATCGCCACCTGGGTCGTGCGGGTGCCGGGCGTGCAGAGTGCGCTGCACCTTTCGCCCGCCAGCGTCGGTGTCGCGCTGCTGGGCATGTCGGTGGGCAGCCTCATCGCCATGCCGCAGACCGGGCGGCTGGCAGCCCGTTTCGGTACCCGCCGTGTGACGGTCTGGGCGGGACTGTGCCTGATGCTGGCCCTGCTGCTGCCGTTTTCCGCACCGAACCTGTGGCTGCTGTTCGCCGCCCTGATGGTGCTGGGGGCCAGCAACGGCGTGATGGATGTGGCCATGAACGCCCAGGGCGTGGCTGTCGAGCGCGCGCTGGCCCGGCCCGTGCTGTCGAGCTTTCACGCGGCCTACAGTCTGGGCAACCTGGCGGGCGCGGCCCTCGGCAGCCTGCTGCTCGGCGCGGGTCTGGGCCAGTGGCCGCACGCCCTGATCATCACCCTGGGTATGGGCGTGCTGGTGGTGCTGGCGGGAGCGCGCCTCCTGCCCAGGAGCGCCGACGAGCTGGCTGCCGAAACCACCACCGCCGGGAGTGGGTCAACTGAAATCGGAACGCTTGAGACTGCGCCTGCCAAGATCAGTCCTGGCCCCCGTTCCAGCCCCACTAGTCTGGTGTGGCTGCTGGGTACCCTCTGCTTTCTGGGGATGCTGGGCGAGGGATCGCTGGGCGACTGGAGCGGGCTGTACTCGCGTGACGTGCTGGGCGTCTCGGGCGCGGCGCTGGGTGCGGCCTACACCGCCTTCACGCTGGCGATGACGCTGGGACGGTCACTCGGTGACGGCTGGCGCAGCCGCTACGGGGACCGCCGGGTGGTCGAGGTGGGCGCACTGGTCAGCGGCGTGGGCCTGAGCCTGGGACTGTTGACGCTCAACCCTCTGCTGGCGGCGCTGGGATTCCTGGTGTTCGGGCTGGGCATCGCCAACGTGGTGCCGGTGCTCTACGGCACGGCGGGGCACGCCCTGGCCGGGCGCGGCATCGCTCGGGTCGCCACCATCGGCTACGCGGGCTTTCTGGCCGGGCCGCCGCTGATCGGTTTCGTCTCGCAACTCACGTCGCTGCGCCTCGGTATGGCCGTCATCGCGCTGAGCCTGCTGCTGGTGGGCCTGCTGACGCCGGGGGTGTACCGGCGGCTGGCCCGGCGCTAGCTGCCCAGCTCGGGTTCCACCTGACGCAGCCGCACCCGCGTGATCCTGAGACCCTCCACGGCCTCGGCGGTCAGGTCCATGTGCTGCACATGCACCGTGATGCCCGGCGGCGGCAGGGTGCCGTAAGCGGCCAGCACCAGCCCCGCCACCGTGTTGGCGTCGTCGGACACCAGGGGCAGGCCCAGTTCGCGCAGCTCGGTCAGGGTTACCTCACCGTCCAGGCTGTAGGAGCCGTCGGGGTTGGTGATGATCCAGCTGTCGTCCTCCTGCTCGATCACGTCCTCGATGAGGTCGTCCATGGTGACAAAGCCCAGCGTGCCGCCGTACTCGTCGGCCACCAGCGCGGCGTGGACCCGTTCGCGCTTGAAGAGGGCCAGCAAATCCTCGGCGGTCTCGGAAGCGGCCACGCTGGGCAGGGTCCGCAGCAGGCGGCGCAGGTTGAAGGCGGCCCGGCCCGCCTCGGCCCTCGGCAGACTGCTCTGCGCCCGGATGAAGTCCTTGATGTGCAGCACGCCCACCACCGTGTCGAGGTCGCCGTCGTAGACCGGGAAGCGGCTGCGCGGTGCTTCGGCGATGAGGGCGTGAATCTGCTCGGCGCTGGCCTGAATCGGCAAAGCCTTGAGGCGGGTGCGCGGCGTCATCAGCTCGGCGGCGGTGTGGGTTTCCAGCGCGAAGATGTTCTCGATGAGGCTCTGCTGGCCCCTGTCAATCTGGCCGCCCTCGGCGCTCTCGCGGGCCACGATGGCCAGTTCGCGGCTGGAGTACAGCAAGCTGGCCGCCCCCGGATCGCGGATGCCGAGGAGGTGCATCAGCCCGTTGGCCATGCCACTCAGCAGCCATACCAGCGGCGCGAAGATCAGCCCGCACAGCCGCATCAGCGGATTGATGGTGAGGCTGGTGGTCTCGGGGAGTTGCAGGGCCAGCACCTTGGGAATCATCTCGCCGAAGACGATGTGCATGAACGTGATGGCGAGAAGACTGATCAGTGTGCCTGCCGAGTGCGCTGCCACCGCCCCCAGGCCCAGGCGCTCGAAGGGGCCGTAGAGCCAGCCCGCGATCTCGTGCTCGCCGTACATGCCCAGGCCCAGGCTGGCCAGCGTGATACCGAGCTGCGCCACCGAGAGGTAGCGGTCCTTGCCGCGCGGCGTGCTCGACACCCGCAGCAGCCAGCGGGCCGCGCCGCTGCCCCGTTCGGCCAACCCCTGCAGCTTTGAAGGGCGCGCCGAGAGCAGCGAGAACTCCGCCGAGACGAAGACGCCGTTGATGATCACCAGCCCCAGCACGATCAGCAGCGGCAGAACATACCCGCTCAGGACGCTCATGCCTGCGCTCCTCTGGGGTTGGTTTCCGCTGTGCCTGGCGCGTCCAGGCTGATCCGGCGCACGGCGCGGCGGTCCATGCTGTCCACCTTCAAGACCACCTCGCCGACCCGCACCTCGTCACCAACCATCGGCAGCCGTCCCATCTCGGCCCAGATCAGCCCGCTGATGGTGTCGGCCTCCTCGGTGGGGAGGTCCAGCTCGAACTCGTCGTTCACGTCCTCGATCAACAAATCGCCGCGCACGCTCAGGCGGTTGCCGATCCGGCTGAACGCCTCGTCTTCCTGATCGAACTCGTCTTGCAGATCGCCGAAAATCTCCTCGATGGCGTCTTCCAGCGTGACCATCCCGGCGACCCCGCCGTATTCGTCCACCACGATGGCGCTGTGGCGGCCCGCCTCGCGCAGCTTGCGCCACAGGAGCGGCACGGCAGTCACGTCGGCCACCAGCAGCGGTTTATACATGATATCTGCCACCCGCGCCTCGGGGCGCAGGCGCGAACGCAGGTACAGGGTCCGCAGGTTGACCACGCCCAGCACGTCGTCGGTGCCGCCCTCGCCGATGACCGGAAAGCGGGTGTAGGCGCTGCTGGAGAGCCGCCCCAGTGCGTCGGCCAGGTGCTCGGCATGGCCCACCGTGATCAACCGGGTGCGCGGCGTCATGATCTCGCGCACCACCCGTTCCTCGATATTCAGCACGCCCGCGAGCATCTGGCGCTCAGCGGCGTCGATCAGCCCGCCTCTGGCGCTGGCGCTGAAGAGGTCTTGCAGTTCGTCCGGCGAATGCACATGCAGGTGTGACTCGCCGCTGATCAGCCCGAAGCGCCGCAGCACTGCGTAGGCCGTGCCGTTGAGTAGCGCGATGAGCGGCTTGAAGAGCAGCAGGCTGAGCTGCATGAAGTGCAGCAGTGAGAGGGCCAGCCGCTCGGGGTAGCGCAGCGCCACCGTCTTGGGCAGCAGTTCGCCCAGCACCACCTGAAGCACCGTGATGATCAGGAGCACGATCAGGGTGGCGGTGGCCAGGCCGCCGAAGCGCCCCAGCGCGGGGGTGAGCAGCGGCGCGATCTGGGCCTGTCCATATGCGCCCAGAATCAAGCTGGTGAGGGTGATGCCCACCTGCGACACCGCCACATAATCGTCGAGGCGGCGCGAGTCGCGCAAAACCTCGCTGAGGGCCGCCGCGCTGGCATTGCCGCCGTCGGCCTGCTCCTGCACCCGGCTTTTGCGCGCGCCCACCGTCGAGAATTCGGCGGCCACATACAGGGCGTTGAGGGCAGTCAGAACCAGCACGATCACCACTGGTACAAAGAAATTGAGCGGCGCGCTCACACGAACGCCGGGGCCTGCCGTGAACTCGGCGGCTCCTCAGCTTCGGGGGTGCTCCGGGCCATCTGGGACAAAAGCATATCCGAACAGTTTAGCGGGTTTGTGGCGCTGCCGCAGGGCGCGGCATTTCAGTTGGGCACGGCGCACGGCCTCTTCTACGGATTCCACTTTCTTCCAGGACACCCCACAAGAAGCGGCCAGGCGTGCCCATGCGCGCGTCGCCGTGGGCAGAACGGCACTTCTTGGGGCTGCCTGCTGGTCTCACCGGAATCCGTAACTATAAGACTTCTTTTGAACCTCTTCATCCGTGCTGCCGCCGGGCGTAGACAATAAAACCATGAACAAGCTCAGATCTGTGGCCCTGCTGATCCTGGCCCTGACGTTGGCCGGGTGCGCGCCCAAGAGTGGCGACAAGGCCACCACCGACTCCTCGACGACGACCACCAAGAGCTTCGACTCCAGCGGACAGCCGCAGGGCACCACCTCGACGACCACCACCAACACGACCAAAAAATAAGCCGCTCAGAGTTCCGACAGATCGGGGCGCAGCATCAGCACGCCTCGCTCGGCGTCGGCCAGGGCCAGGTTCCCGTTCGGCATGGCCGTGATGTCCATCGGTTTGCCGAATTTGCGCTCGCCGGACACCCGGAATGCCCCCAGGTCTACCACACTGACCATGCCGCCCCGGTCCGTCAGGTAGGCCTGATCCTTCATCACGCTGAGTTTGTCGGGGTGCCCGGCCAGCTTGAGGGTCCGCACGATCTGACCGTCCGGGCCGAGTTGCAGTAACCGTCCCTGGACGTCCAGTACCAGCACCTGGCCCTGCCACTCGGCCAGACCCACCGGCGCGCCGCCGACGTGGTAGGTCGCCAGCAGCTTCTCGCCGTCAGGGGAGAGCGAGAAGACCTGCCCGGTGGTGTGCTGGGTGGTCAGGATACGCTCGGGCAGCGGCAGCACGGCGTCCATATAATCGGCCTGGGGCATGGTGGTGGTCTTGGCCAGCTTGTTGATAAAGCAGCTCTCACCTTTGAAGATTCTGAGTTCGCCGCTGGCCGCCGACTTGACGAACACGCTGCCGTCCTTGACGGCCAGCCCCGCTGCCCCGCCCGGCACCGGGTAGGTGCGCTCGATGTTGCCCCTCGCCACGTTGAGCACCACCAGCCGTTCGTTGGCGGCGTCGAGCAGGTAGGCCCGCCCGCCCGCGTAGACGCCCTTGGTGTACCAGGCGGGCAGCGGCTGTCTCAGGGCCACGCCGCGCAGCCCGCCGCCCGGCGCGCGGATGACCAGCGGGTAGTTCGAGGTTGCGCTGCGGGCCATCACCAGCACGTTTCCAGCAGCGACAACCACATCGGCGTGGGCCAGGTTGGGGCGCGCAGCAGGCCACAGCACGAAGGCCGCCAGCGCCGCTGCCGCGCCCAGACCTGCCGTGAGCCAGAGGCCCGGTAGCCTGGATTGCCGATTTACCGGACGCGGCGCGGTGGGCGTGACCGGCAGGCGCTGCGGCGGGACGAAAGGCCGGGATGCTGGAGCCTGCGCCGTGAGCTGGATGGGTTCGGCTGGGGTCTGCTGGATCTGGGCAAGGGCGCTGGCGAGTAGCCGTTCACGCGCTCCGGCGGGCATCGGCACGGCGGGGGGGGCGTGCAGCAGGCTGTCGAGCACCCGCTGCATCTGGGCAGCTTCGTGGGTGCAGTCGGGGCACTCGGCGAGGTGCGCCCTCACCGCCCGCACGGTTTCGGCGTCGGCCATGCCGATCAGCACGGCGTCCAGCTCGTTGCGGCAGTGCTGGCAATCGGTCACTGGTCTTCACCTCCTCCGTTTGACTCTTTGTCCGGTCCCTGGTCGCTCAGCACCCCGCGCAACTTCTCCAGCGCGTACTTGAGTCGGCTCTTGACGGTGCCCACCGGCACGCCCATCGCCTCGGCAATCGCCTCGCGGGTCTCGCCCCGGTAGTAGGCCCGCTCCACCGTTTCACGCTGGGGGAGTTTGAGGGCGAGCAGCGCTGCCTGCACCCGCTCGGCCACCTGACGCTGCTCGCTGAGGCCCAGCAAGTCCACCTTTTCGTCGGCCAGCGGCAGCGGCAGGCCCTCCTCGTCTTCCAGCGGCAGGTGAAAACGCACCCCGCGCAGCCTGGAGATGGCCGCGTGGCGCACCACCGTCAGGATGAAGGTGGAAAAGGCCGCCCGCTGTGGGTCGAAGAGCTGCGGTTTGTTCCAGACCTTCAGAAACGAATCGTGGACGATCTCCTGCGCGGCGGCATTTTCCTTGAGGATATAAAGTGCCAGACCGTGGGCGGCGGCGCTGTAGCGGTCAAACAGTTCGCCCAGCGCAGCCTCGTCACGCATGGCGAAACGGGCGATCAGCTCAGCGTCGCTGGGCACCGGCCCGACTTCGGCCTGGGCAGCGTCGCTCGTCCACATGGTGCTCAAGGTATCACCCGGCAAAGTCGCGCCCAGCTTCGTGGCGCGAGTCTGGGGCAACCAGCCTCGCCGCTGCGCCGCTTCACCCACCGGGAACCGCGCACCACTCCACCCCGTTGCCGCAACGCTGAGCATCATGCTTCTCCTCACTACCTACAGATACGCCGCCGCCGCCTGGAAAGTTCAAAGGCTGGTCGGGCTGAGGCTGCCAAAAATCTGATTAGACAGCCGCCGCGAAAGCGAATGAACCTTCCCGGCTGATTCCGGCATACCTGTGGGCAAAAGCGGCACACCCATCACCTGACTTTCCCTTCCCAGCGCCGCTTTTCCGGCGTTGATGCCTGCCGTTTTGCTTCGCCGCCTACTTGCCTTTAAGGAGCACCTATCCTGACCCTGAGCGCCCTGCCTGGCACCGTCGACCCTGCCAAAACCATGAGCGACACCATGAAAGACGCAGCCATGAGTGCCAGCATGGGCCAAGCCAGGGCAACTTCAAATCGTTGGAAGCATCCACCAGCGGTTAAGGTGAGGTGGAGCAGGAACGGCGGCCACTCCCTGCTGAACATCACCGGCCTGAAGACCGAACCCGCGCCCGACCTCAAGGTGTGGCTGTATCAGGACCAGAGCGGTGTGAAGAGGGGAGCCACCAGTCTGAAAGTGGCAGGCAAATACTTCACGGTGGTGGTCAACGACCTGCCCAAAGACCTAGGGTTCAATAGCAGTGTGCTGTGGTGCGGTCAGGTGAGCGCCGCGTTCGGAATTGCCGCCCTGAAACAAGGTTCTTTGGTCCGGACGTCCTCACTGCATTCTGATTGGGGAAGTTCTTGCATTCAGCCCAGTTCGTGGTAGTCGCCCCGGAAATAGATCAGCGGGTCGTCGTCGGTGTAGCGGCTGTACTCGACCTCGCCCACGAACAGGGTGTGGTCGCCCGCGTCCACGCTGCTGTGTTTGCGGCATACGAGTTGCGCCACCGCGCCTGCGATCAGCGGCAGGCCCTCGTGGTCGAACCAGGGCACGTCCACCGCCTGCGGCCTTCCGGCAAAGTGGTCGCTGAGATGGCGCTGGGCCACACTCAGCACGCTGACGCCGAAGCGCTGGACCTCTTCCAGGGCGGCATGCATGCTGGCCCGCTTGTCCACGCCCACCAGAATCAACGGCGGAGTCAGGCTGACACTGACAAAGGCGTTGGCGGTCATGCCGCGCTTCTCGCCCGCGTGGGCGGCGGTGATGATGGTCACACCGCTGGCGAAGCGGCCCAGCGTCTGGCGAAACTCGTGCGGCAGCAAGGCGGAGGAGGTCATGCCGGTATGTTAAACGCTCGGGCGGGTTCGCCGAGCTGACCTCCCAGGGCTCAGCCTTCTTCGAGCGGGTAGGCTTTGCTGGCGATCACGGTCAGGCGCAGCAGATACAGGTAAAACACCCCCACCAGCATCCACACCGCCCAGCCGGGAAAGCTGCCGATGTGGGCAGCGTCTACCAGGGTGGTGGAGGTGAAGGCCACTTCCTTGTTGCGGACGGTGTCGAGCTTGGCGATCCAGGCGATCAGAATGCCCACATAGATCCACAGGTAATTGCGCCGCAGCCGCCAGCCCAGGGAGTCCCAGCGGTTCATCGGGCTGCGCGGTTTGGCCAGTTCGCCGAGCAGCAGCTGGTGCCAGTCGGGGTCGACCTTGTCACCCAGCATGGCCGGATAAAAAAAGCGCTCCATGATGCGGGTGCGGTGGTGGCTGATCTCGAAGGTTCGGAAGCGCCGCGCCTCCAGGTGCAAAAAGAAATAGTTCATCAGCATGGCGAACAGAAAGACCACGTGGCTGTTGTTGTTGTCGCCCAGGGCGAAGCTGGCCAGGCCCGCTGTCGTCACCACCGACCAGTTGGTGGTCATGTCGAGCCGCTGACGGTAGGCCGTCATCTTGCCGACCTCGGCGCGGTAGAGGTGAATCAGCGCGTTGGCCTCGTTGGTGCTGTAGCTCGCCGCCGTCAGCGGCAGCGGCCCGGTGGGGGAGGCGAGGCGGGGCATACGGCCTGTAGCGTAACCCAGGGCGCGGCGGGGCAAATGAAGTCCGTCTACACTCACCGGGTCATGCCTGATCTGGACACTTTACCTGACGGGCCAGAAACGCTGCGCCCGGCGCTGCTGGCCTGGTTTGACCGCCACGCCCGCGATCTGCCCTGGCGGACGGTGGACGGGGGCGGCCAGCGCGACCCCTACCGGGTGTGGGTCAGCGAGATTTTGCTCCAGCAGACCCAGGTGGTGCGGGGCCGGGTGTATTTCGAGAACTTCGTTCAGCAGTTCCCTGACGTGCAGTCGCTGGCCGACGCACCCACCGAGGACGTGCTGAAAGCCTGGGAAGGCTGCGGCTACTACGCCCGCGCCCGTAACCTGCACAAAGCTGCCAGGATCATTGCCGAAACGCAAATGCCGACTACCTATGACGGCTGGCTGGCCCTGCCCGGCGTGGGGCCGTACACGGCGGCGGCCATCAGCAGTCTGGCGTTCGGGGAAGCGCGGGCCGTCAACGACGGCAACGTGCGGCGGGTGCTCGCGCGCCTGTATGCCGAGGTCCAGCCGGGCGAGAAGTGGGTACAGGCTCAGGCCGACGCTCTGCTCGACCCGCACCGGCCCGGCGACTGGAACGAGGCGCTGATGGACCTGGGCGCGACCATCTGCACGCCCAGACGTCCGAACTGTCCGGCCTGCCCACTCTCGGCGCACTGTGTGGCCCGGCGAAGCGGTGACCCGGCCGCCTATCCCGTCGCCAAGAAACGTTCGCCAGTCAAGGTGGTGCGGGCGGTGGCCCTACTGATCGGGAACGCAGAGTCGGCCTACCTTGAGCAGCGGGTCGGCCCGCTGCTGGGCGGCCTCTACGGATTGCCTATCGAGGAAGGCGAGGGGGCGCTGGAGAGACTACTCACGCGCCTGAGTGCCCGTTCGCCCCTATTTCTCGGCACTGTCAGCCACAGCATGACCCACCTCCAGATCACGCTGGAGGTCTACGCCGCCGAGTCGGAACTGATGGGGGAAGCTGTTGGAGCGCGTCCCCTCTCGCGGCTCGATCATAAGGCGCTGGCGCTGCTGAGCGGGCAGGGCCAGCTCTGGGAAAAGCCTCCGCATGCGCCAACTCAAGGCGTAGAATGTGGGCGTGAGTACCCGCAGCAAGAGTAGCAACCGCCTCATTCGCAGCGGGGCCAAGGCCGCGCTGAAATGGCGCGATGCTGCTGCAAAGCCACTCTACTGGTGGTACGCCCAGCGCCTGGAGCGTGAGGTCAAGGCGCACGCCCGCTTGCCGCAGCACCTTGGCCTGATTCTCGACGGCAACCGGCGCTTTGCCCGGGTGGCTGGCATGCAGCGCGAACTCGGCTACGAATTCGGCATCGACAAGGCCCACGAGGTGTTGCAGTGGTGTCTGGAGCTCGGCATTCCGGTGGCGACCATCTGGGTACTGAGCACCGACAACGTCAAGCGCGACCCTGACGAGGTGGCCCACCTGATGACCCTCTTCGAGCGCGAGGCCCGCAAGCTGGCGGTGGATAAGCGAATCCACGCCAACAGGGTGCGGGTGCGGGCCATCGGGCAGCATCAGGACTTCCCCGGCAACGTCACGCAAGCACTCTCTGAACTGGAAGAGAAGACGCGTCACTACGACGGCATGCTGCTCAATATCGCGGTGGGCTACGGCGGGCGCGAGGAGATCGTGGACGCGGTGAAAGCGCACCTCTCCAGCCAGAGTGAGGCGGGCCGCAGCGTGGCCGAGGTCGCCGCCGAACTGCACCCTGACCACCTCAGCGCCCGGATGTACACGGCGGGCGTGCCCGACCCAGATTTCATTATCCGCACGTCCGGCGAGATCCGGCTATCGGGCTTCATGTTGTGGCAGAGCGTGTATTCGGAGTTCTACTTCTGCGACGTGTACTGGCCGGGCTTCCGGCGGGTGGACTTCCTGCGGGCGTTGCGTGACTTCCAGGACCGCAAACGGCGGTTTGGAAAATAGACACAGCCAGGACCGCAAACGGTGGTTCAGAAAAGAGCTACAGCAGGATAGAAACCGTCGGTTCGGCAAGCGGCTACCGCGCCCGTCCAACCCCGTCCTCAGCCATCAGGCTGACCACAGTGGTACAGGCCAGAAGGCCAGCAGCGGGTAGAGCAGCAGCAAGGCCCACCAGGCGCGGGGCGGCAGGTCAGACAGCAGCCAACACAGCAGCATCAGTGCCAACAGGCTCAATCCCAGGATGGGTTGTGTCGTTGGGCTGAACCACTGAGAAAATACATTGAAGACACATTGAATGACGTTGATGTCCACCCCCCATTTTAACCTCGCCTTTCTCTGCCACCTTCCGGCGCACTACTGACGGCCCCGCCCCGCATCCGTCACAATGGAGAGCATGACAGCCGTTCCCCCCGATGCCCGCCTGCCCGGCCTGCACGCCGAAGCGGGCGACCCGCACACCCGCCTCAGCCTCGCCCTGGCCGACCTCGAAGGAGCCGCCTGGGGCCTGTTGCTGGCCGATCAGGCCGCGCTGGCCCGCCAACTGGCCGCCCACTTTGGCCCCGGCACCCTGCGGGTGGACGCCCGGCTGGGGGTCAGCCGCGAGGTGTTCGCCTCGGCGGGACTGGCGGTGGCCACCACCGACGCCGACTGGCGCGGCGCGAAGGCGGTGTGGCTGCTGGAACCCGACGAGCGCGCCCTCAAGCGGGCCAAGCGGGCTGACGTGCCAGTGATCGTGGACGCCACGCTGGCCCCCGGCGGCGGCTGGCTGGAGCGCGAGGCCACGCTGATCGTCTACCGCGACGCCGCGACCCTCAGCGGCTTCGGCGACGTGAGCGCGGCGGCCCTCTTCGGTGAGGGACCGGCTCCGCAGCGCGCCGCCCCCGCGCCCAGCGACCTGAGTCTGGCGATGATTCTGCGCGACCTGGCCAGCCTGCCGCTGCGCCTGGCCCGCGCCGCCCGCACCACCGCGACCCTGCTGGAACGCTTTGGCGGAGCGGCCCAGGCGACGGGACCCACTGCCCTGCTGCTCTCACCCGACAGCGCTGCCGACACCCACCAGCCCATCGGTGGAGTGCTGGCCGCCGCCCGCAACGTGGGTATCGGCACCCTGATCACGCCGGGCGTGCAGGGGCTGGACGCGGTGCTGGCACTGTTGCGCGGTGACGAGTCGGTCAGCCGCCCGGCCAGTGCCGAGCCTGCCCGCGCTGAATCTGTGCTGGCCGAGCCATCTTCCCCGGCCCAGCATGCTCAGGTCCAGATCCAGCCCGTTCAGCCGCCTGCCGAAACGGCTGTGATCAAGACAGCACCGCCCGAAGTGCTGAATTACGTGCCGGAGATCGTCTTTTCGGACAGTGCGCCGCACCCGGAGCCGGAATCCCGGCGCGACGAATCATCCCGCCAGGAGCCGGTTCAGTTGGAAGCCAGCCAGGCGCAGTCGCCCGCTGCCGAGGCGGGTCGCCACGACTTCACGAACGGGCCGATGGAGAATGAGGAACCCGGGGCCGAGCTGCCGGACGCCGCGCTTCAGCCGGAGCCGCCGCAGACCCGGCGCAACGCACCGCAGCGGGAACGCCGGGGCCGCCGCGACTTTCAGCCCAGGTCAGCCGAGCCGCAGGCCGCCCAGGTCGGTGCGGAGCAGCCGGACGAGGTTCATGCTGAGGCGTCTCAATCTGAGGCGGACCTGCCCGAGATTGTCCTGACACCTGATTTGCCGCCGGCCGAGAGCAAGGACCCCACCGAGGGCCTCAGCGACGAGCAGCGCGCCACCTACGCCCGTCTGCGCGACTGGCGCAACGCCGAGGCCAAACGACAGGACATCAGCCGCTTCATCATCGCCAGCAATGCCACCCTGGCCGAGATCGCCCGCAGTGCCCCGCGCGACGAGACCGAACTCCGCAAGGTGCGCGGCATGGGGCCGGAGCGCGTCCGCAAGTACGGTGAGGCGCTGCTCGGCACCGTGCAGGCCGACTGAGGGGCAAAAACGTTTGAGGGTCAAAGGGGCGAAGCTCTACGGAGGTCTCTCCTGAACCCCTCACCGCTCAGATGTCCTCGCTGCCCGAATCCATCCGGACCACGCGGGGTCGGAACTCGCCCAGCACCTCCACCAGCTCGCTCTGGGCCGCGATCACCGCCTCGATGCGCTTGTAGGCCTGGGGAGCCTCGTCGACGCCGCCGCCGATCAATGTCACGCCCCGGTCCCTGAGGTAAGCGCTGACCACCGATTTGCTGAGTGCCGCCTGGGCCGCTTTGCGTCCGAGCTGCCGCCCCGCGCCGTGCGAGGCGCTGCCCAGTGCCGGGGCGTAACCCTTGCCGCGCACCAGGTAGCCGGGGTCGGCCATGCTGCCGGGAATCAGGCCGAGCTGCCCGGCGGCGGCGGGCGTGGCTCCCTTGCGGTGAACGATCAGCTCCTCGCCGTTCACCGTTTCCTTCCAGGCCAGGTTGTGGCTGTTGCGGGCACTCAGCGCGGCGACTTCGCCCAGGGCGCGGCTGAGGCGGGCGTGAAGCTGCTCGTGGTTGGCCAGCGCGTAGCGGCCTGCCAAATTCATGGCCTGCCAGTATGCCTCGCCCGCCTCGCTGCCCAGGTCGAGCCAGGCGAGTTTCCTGGCGCTGGTATCCAGGGCCGGGTGCAGGCTCTCGGCCAGTTTGGTGAAGTGGCCCGCCACCTGCGCCCCGAAACCGCGTGAGCCGCTGTGCGAGAGCAGGGCCAGATAGGTTCCGGCTTCCAGGCCCGCTTCCGGTGCGCTCAGGGTGAACGCGCCGAACTCGGCGAAGTGGTTGCCGCTGCCCGAGCTGCCGATCTGCTCGGCGGCCTTGTCGTGCAGGCGGCGCAGGACCGGCTGCTCGTCCCAGGCGGCCTCGTCCAGCACGGCATGACCCAGGCGTTCGCGGCGCTCGAAGCCGATGCCCGCGCCGAAGCGGGTGTGCTTTTGCAGCAGGTGCAGGGCCTCAGCGGTCTTGAGATGCTCCGGGGGGACGGCAAAGACCGAGAGGTGCATGGCGCAGCCGATGTCCACCCCGACCCCGTAGGGAATGACTGTGTTCTCGGTGGCCAGCACCCCGCCAATCGGCAGGCCGTAGCCCACGTGGGCGTCGGGCATCAGCGCTCCGGCGCGGGCAATCGGCAGCTGCATGGCCACGTCCATCTGGGCGCGCGCATTTGCCTCGATCAGCTCTGCGCCGAACTGGGCATAGGGCAGCGCGGCAGGGCGCAGGGCATCGGCGGCGTGGAATGCGGTGTGGGTCTGCTGGGCCAGCAGTTCGTGTGCCAGCGCCGCATACTCGCCCGTTTGGTAGGCGGCGGGCTGAGATTTGACTGCCGAGAGTTCGTCCAGAATTGCCTGACGACCCAGCCCCGTGTCCTCTCTGAGCTGGGCGGCGGCGAGTGCCAGGCCGATACTTGTGTTGGTGAAGCCGAGTTTGGTGATGTGTTTGCCGTTCATGGGGGTGTCTACCTGGGGTGTGAAGGGGTCGTCGGGGGCCGCACTGCGGGTTCGCGTGGGTCTGAAGATTGCCGCATGGTGGCCCTCCTTCGGTTT
This sequence comes from Deinococcus rubellus, assembly GCF_025244745.1. Classification (NCBI taxonomy): domain Bacteria; kingdom Thermotogati; phylum Deinococcota; class Deinococci; order Deinococcales; family Deinococcaceae; genus Deinococcus; species Deinococcus rubellus. The sequence goes on from NZ_CP104213.1 coordinate 566,859, forward strand.
GGCCTGCGAAGGCAGTCTGCCGCACCACGCCCGCGTTCGCCTGCGCCAAATGACGCATGGACTGGGCCGCCGGGCTAAGCCGTTCAGTCCTCCGAAGCACCCACTGTGCTGCCCCGGCCCTGGCCCAGCGCCCGGCCCGGCAGCCAGTAGTAGAGCTGCGCCAGCAAAAACACGCCTGCGCCCAGCCAGAACACCCTCACACCGCCGCTGGCCCACACCGCGCCGCCCAGTACCGGCCCCAGCGAGTAGCCGAGCGCCTCGGTGGCCATGACCACGCCCCAGGCGGCGGCGCGTTGCTGCGGCGGCAGGGTCTGACCCACCAGGCCGTTCCAGCCCGCCATGAACGCGCCGTAGCCCGCGCCGATCAGGGCGCACAGCGGCCATAGCCAAGTGGTCAGGAAGCTGGCCGAGAGGCCCGCCAGCCCGAAGGCGAGGGCTAGCAGCAGCAGCCCCGGTCCCAGCACCCGGCGCGGCCCGTAGTGATCGGCCAGGCGGCCCGACAGCAGCAACGCGCCCAGCAGAGATGCCCCGCCGAGCAGCCCCGGCCCCAGTAAGTCACCCAGGTTCAGCTCCAATCGTGCCAGCAGCGGATAAAAAAGAGTTACAAACAGCCCAGGCGCGAGCATCTGGGCAAAGGCGGCGGGCAGCAGCGAGGCGACCCGCCGCCACTGGAGGAGCCAGTCTCTGGCCGGGCGACCTGCGGTGGGGCCGCTGTCCAACTGATCACTGTCCAGCCGCTGCCGCCATAAGCTGAGGGCCAGCACAATCACCGCGCCCTGCGCCCACAGCAGCAGCGCGGGCACGGGTGCGGGCGAGCGCAGCATCAGTTGCCCGACGCCCAGCGTGCCCAGCGCGATTCCCGGCGCGACGCTGAGGTTGGTCAGCGACAGTGCCCGCGCCTCGCGGCCCGGCAGGGCGTACTGCTGAGACACCGCCATCACACTGGGCCACAGCACCGCGTAGCCCATGCCCCAGACAGCCGCCAGCGCCAGCAGCGGCCAGAACCCCACTGCGCCCAGCACCCCGAGAATGAAGGCCAGTCCCAGCAGACTGCTGCCGATCAGCGCGCCGCCGATGCCCAGGCGCTGCGTCAATAAGCCCACTGGCCCCTTGGCCAGCGCGTCCATCAGGTAATGCGCCCCGACCAGACTGCCCACCTGCGCCAGACTCAGGCCGTACTTCCCGGCGGTGAGCGGCAAAAAGGCCACGATCAGCCCGGCCCGCACGAATTCGCTGATCAGCAGCAGGGCGATCAGGCGCAGGGTGACGGCGGGCCGGGTCCACAGCACGCCCCCAACTTAGCGCGGCGGGTCTGGGGTCAGCAGGGACCCGCCTTCATGTTCTTCATCAGCGCGACATTAAGGTGACGGGCATGAGATCACATTTGCTGGCCCTGCTGGGTCTGGTGGCGCTCGGCCAGGGGTGGGCGGCGGGGTCCGAGTCGGCGCTGCTCGGCGGCGTCAATGCCCTGCGTGCTCAGGGCGTCCGCTGCGCTGGCGTTTCGCGACCCCGCAGCGCCCCGCTGACCTGGACTGCCGCCAACAACGCTGCGGCCCGCTTGCAGGCCAGCTATATGGCCCAGACCGGGCGCATCAGCCACACCGGGGCGAACGGCAGCTCGCCGCGCGTGCGGGCCGCGTCGACCGGCGTGCGCGGCGGCAACATGAGCGAGATCATCTACCTGAGTGTGGGCCTGAATGCCCAGCAGGCCGTGAACTGGTGGCGTAACTCGCCCGTTCACTGCTACGCCATGACCAATCCGGTGTACACCAAGGCGGGTATGAGCATCGTGCAGGCCGGGCGCGGCACCGCCTATGTGATGGTGCTGAGTAACTGATCGCCCTTCCCATTCGGGAGACGGCCTTCCGGGTGCTCTACAATCCCTCCCATGTTGGAAACGTCCGTCGAGGACTTCGTGCTGCGTTTTGGGGCCGACGCCGCCAGTGGGCAGCTTTACCCACAGCCGGAAGGCAGCCCGCTGATGGAATTCGTGTCGGGGGGCCGTACCCTCTACCTGTTTGACCGCACCGGGCCGTATACCGCCAAACCCGGCGACGCCCGCGTGATCGTGCACGGCACGTTTGCCCGCTTCTCGCTGCTCGGTCCCCGGCCCAGCAGCGATGACGCCCGCTTGACGGTGGTCGGCATTTCCGGCGTGGAGGGCGCGGGCAAAATCACGCGCCTGGCTTCGCGCTTCACGGTGGTGGTCGAGGCGCGGCTGCCACTGGTGCTGTCGAGTTTCACGCCGCTGCCCGCGCTGGAGGTCGGTGACTGGCTGAGTTTCGAGACCCAGCCGCCTCTGCACGGCTTTCTGGTGAGCTGAGTCGCGGGTCGCAGTGGGTTCAAGGCTTGAATTCTGGGCGCGGCTCCGCTAAAGTCTCATGGCCTGCCCGGTTTTCTGGGGCGGGAGGATACATGGCGATGTAGCTCAGTTGGTTAGAGCGAACGACTCATAATCGTTAGGTCTCCGGTTCAAGTCCGGATATCGCCACCAAAAATAGGCAAGGAGGGAATGGCCGCCGTGGTCACTCCCTCCTTGCCCTTCACTGATGACTGCTTATCCACGCAGATACTGAATCAGAAAATATCCACCCACCGCCGTGCTTAGAAGCGCCGCTTTGCGGAGCAGAACGGGGCGCGTGAACAGGTCGCGCTGCACCATTGCCTGCGGATTGATCATTGCCATGACGACCGTTGCCCCCAGCAAGCTGAAGGTGAAGCCAAGTCCTGCCCAGAGCAGCAGTAGCGAAGTGCCCAGGCCCACAAGCAGCATCTTCGGTGTGGTCATACGGCCCAGGTTAGCAAAGTCGCAGTGCCCAGTGAAAAGTCAAGCGAAAAGCGGAGCAGCACCCTACTCTGGGGCCGCTCCGCCACGCCCTGCTCGCCGAATTCAGACGTCTTGGTAGGTCTTCTCGATGGGCAGGCCCACGCCGTTGCCCCACTCGGTCCACGAGCCGTCGTAGTTGCGGACTTTGGGGTAGCCCAGCAGTTCACGCAGCACGAACCAGGAGTGGCTGCTGCGCTCGGCGATGCGGCAGTAGGCGATCACGTCCTTGTCGGGTGTCACGCCTTCGCCGCCGTACAGGGCGCTCAGTTCGTCGGCGCTCTTGAAGGTACCGTCCTCGTTGGTGGCCCGCGCCCAGGGAATGTTGGCCGCGCCGGGAATGTGGCCGCCGCGCAGCACACCTTCCTGCGGGTAGGCGGGCATGTGCGTTACCTTGCCGGAAAACTCGTCGGGGCTGCGGACATCCACCATTGCGCCCTCACCGCTCTGCACCTTCTCGATGTGCGCCCTGACCTCGTCGCGGTAGGCACGAAGTGATTCGTCGCGCTTGAGAGCCGGGTACGTCGTGGGCGTCACGTCGGTGGGGGTGGTGACCATCTCACGGCCCTCGGCGACCCACTTCTGGCGGCCTCCGTTCATCAGCTTGAGGTTTTGCACGCCGCTGTAACTCAGAAACCAGTAGGCGTACGAGGCCCACCAGTTGCTCTTGTCGCCGTAGATGACCAGCGTGTCGCCCTCTTTGAGGCCCAGACTGCCCAGAAAGGCCGAGAGTTCGTCCGGGGAAATAAACTCGCGCATCACCGGGGTCCAGAAGTCGCCCTGCCAGTCCACCTTGACGGCTCCCTCGATGTGGCCAGTCTCGTAGAGCAGGATGTCCTCGTTGACCTCGATCAACCGGACACCTGCGTCGTTTTTATGGTCGGCCACCCAATCGGTGCTGACCAGCACGTCCTTGACGTATTCCATGATTCTCTCCTTCGAGGCCTGAGAGCGGCCTGACGGTCCCCAGTTTAACTGGATTCCGGCTTCATTGACAAAAAGAGTCAACTAGTCAGCGCCTCACCATGAGTGCCGCCCCCCAGCGTTACAGTGAAGCATGACCGAGACGACCCCCACCGAGACGACCCCCACCGAGACAGCCCAGGCCCTGCCTGGCAAGCTGCAAGACATCGTGAACCTGTTTCGCACGGCTCCGAAAGCCCTGAGACTCCAGGCACTCCTCGAATACAGCAAGAAGCTGCCACCCTTGCCTCAAAAGTACGCTGAGCACCCCGAATTCATGCAGCCGGTGCCGGAGTGCGCCTCGCCATTTTTTCTGGTGACCGAACCGCAGGGCGACGGCGTGGCGATGTACTTTAAGGTGCCGGAGGAAGCGCCCACCGTGCGCGGCTACGCGGGCATTCTGGCCGAGGGCCTCTCGGGAGCCACCCGCGAGCAGATCCTGAACATTCCCGATCAGTTTTATATGGAGATGGGCCTGTCTGAGCTGATCACGCCGATGCGCCTGCGCGGCATGGGCGCGATTCTGATGCGGCTCAAGACCCAGGTGAAGCAAGAGCCTTTAAGCTGACCTTCATTCACTTCTCATAAGATGAGCGTTGTGTGGGCAGATTGGGGCATTTGTCCTAGAATTGGGAGCGGAGGAACATTTTATGCGCCGAATGCCCCGTGCTGCCCTGTGGCTGCCTGTTCTCACCCTCTCTGCCCTCGCGGTGGGTCTCACCACCGCCCAGAGTCAGGGCGCGGCTCCGTCGGGCGATCCGCTGGCGATCAAGGCTGGCCCGCCCGACGCTCTGCACGGCGAAGCCTTGACCGGGAGCTGTCAGGGCTGTCACGGCCCGATGGGACACAGCCAGCAAGAGGACAAGCCCTCGCTGGGCGGCCAGGTCCCCAGCTACACCACCCTGCAACTGGCGGCCTTCCGCGCCAAGCTGCGCCCCAGCCCGGTGATGCAGGCGATCGCCGCCCAGCTGACCGATCAGGACATCGTGGATCTGGCAGCCTACTACGGCCAGCAGACGCCCCGAGGCCCCTGGGAGGCCAATCCCGCCCTGAGCGCCAAGGGTCAGCAGTTCTACAACATGGGCGCAGTGGAGCGCAACGTCACCGCCTGCGTGGTCTGTCACGGTGTGGACGGGCGCGGCAACAACGAGCTGCATATCGCCAGCATCACCCACCAGTCGCCCAAGTACACCCTGGAAGTGCTGCACGAGTTCAAGAGCGTGCCGGACTACCACATCGCCTACCCCAACGCCATGCACATCGTCACTGCCCAGATGACTGAAGATGAGCTGAGCGCTGTGACCGCTTACCTGAGCAGCATGGGAAGTAGCGACATGGATAAGGCCAGCAAGTAGCGCGCTGCCTGCCGAGCGCCCCGGCTCCAGCTGTGGGCGCTTTTTGCTGGTTTGCTGATCTGGACCGTCAGCGAGGCGAGTGTGTGCCTCCGTGCGCCTTATGCGGCGGCGGGCAGGCGTAGCATGGCCGTATCGTGAACGCCTCCAGCCCTGCACGCCCCAACCTCAAGACCTACCTGGCCCTGGTCAAATTCGAGCACACCGTGTTTGCCCTGCCGTTTGCCTACGCTGGGATGCTGCTGGCCTCGCAGGAGTTTCGCGGCACCGGCTGGCCTGGCCTGGCGACGCTCATTTGGGTCACGCTGGCGATGGCCGGGGCCAGAACTGCCGCGATGGGCGCAAACCGGGTCATTGACCGCGCCATCGACGCCAGAAACCCCCGCACGGCGGGCCGGGAAGTGCCCATTGGCAAAGTCAGTCCGGCCCAGGCCTGGGGCCTGGTGGTGGTCAGCCTGACCGTGATGACGCTGGCGGCGGCGCAACTCAATCCGCTGTGTCTGGCGCTGCTGCCCGTCGCGGTGGTGTTCCTGATCGGCTACCCGTACATCAAGCGCTTTTCCTGGCTGTGCCACGTCTGGCTGGGCGTCACCGACGGTGCGGCGGCGGCAGGTGGCTGGGTCGCCGTGACCGGACAGTTCGGGGCGGGGGCCTGGATTCTGTGGGCCATCGTCATTTTCTGGATGGTGGGCCTGGACGTGATCTACGCCACGATGGACTACGACTTCGACCGCGAGAGCGGGGTGAAGAGTATCCCGGCCCGCTTTGGCATCCCGCTGAGCCTCAAGATCGCTGCTGTGAGCCATGCCCTGACTTTCATGCTGCTGATCGTGCTGGGTGTGGTGCTGGGTGCGAGTTTCTGGTACTTCCTGGCGGCCCTGGCGATGGGTGCAATTCTGCTCTACGAGCACCGGCTGGTCAACCCGAACGACCTCACCAGGGCCAACATCGCCTTCTTCGACGCCAACATGTGGCTGGCGCTGACCATGCTGGCGGGCGTGGTGGCAGACGTGGCGTGGCGGACCCTGCGCTGAACGGGGGGTTGAGGAGCACGCCAGAACTGCTGCCCCCGAAAGCGGCCCAGGCGTTCCGGGCAGGCGACGAGATGCAGGCGCTGACCTTGCTGCGCCGCGCCCGCGACGATCAGGCTGCCGGGTCCGCCGGGTGGGCCTACCTGGAGCGCCTGACTGGACTGGTGCTGATTCACCTTCAGCGCGAGGTGGAGGGCACTTTCGCCCTGGAGCGGGCCGACCCGCTGCTGGAAGCCGCAGGCTGGCTCCAACCGACGCTGGATGAGCTGATCTGATCCAGATTCTCAACCCGGAGCTGACACGTCCACTGACCTGACGGGCGCATGCTTGGGTATGCCGAACGAAAACGACCTGAATCTGGACCTCAATCTCATTGCCGACCTGACGCCGACCCGCCCGCAGGAAGACGTACACGCCGGGCAGGGCGACCTGCCGGGCGAATTGCCCGAGGCTCCGCATCTGCAAACCGTTCACCCTGGCAAGCACCTCAGTGCTGAGCAGGTCGAGCACCTGATGGGCGACGAGGCCGCCGAGTCGCAGAGCGTGGAGACCAACCGCGAACTGGAACGGCGGGAAGGGATTGACCCCGACGCCCAATCCTGAACCCACTGCCTGAACTCACTGGCCTGGGGCACAATGCGGGCATGTCACCGCACACCTTTCAAGGCAGCAATATCGTCGCCGCTCCCCGCGCCCGCGTCTGGGCCATGTTGCAAGACCCGGCGGTGCTTGCGCGCGTCGTGCCGGGCCTGAGTGACGCGGCCCAGGACGGCGAGGGGCAGATGCGCGCCGTGCTCAACGTCAACGTCGGGCCGGTCAAGGGCCGCTTCAAGACCATTGTGCGCGTCCTCGGGGCGCAGTCGCCGGATCGCATGGACCTGGAGGTGGAGGGCAAGACCATCACCGGCACGGCCCTGCTGCACACCCAGATGATTTTTACCGATCTGGGCGAGAGTACCCGCGTGGACTGGGTGGCCTCGCCCCGGCTGTCGGGCCTGCTGGCCGGGGTGGGCGGCAAACTGATCGAGAGCAAGGCCAGGGACGCGGGTGCGGGGCAGCGCTACGCGGACCGGTTTTTCGGGCGGCTGAGCCAGGAAGCCTGAAGTTCTGATGGATTGTGCCCGCTGGGACCAAGTTCGCCCCAGCAGGCGCGTTGTGTGGGCTGCGCTGCTCCCGCGCGCGGGCCGGAAGTGTTAATGTAAAACGGTCTTCAACTCAGTTCAAGGATGCTCGGCTTCAGCCCGGCTGAACCGCGTTCTCATCCTCCCGGAGGTGCTTTTGCAAGTTCAGGGATCACATACCATTTCCGCACCGCAAGAGAGGGTCTGGGCGCTGCTGCAAGACCCCGATGTGCTGGCCCGCTGTGTGCCGGGCGTCACTGAGATGACTGCCACTGGTGAAGATCAGTACAACGCCGTTCTGAACGTGTCGGTGGGGCCGGTCAAGGGCAAGTTTCAGGCCAAAGTCACCATCACAGACCGCCAGCCGCCGCAGCAGATGACGCTGAGCATTGATGCCAAGAGTCCCACCGGCATCGTCACCGCCACTGGCACCCTCAAGTTGAGCGAGTTGGAGGGCGGCAAAACCCAGATCGACTGGGAAGGCGAACCCAAGCTGCGCGGGATGCTGGCCACCCTGGCCGGACGCCTCATTGGCGGCATCACCCAGCAGCAGGCCGACATATTTTTTGCCAATCTGGACAAAGAAGCCAGCCAGCCGCAAACCGCTTGATTTTTTTGCTTACTCAAGTTCCAGAGCCAAGGAGGCCGCATGAGTCTTGTCCCGATCACCATCAATATCAACGGCACGCCCACCCCCGCGCAGGTCGAGCCGAGAATGCTGCTCGTTCAGTTTCTGCGCGACGAACTCGAACTCACCGGTACCCACGTCGGCTGCGATACCAGCCAGTGCGGGGCGTGCACCGTCAGCCTGAACGGTGAGGCGGTCAAGAGCTGCACCATCTTCGCCGTGCAGGCCGACGGCATGAACGTGCAGACCATCGAGGGCATCGGCAGCATGGACGAGCTGCACCCGATTCAGGCCGCCTTCTGGGAGCAGCACGGGTTGCAGTGCGGCTTTTGCACGCCGGGCATGATCATGGCCTCGGCTGAAATCATCCGCCGCAATCCCGACCCCAGCGAAGACGAGATCAGAGAGCAACTCGGCGGGAATTTCTGCCGCTGCACCGGCTACCACAACATCGTCAGGGCGATCAGCTCGGCGGCGGCAGTCATGCGTGAGAAAGGCGCGGAGGCGGGTCAGGCGGCGGACGACTGAGAAGTTTGCTGGCGCTCACCAATCCCCCCCACCACACCTGAAAGGAGCACCATGACCCAGCTTCCCGATTCCAACTACAAGGCCCCCGAAGGGCCGCAGAAATACATCGGCAAGGCGATGAAACGGGTGGAAGACCCGCGCTTCATCACCGGGCAGGGACACTACACCGATGACATCAACGTGCATGGGCAGCTTCATGCGGCGATGCTCCGCAGCCCCTACGCACACGCCAGGATCGGCACCATCGACGCCTCAGCCGCCCTGGCGCTGAAAGGGGTCCACGGCGTGCTGACCGGGCAGGACCTGGCCGACGCCAAAGTCGGCAGCATTCCCACCGGCTGGCTGCTGCCCGACCTCAAGATTCCGCCGCACCCGGCGATTGCTCACGGCGAAGTGCACTATGTGGGCGACATCGTGGCCGTGGTCATTGCCGAGTCGCGGGCACTGGCTGAGGACGCCGTGGCCCTCATTGAGGTCGACTTGGAGCCGCTGGACGCCGTGTCATTGGGCAGCCAGGCACTGGCCCAGGGCGCAGCCGAAGTGCATCCCGAAGCGCCCGGCAACGTGGCCTTCAACTGGGAAATTGGCGACGCCGCCGCTGCCGACGAGCTGTTCAAGCAGGCCGACCATGTGGTGAGCCTCAAGCTCCGTAACCACCGACTGGTGCCGAACGCCATCGAGCCGCGCGCGAGCCTGGCGCAGTACCAGCGCTCCAGCGAGGAATTCACGCTGCACACCACCTCGCAAAACCCGCACATTCACCGACTGATGCTGGCGGCCTTCGTGCTGGGCATTCCCGAGCACAAGCTGCGCGTCATCTCGCCGGACGTGGGCGGCGGCTTCGGCTCCAAGATCTTCCAGTACCCCGAAGAAGTGATCGTGCTGTTTGCCGCCAAGAAGCTCAACCGCCCGGTCAAGTGGGCCGCCCGCCGCTCCGAGAGCTTCGTGTCCGACATGCAGGGCCGCGATCATGAGTCCGAGGCGCAACTGGCCCTGACCAAGGACGGCAAGATGCTGGCCCTCAAGGTGGACACCATCGCCAACATGGGCGCGTACCTGACCACCTTCGCCCCCGCTGTGCCGACCTACCTCTACGGCACGCTGCTCAACGGCGTCTACAAGTTCGGCGCGGTGCACGCCAAGGTCACGGGTGTCTTTACCAACACCGTGCCGGTGGACGCCTACCGGGGAGCCGGACGCCCGGAAGCCACCTACCTTGTCGAGCGGATCGTCAGCAAGGCCGCTTCCGAACTGGGGATGGACGCCGCCGAACTGCGCCGCAAGAACTTCATCCAGCCTGAAGATTTCCCGTACCAGACCCCGGTGGCGCTGGTCTACGACTCGGGCAACTACGAACCTGCGCTCGACAAAGCACTGAAGATGGTCGGCTATCAGGACTTGCTTAAAGAGCAGGCCGAGGGCCGCAAGAACGGGCGCTACATCGGCATCGGCTTCTCGACCTACGTGGAAGCCTGCGGGCTGGCTCCCTCGGCGCTGGTCGGGCAACTCGGCGCTCAGGCCGGGCAGTGGGAAAGTGCGGTCGTGCGGGTGATGCCCACCGGCAAGATCGAGGTGCTGACCGGCAGCCATTCGCACGGTCAGGGCCACGAAACCACCTTTGCCCAGATCGCCGCCGAGGAATTCGGTATTCCGATGGAAGATGTGGTCATCGTTCACGGCGACACCGGCAAGATGCCCTTCGGCTGGGGCACCTACGGCTCGCGTTCGGCGGCGGTCGGCGGCAGCGCTCTGAAAATGGCGCTGGGCCGCATCAAGGACAAGGCCACCAAGATTGCCGCGCACCTGCTGGAAGCGGCTCCCGAAGATATTGAGGTCGCTGACGGGCAGTTTAAGGTGAAGGGCGTGCCGGAGGGCGGCAAGTCGTTCTTCGATGTGGCGCTGATGGCCCACCTGGCCCACAACCTCCCCGAGGGTATGGAGCCGGGCCTGGAAGCCCAGTACATGTATGACCCCAAGAACTTCGTCTACCCGTTCGGCACCCATATCGCGGTGGTCGAGCTGGACGCCGACACCGGCCACGTGCAGATGATCAAATATGTCTGCGTGGACGACTGCGGCCCACTGATCAACCCGCTGGTGGTGGAAGGGCAGGTTCACGGCGGCATTGCCCAGGGCTTTGGGCAGGCCATCCTGGAAGAAACGGTCTACGACGAGGATGGCACGATGCTGACCGGCTCATTCATGGAGTACAGCATGCCCCGCGCTGAAGACCTCCCCATGTTCGAGATCGACCACACCGTGACGCCCAGCCCGCACAATCCGCTGGGTGTGAAGGGCATCGGCGAGTCGGGCACGATTGCCAGCACTGCCGCCGTCGCCAACGCGGTCAACGACGCGCTGCAGGCTTTCGGCCACCACCATGTGGACATGCCGTTCACGCCCGAGAAGGTCTGGCGGGCCATGAAGGGCGGCGTGCAGCAGCTGGGACAGGCGGCGGACGACTGAGCCTGGGGAGTGGGGTGTGGATGGCGGCAACGGCCAATCGCTGTGCTCGCTCACCCCCTCTCTACGAGCTGTACCAGTCCCGGCCTCGCCGCTTCTGCGACCCGTTCTCCTCAAGGGAGTGGAGCCAACAGCGAAGCTCTCTGTCCCCTCTCCCTTTTCAGGGGAAAGATGTCCCGTAGGGACAAAGGGGTGAGGAGTGGCCTCCTCACGGACGTGCGTTCACGACGAGTGGTGAGCAACGCGAGTGCCCTCCGTCCCTTTCCACAAGCTACACGCCACCCACCACAAGCGCGACTGTAAGGAGCCACATGTACACCACTCCCTTTGACTACCACCGCGCCTCCAGCGTCCAAGATGCCCTCCAGATGCTTGCTGACAACCCCGACGCCAAGCTGCTGGCGGGCGGCCACTCCTTGATTCCCACCATGAAGCTGCGGTTGGCATCGCCCTCGGCCCTGATCGATATTTCAGCGCTCGACGAGTTGCGCGGCATTCGCACCGACGGCGACACGCTGATTCTGGGCGCGGGCGTGACCCACTCCGAACTGCTTTATGACAAGACGGTGGCTGAGTACGCGCCGCTCATGCCCGACATGGCCCGCTGGGTGGGCGACCCGATGGTCCGCAACCGGGGCACCGTGGGCGGTGTGGTGGCGCACGCCGACCCGGCTGCCGATTATCCGGCGGGCTTGCTGACGCTGGGCGCTCAGTTCAAGCTCAAGTCGGCCAGCGGTGAGCGTGTCGTGGGCGTGGACGATTACTTTTTGGGCATGTTCGAGACGGCGTTGCAGGAAGGCGAGATCGTCACCGAGATTCACATTCCGCGTCAAGTGGGCAAGGGCGCATACGAGAAGTTCCGGCACCCGGCCAGCCACTACGCCATCGTCGGCGTGGCAGTGGTCGCCTCTCCCGAAGGTGTCAAGGTTGCCATGACCGGAGCCGGACCGAAAGCCGTGCGGCTGAGCCAGGTGGAAGCCGCTATCGGCAGCGATCTGAGCGAAGAGAACATCAAGCGGGCCACCGAAAACGCGGTGGATGCGGGCAGTTTGCTGAGTGACCGATTTGCCAGCGCCGAGTACCGGGCGCACCTGGCGGGCGTGCTCGCGCGGCGCGCGCTGATGCGGGTGCGCTGAGGCACTGACTTGAGTTGAGGGCCTGCTCCCGGCGATTCGGGGCAGGCCATTTTCGTTTTCCGCCGCCGTGCGTGGGGTTTGTGCCAGAACCGTCGGGCGGGCCATGCTCTACTGCTCGGCAATGCAACCTCTGGCCCGACTCGTGACCCGCCGTCCCTGGCTGGTGCTGGTGATCTGGGGGGTGCTGGCGCTGATCTGCGCCGTACCCGCCAGCCTCGCGCCTGCCCGTCTCACTGCCGACCCCGGCGCACTCACCAACTCTGAGAGCGGCAAGGTGACGGCCCTGCTGGCCGACCGCTTCGGCGAGCGCGATTCCAACACCGTGCTGCTGGTTACCCAGTCGGCCCAGCCGCTCACCCAGCTGCAGTCGGCCAAACAGTACGGCACCTTTATCGCGGGCCTGAAAAAAGTGCCGGGCGTGACGCGGGTGCTGCCCTACGACGCCCAGACGGCAGTCAAGGCCAGCAGTGCCGACGACACCCTGGCCCTGACGCTGGCCCAGATTCCGCTGTTCGAGGGCGCGACGCCCGCGCTGAACCGGGTGCGCGAGTATGTCCAGACGCAAAAAGCCCCCGGCTTCGACATCCGGGTGACTGGTGGGCAGGCCATCGCCGCCGACTTCACCGAGTTTGCCGAGGGCGATACCAAGCGCAGTGAGCTGACGGCCCTGCCGCTGACCGGGATGGTGCTGCTGTTCGTGTTCGGGGCGCTGATCGCCGCCGGGCTGCCACTACTGATCAGCTTGCTGAGCATCACGGCGGCGATGGCGGGCCTGTATCTGCTCACCTTCCTAATTCCGACCAGCACCTTCGCGCAGAGCATCATCACGCTGCTGTCGCTGGGCGCGGGCATCGACTATGCCCTGCTGATGGTCAACCGCTTCCGCGAGGAGTTGAAAGGGGGTGGGGGCAGCGAGCGGGCCGCCTACCGCACCGTGCTGACCGCCGGGCGCAGCGTGGCCTTCAGCGGCGTCACGGTGGCGATGGCGATGGCGGCCCTGCTACTGCCGCCGATTCCCTTCGTTCGGAGCCTGGGCATCGGCGGGGTGCTGGCGGTCCTGTTCACGGTGCTCAGCAGCCTCACGGCGCTGCCTGCCCTGCTGACCTTGCTGGGCGAAAAAGTCAACTGGCCACACCTTCGTCCGCGCTGGAAAGGCCTGGAGTTCGGTCAGTCGGCCCGCGAGAGTGCGCTCTGGACCGCATTGGCCCGCCGGGTCACGGCCCGCCCGGTGCTGGCGGTGGTGGCCAGCGTGCTGCTCCTTGTTACGCTGGCGTTGCCCGCCCGCAACATGCACATTGGCTACGCGGGGGCCTGGGGCCTGGTGGAAGGGGTGGAATCGCGCGACGCACTGGCCGCCGTGCGCGATCTGGGTGCGGGTGGGCTGCTCTCGCAGTTCGAGGTGATTCTCGATCTGAAAGACCACAAATACGGCCCAGCAGACCGGGTTGCCTTTCAGCAGACGGTGACTCGGGTGCGGGCGCTTCCGGGCGTGCAGGCGGTGATCAGCCCCTTCGTGGACGCAGAACTGCTGCGCGGCGGCGGCTCGCTGAACGATCTGGCCGCTTTATCGCGCCGCAGTTTCAGCGCCGACCGGACGCTGCTGAGATTCACGGTGGTGCCCAGCGGCTACCTGCGCGCCGACCAGATCGACCCCTTCGAAACCCGGCTGCGGACTGCGCTCGACGCCTCGCCCTATGCTTATCAGCTCGGCGGCGCACCCGTCGGTGAGCGCGAGTTCAGCAAGGCCATTACCAGTGCCATTCCTACCGCCGTCGCTGCCGTCTTCGCGGGCACCTTTCTCCTCCTGATGGTCGCCTTCCGCAGCCTGTTCATTCCTCTCAAGAGCATCGTCATGAACAGCCTGACCGTGCTGGCGGCTTACGGGGTGGTCACACTGGTCGTGCAGGAGGGGTACGGGGCCGCGCTGCTGGGCGTGCCGCAGGACGTGGGTGTGCTTGATGCCAGCTTGCCGCTGCTGCTGTTCGCGGTGCTGTTCGGGCTGAGCATGGATTACGAGATTTTCCTGCTCTCGCGGGTGCAGGAAGAACACCTGCGCGGCCACGACAACCGGGAGGCGGTGGTGCTGGCCGTCGGGCGTACGGCCCGGATCATCACCAGCGCCGCCGTCATCATGTTCATCGTCTTCGTGGCCTTCACCTTTGGGCGGGTGGTCGCCAACAAGAGTATCGGGCTGGGCCTGGCGGTGGCGGTGGCCCTGGACGCAACGCTGGTAAGGCTGGTGCTGGTGCCGGGGCTGTTGCAACTCGCTGGAAAGTGGAACTGGTGGCTGCCGGGCTGGCTGGGCAAGCTGCTGCCGAAGGTGGAGCTGGAACACTGAGGCGGTCTGCTGTCCTTCCTGGCGGCTATTGATACGGGCATAAATTCAGGTTGCTAAACTGGGCAGGATATGGCAGCCTGGCAACCTTCGAAATACACGCGTGCTCAGCTTGAGGAGCGGCGTCTCGCAGCGCTCCCCATAATCCAGGCAGGTGACACACCCAACCAGCAGATTGCCGATACCTTCGGTGTCTCGATCAATACCATTTACAGCTGGAAAGAACGGCTTCGCTACCAGGGCGGACTAGAAGCGACCCCTACTACCGGTCGTCCGTCCCGGCTAACCAGTGAACAACGCCAACAGCTCTGCACCCTCCTGCAGGAGGGTGCGCGTGCTCACCACTTCCCGGATGAGACCTGGACGACGCCCCGTGTCCGTGACCTCATTGGTCGTCAGCTCGGGGTGTGGTACCACGTTGACCACGTTCGCAAGCTGCTCCATCAACTGGGCTTCTCTCTCCAACGACCTCAGAAAGGCGCTTTGGAACAGAACGAGCAGGCCGTGAGAACCTGGGTGCAGATCACGCGCCCAGAGGTCGAAAAAAAAGGTCGAGGACGGCGCAACGTTGATTTATCTGGATGAAGTTGGCTTCAGCCTGAAGGGAGTCGTACGGCGAACCTGGGCCGTGCGTGGGAAGACACCCGTCGTGCGTCTCCCCGCTAGTTGGCACAAATTATCGACCATTGGTGCGATCACGTCCAAAGGTCAGTTTCTGCAGCACACTCAATCGGGATCCATCAAAACACCTGACGTGCTGAGGTTCCTCGACCATCTGTTGCATCACATTTCCGGTGACCTGGTTCTGGTGCTCGACAATGCTGCGATTCATCGGGCGAAGGCTGTTTCAGCCTTCGTGGAAACCCACCCGCGCCTGTCACTGGTCTATCTTCCGCCCTACTCGCCAGAACTCAATCCAATTGAGAAAGTCTGGGCCTACATCAAGCGCAATATCCTGGGAAACTTCTGCGCCAAGACCACCAAAGAACTCAAAACCCGGCTTCGATCAGGGTGGCAACGAATTCGCTACATCCGACTCCCGCAGCGCCTGATGGCTCAAACCCCGATTTAAGCCGTTATCAATAGTCTCCCACCTCGAAGCCCATTTCCCGCAGCGCTTCCTCGGCGGCCTGTTGATCCTGCGCCGAGCTGCCGCCTGAGATGCCGATGCCGCCGATGACCTGCCCATTCTCGACGATGGGATACCCGCCGCCCAGCGCCGTCATGCGCGGGTGGTTGTTGAGCGGGGTTACTTCCGGATTCTGCACGATCTCGTTCCAGACATGGGTGGCGCGGCCAAACGAGGCGGCAGTCCAGGCCTTGTTGATCGCCACCTCTGCCACCAGAAACGGCGCATGGTCGGCCCGCTCGAAGGCCCGCAGGTGCCCTCCTGTGTCGGTGACGGCAATCGCCATGTCAACGCCGAGGCGCTCGGCAGCGGCGCGGGCTGCCTGAATGAGTTGAAGCGCCGCGCGACAGGAGATGTTGGGGGTCGCCACAGAATTTGCCGGACGGTTGGTCATATTCAGTATCTCCCTGGAAAGCTTTGGCTTTACTGAGTAGAGCGAGTGAGGAAGAAAGTACGTCCTGGCGAGAGTGGAGGAGTGGCGTTCTCAAGGAGAGAAGTGGCGTGCCCAGTGGCATATCGTCATGAACGGACACCTGTTGAGGGCCAGTCCTCCCTTCACGACGGGTGCGTGAGCAAAGCGAATGCCCTTCCACAAGTGACCTTCCTCAGCGTACTGCCGTACCTTCGGCCGTCTTCTCCTTGAACTGCTCACGCAACTCGCGCTTGAGAAACTTGCCGGTGGCCCCAATCGGGATCACCTCGACCACCTCATAGGCGTCGGGCAGCCACCATTTGGCGAACCTGGGGGCCAGAAACACAGTCAGTTCGGCGTGGCTGGGGTGGTCGTGGCCGGGCCGCAGCACCAGCACCGCCAGCGGGCGCTCGTCCCACTTGGGGTCGGGCATGGCGATCACGGCGGCCTGCGACACGGCGGGGTGGGCCATCAAGGCATTTTCAAGGTCCACGCTGCTGATCCACTCGCCACCCGACTTGATCAGGTCCTTGGCCCGGTCCTGGATATGCATGAAACCCCGTGCGTCCAGGGTGGCGATATCTCCGGTGTCGAACCACTGCTGGCCGTCCAGCGTGAGGAAGTTGCTCTGGCCGGTGCCCTTGAAGTAGCTTCCGGCGACCCACGGCCCGCGTGCGATCAGGCGGCCCATGCTCTTGCCGTCGTGGGGCAGCAACTGATTGTCGTCGTCAATCAGTTCGAGCCGCACGGTGGGCACCGGTACGCCCTGCTTGGCGGCCAGCGCGAAGCCCTCGTCGCTGCCAAAGGTGGTCCCCGGCGGCGTGATGCTCACCGAGCCGAGCGGGTGCGTCTCGGTCATGCCCCAGGCCTGGGCCAGCTTGAGGTGGTGGCGCTCCCAGAAGGCCCGGATCATGGCTTCCGGGGCTGCCGAACCGCCCACCACCAATCTTTCCAGCAGCAAATGGTACGGCTCTCCGGCTTGCCTGGCCCGGTCCAGCTCGGCCAGTAGCCCCATCCAGATGGTCGGCACGCCCGCCGTGATGGTCACCTGCTCGTCCTGCATCAGCCTGGCGAGCGTGGGGCCGTCCGAGAAGGCCCCGGCG
This sequence comes from Deinococcus rubellus, assembly GCF_025244745.1. Classification (NCBI taxonomy): domain Bacteria; kingdom Thermotogati; phylum Deinococcota; class Deinococci; order Deinococcales; family Deinococcaceae; genus Deinococcus; species Deinococcus rubellus. The sequence goes on from NZ_CP104213.1 coordinate 583,884, forward strand.
AAGACCAGCTTTGCGCCGTACATGGCGCAGGTATACGGCAGCCCCCAGGCATTGACGTGAAACATCGGCACGATGGGCAGCACCGAGTCGATCTGGCCCACGTTGAGGGCGTCCTTGGGCGCGGAGGCCAGACTGTGCAGGATGGTGGAACGGTGCGAGTAGGTTACGGCCTTGGGGTTGCCGGTGGTGCCGGAGGTGTAGCACATGCCCGCTGCGTCGGTTTCCTGCATCTGGGGGTAGCGGGTCTGCGGCCCGTGCTGCATGATCCAGGTGTCGTAATCGTCCACACCCTCGATGGGTGCGGCCAGCGGTCCCAGCACCACGATCTTCCTGATGCTGGGGCAGCCTGCCTGGATGGTGGGGATCATACCCGCGAACAGGTTCTCGATCAGCAGTACCTGGTCCTCGGCGTCGTTGACGATCCAGCAGATCTGATCGGGGTGCAACCTTATGTTGACGGTGTGCAGGACGCCGCCCATGCTCGGCACGCCCAGATAGGCTTCCAGGTGCCGGTAGGAGTTGACGGCCAGGGTCGCCACCCGCTCGCCCGGCTGCACGCCCGCCGCCGTGAGGGCGCTGGCGAGCCTCAGGGCGCGGTCTGCCACTGCGCCGTAGGTGGTGCGGTGGGTGCTGGCGGTCGGCTGGCCCTGCTCATTTTTGCCCGACACCACCAGACTGACGATCTCGCGCTCGGTAAACAGCAGTCGGGCGCGTTCCACGATCTCGGGAATCAGCAGCGGCACATCCATCATGGTGCTTTTCATGTCGGGTCTCCTGGGAATCAGCGGCGGCAACGCCGGGGTGAGTCAAAAAAGCTGAAGCAAGTCAGGTTGTGCGTGCCCGCAGTCTAGCGGAGTCCGAACCTGGGGACGGGTGACCTGCCGGAACCGTACTGGGTGTGGGGAAGGGCTGTGCGAGTTGTGTCAGCGCCCACGTGACACCCTGAAGCGTGCCAGGTTCCCTTTCCTTCGAGCGCCCGCTGGCGGCCCTGCTCAGCGGGCTGGCGCTCGTCTGCGGCGGCTGGGCGCTGTGGCCCGCGCTGAGTCCATCGCCGCGCCTGCCGGTGGTAACCCACGCCGCCCTGCCCGCGCCGCTGAGTGCTGATCCCGCGCCCGTGTATGCCACCACCCCCAGCATCAGGCCGCTGATTTCCGGCCAGCTCAACCTCAACACTGCCTCAGAAGAACAGCTTGAAGCGTTGCCCAGTATCGGCCCGGCGCTGGCGGCCCGCCTGATCGCTGCCCGGCCCTACCGCAGCTTGGCCGACCTCGACGCCGTGCGCGGGGTGGGGCCGGTGCTGCTTGCCAAGCTCACGCCGCTGGTCCGCTTTTAATGGCGCTGGGCTGGAACGCGGCCACCGGCGAGGTCGTCGCCCCGGCTTCCCCAGCAGATTCGGCGATCTGGCACGCGCCCGCTTATCCGGTGCCCGCTGCGCTGGCCGTCATTGGCGGCGTGCTGCTGGGCTTCGGGGCCGCCTGGGGTGCGGGCGTGCTGCTGCGGGCCGCCGGGGAGCGCCATGTGCCAGTGCGCGAGGTGCGACGGGGGGACAGCATGCAAGCCGGAGAGGCCCATTTCACGGTGCTGTGGCCGGTGGGCCAGCCCTTCTCGAAGGCCGACAACGACAACAGCGTGGTCGTCAGGCTCGACACCCCCAGGTTCCATACTGTTTTCCTGGGCGATCTGCCCGATCCCATCGAGGGCGAACTGGGCGTCGGCCAGCTGGACGTGCTCAAGACCGCCCACCATGGCAGCCGCTTTTCAACTGGGGAAGCATTTTTGCAGGAAACCCGCCCGAAAAATGCCGTTATCAGTGTCGGGCGCAACACCTACGGCCATCCCAATGCGCAGGTGCTGGACTGGCTCGCGGCGGCAGGTGTGCAGGTCTGGCGTACCGATCAGGTGGGCACGGTGCACTGGCCCTTGCCGTGAATCTGTGAGGCGGGATTGATGTTCGGTCTGGCGACCCTCCTCTAGACTGACGGTATGACCCCCACCGTCCGCCGCGTCACCGATCCCCTCGACCCGGCCCTGAGCGCGTTCGGGCGTATTCAGGAAGCTAGCTACTATGCCCCCGACATGCTGATCCCCGCCGAGTACTTCGGCCAGATGATCTCGCAGCAGGATGACAAGCGCGAGAACGTCATTCTGGTGGCCGAGAACGGGGGAGAGGTCATCGGCGGGACGCTGTTTCATTTGCTAGGCAGCGGCGCGGGCTTCAGCTCGTTCATGGGCGTGGCCCAGTCGGCGCGGGGCACAGGAGCGGCCCGCGCGCTGCACTCCACCCGCATGCAAGTGATTCGCGAGGCTGGATTGGCAGGCGTCTTTGCCGACGCTGTTCACCTGGATACCCTCAGCGCCGCCGACCTCGCTGCCGAGGCGCGGGTGGGCAGCGACCCGAAGCTCAGGCGCGTCAAGCTGGGCGCGCTGGGCTTCGGCACGGTGGACATTCCTTACTGGCAGCCCGTCGGTGGCCCGGACGGTGGACCGCTGATGGACCTCGACCTGCTCTACTCCCCGCTGGAACCGGCTGACAGCGTGCCGCTGCACCTTGTCGGCGAGACGATGCGTGCCTACTGGCAAAGCTGGCTCGGCCCGGAGCGTGCCCAGCGCGAGGCCGAGGCACTGGCCGGGCGCAGCGGACATGACCCGGTGGCTTTGCTCCCCGCGACGCAGCGGCCAGGTGTTTTTGTCGGGAACGGCCCGCAAAAAAGCTGACCCCATCCTGTGGGCCAGCTTTTCAGTTGATCTCTGGCGCTCAGTCGTCAGCGCTGACGGCTTCCTGGGTTCTCTGTGTGGGCTGCGCCGCCTTGATGAACTCGGCGGCCTTCTCGGCGATCATGATGGTGGGCGCATTGGTGTTGCCGCGCACGATGCTCGGCATCACGCTGGCGTCGGCGACCCACAATCCGGTCAGCCCTCGTATCTGCAATTTGTCGTCCACCACGGCCAGATCGTCGTGGCCCATCTTGCAGGTGCCCACCGGGTGATAGATGGTCATGGCCTGCGCCCGGATGTAGTCGCGCAGACCGTCGTCACTCTGCACGTTCTCGCCCGGCATCGCTTCGCGGGTGCGGTAGCCCGAGAGCGCTTCTGATTCGCCCACCTGCCGCGCCAGCCGCATCCCGTGTAGCAGCACGTCCATATCGCGCTCGTCCGAGAGGTAGTCCGGTTCGATCAGCGGATACGTCTGTGGGTCGCTGCTCGCCAGCCGGATCTGGCCCTTGCTGTGGGGGGCCACCAGCGACGGCAGCAGGGTGAAGTGGTGGCCGTCGAGCTCCAGAAAACCGTGATCCACGAACAGCGCCGCGCCGTTATGAAATTGCAGATCGGGCGCGTTCAGATTGGGGTCGGACTTCATGAAGCCGCCGCTCTCGGCGATGTTGCTGCACAGCATTCCCTGCTGCTCACTCAGGTACAGCGCGAAGTTGGCCTCGCTGGTGGCGTCCTTGATGCTGATGGTGTCGGTCTCGTAGACCAGAGGCACGAACAGGTGGTCTTGTAGATTCTGGCCCACGCCTGGCAGCTCGTGAACGACGGCCACGCCTGCGGCCTCCAGCATGGCCCGCTCGCCCACGCCGGAGAGCATCAGCAGGTGCGGGCTGGTGATCGCCCCGGCCGCCAGAATGACGCCCCGCTCGGCGCGAATGGTGTGCAAGCTGCCCCCAGATTGGTACTCCACGCCCACGGCCCGTCCCTGCTCGATCAGGATGCGGGTTACGTGCGCCCCGGTGCGGGCTTCCAGGTTGGGCCGTGTCAGGGCGGGCTTGAGGTAAGCGCTGGCTGCCGAGTGCCGCACGCCGCCCTTTTGCGTCACCTGGTAGCGCCCCACGCCTTCCTGGGACGCGCCGTTGAAGTCGTCGTTGGCCGCAAACCCCACCTCCTGAAAGCCCGCCGTGATGGCGTCGCAGATCTCGTGGGTGTAGCGGCGGTTCTCGACGTGCAGCGGTCCGCCCGCGCCGTGAAAGGAATCAGCGCCGTTCTCGTTGTCCTCGGCCTTGATGAAGTAGGGCAGCACCTCGGCGTAACTCCAGCCCTGGTTGCCCGCAGCGGCCCAGGCGTCGTAGTCGGCCTGGTTGCCCCGGATGTAGACCATCGCGTTGATGCTGCTTGACCCGCCCAGCATCTTGCCGCGCGGCCAGTAGAGCCTGCGCCCGGCGAGATGCGCCTGTGCTTCGGTCTCGTAGTTCCAGTCGAGCGGCGACTTGAAAAGCTTCGAGAAGGCCGCCGGGATGCCGATCTCCGGCGCTTCGTCGGGCACACCCGCTTCGAGCAGCAGCACCCGCGTGCCGGAGTCTTCGGTCAGCCGCGCCGCCACCACGCAGCCGCCGGACCCCGCACCCACCACGACGTAATCCACCGTTTCCGAACCTACCTGCGCCGTATCTGCCTGGGTCATGCATCCTCCCCGCGAAAGGCAGCTGGACTGGACCCCCTTCCGGCATCTCCTGGAGGAAAGCGGCGGCAGAACTGGATTTCGCGTCAGGGCAGCATACGCCTCCAGGTTTCCACGCGGGCTCAAAGCGGGCCAAAAAAGTGGCCCCGCTTCCCAAGTGACTGGGAGCGGGGCTGAGCACGGTGTCTGATTAAGCGGCAGGCGCTTCGCTGGGGGCTTCCTCCGCGCCGCGCCGATTCCGACTGGGGCGCTCGGTGGGAGCCTCAGCAGTCTGGGCCGGTGAACTGTGGGTTGGAGCGCTCTGGGCGGCAGGCATGGCTGTGATGCGGCCCAGGGTCTCGCCAAAAGCGCGCATGGCGTCGCTGGCTTCCAACTCACTCACCGCGCGGGCATTGAGCGCCTTGAGTTCCTCGCGGGTCACGGCGTATTCGGGGGCGTCGTGTCCCTTGAGGCCGCGCAGCACGCTGTAGGCACTGCCCGAGACGATGTCGGCTCCCTTGCTGGTCGTGATGGTGCCCGCGCTGTCCATTCCCGCGCCGATGAGGGTGATGTTGTCGGCTGAGACCATCGTCACCCGGTCGCCGCGCTCCTCCATGTGGGCGGCGAGTTGCAGCAGGCCGCGCAGATGAAGCATGTGCTGAAACAGGTCCAGGTGCGCGGTCATCGCGCCCGCTTTCTTCAGGAGGTTGTCCATACCCGTATTATTACGGTGCAGGCATAATTGTCAAGCGAGTTTTAAGGAATCATGAAGTCCTGCTGAGGCCAAAGCGCCCGCGCTCGTTGTAGGGCTGCCCGGTTTCGTCCTTGCCGAACAGCACCAGCTCCGACGCTGTGAAGCTGAGTGGTTCGGCCTCCAGATCGTGGAACGTCGCCTTGGCGCTCCTGACGGCTTCGGCCCAGCCCACGTTCAGGCTGCGCCAGCTCAGCGCCAGCGTCAGGTGCGGGTGAAAGTTCTCCAGCGCAAATTCGCCGGGCGCTTCGCCGAGTGTATGAACGAGGTCAGCGTGAATCGTCTCAAGCCCCGGCGCATCCACCCGCAGGAAAATGACCCGCGAGCCGAAAAAGTCCGGGTGGCCCAGCTTCACCGGGACGGGGGCGTGGCGGGCCGCAATCTGCCTGGCGACCTGCTGCCAGCGCGCTTCTGGCCGTTCGGTGGGGGGGAGCAGTGTCACATGCGGTGCAGTAGTGACATGCTCCAGTTCGGTTTGCCAGGCCAGCACGCGGGCGGCAACGTCGGGCGGCGGGGTCACGCCTAGAAAGAAGGTGGGAGTCATGCTCTAGCTTAGAGGCATGAATCTCCTTGTGCTGGGCGGTACCCGCTTCGTGGGTCGGCAACTGGTTCTGGCGGCGCTGGAACGCGGCCACGCGGTCACCGTGTTCACGCGTGGCCAGTCGGATGACGATCTGCCACCGGACGTGGAGCGCCTGCGTGGTGACCGGGACGCGGGTGACTTGAGCGCCCTGACTGAACTTGAGCAGGCGGGCCGCACCTGGGACGCCTGCCTGGACGTGAGCGGCTACCTGCCGCGCGTGGTGGCCAGCAGCGCCAAGCTTCTCAAAGATGCCGTGAAGCGCTACCTGTTCATTTCCACCGTCAGCGTCTACGCCGATCAGGCGCGACCGATCACCGAAGACTCGGCGCTGGCCGCCTTGGACAACCCCGAGAGCGAGGACATCCACGCCGATTACGGAGCGCTCAAGGTGATCTGCGAGGAGCGTGTGCGGGCCGTCTACGGTCAGCGGGCCACCATCGTCCGGCCCGGACTGGTGGCGGGGCCGTTCGACCACACCCACCGTTTCACGTACTGGGCGATGCGGGCGGCGCGGGGAGGAGTGGCGTCTTCAAAGGCGTCCGCTGACGACGAGAGGGGAGTGGCCCTGGCCCCCGGCGATGGCCAGGACTTCATTCAGGTCATCGACGTCCGCGATCTGGCTGCCTTCACGGTGAAGTTGCTGGAAGAAAACATCGGCGGCACCTTCAACGCGGTGGGCGAGCCGCTGGTCTTTGGCGCTTTCCTGGATGAAGTCTCGGCAGGTGTTGGGAGCCAGCCGATCTGGCGCTGGGTTTCACAGACCGAACAGGAGCGTCTGGAGGCGACCAACCTCTGGCCGATCTATGCCCACCGCGAACCCGTCCTGAACATCCAACCCACGCGGGCCAGGGCTGTGGGCCTGGCGTTGCGTCCCCTCGCCGACACGGCCCGCGATACCCTGGAGTGGGCGCAGGCCAGCGGAGCCGAAGGTGCGGGACCGAGCGCCGAGCGGGAAGCCGAACTGCTGGCCCAGCTCCGCTGAACACTCTGGGCTGATCCACGCTGATCCACTAAATTGCGACGTTTCACCCTTGCGCCGCCCGGCCCCGGCGCGCTAGGATACTCCGGCTGGAAACTCTCTGGCCTGTCCGCGAGATCCCGGGACCGGGGCCAGAAGCTCCTGCGGAAGTCCGCTGCGTGAATGCTGACCACGCTCAACTCCAAGACGCCCCAGGCGATGATCGCCGGGTCAACTCTCAAGCTTTCAGAAGTTCCACCGAGGAGTGATTTACCCTGCCCACCACCCAACAACTGCTCCGCAAGGGGCGCACCTCCTTGCAGAAAAAGAGCAAAGTCCCGGCCCTCAAGGGCAGCCCGTTTCGTCGCGGTGTCTGCACGGTGGTCAAGACCACCACCCCCAAGAAGCCCAACTCGGCGCTTCGTAAGATCGCCCGCGTGCGGCTGTCCAGCGGCTTTGAAGTCACTGCTTATATCCCCGGCGAGGGGCACAACCTCCAGGAACACAGCGTCGTGCTGATTCGCGGTGGACGCGTCAAGGACCTTCCCGGCGTGCGCTACCACATCGTGCGCGGCTCGCTCGACACCCAGGGCGTCAAGGACCGCAACAAGAGCCGCTCCAAGTACGGCACCAAGAAGCCCAAAGCGGGCGCTGCCGCCGCTGGCGCGAAAAAGAAATAAAGAAGTAGGCCGCACTTGATTTGCCGCCTTCTTCGGAGGCCGGACCAATGAATCAATGAGGAGCAGTTAAGCAAATGCACCGTAAAACAGTGCTTCATCAGTAAGCGCTCCGAGCAGACCTGTTCAGAACAGAAAAACTGCAGCGCTGAAGTCCGCCCCCGCCGTAAGTTCGGCGCGCTGGGCGTAGAGAGGGAGTCAAAATGGCCCGTCGCCGTAGAGCAGAAGTTCGTGAATTGTTGCCCGACCTCGTTTATCAGGATGTGCTGGTCAGCGCCACCATCAACCGCATCATGGAAGACGGCAAGAAGAACCTGGCCAGCCGTATTTTTTACGGTGCGATGAGCGTCGTTCAGGACCGCACCGGCCAGGAGCCGCTCAAGGTCTACAAGCAGGCCTTTGAGAACATCAAGCCGCGCGTGGAAGTCCGCAGCCGCCGCGTGGGCGGAAGCACCTATCAGGTGCCGGTGGAAGTCAGCGTCCGCCGCGCCCAGAGCTTGACCCTGCGGTGGATGAAGTCCGCCGTGGACAACCGCCCCGAGCGCACCGCCGTCGAGAGACTGGCCGCCGAGATCCTCGACGCTGCCCAGGGGCGCGGCGGGGCCATCAAGAAAAAAGATGACGTGGAGCGTATGGCTGAAGCCAACCGCGCCTACGCGCATTACCGCTGGTAAACAGGCAGCAAGGCAGACGGCGGCTGTAGCGTTTTTCGCTGGGTCGCCGCTTTGTCCGCCTGTAGCCTGCCGAGTTTCCGCACTCGACTTTCTCGCAAGTCAACCCAATCAGGGAGTTTCAAAATGACGATCAAAGCAAGCACCGCTTACCTGGAGCATTTCCGCAACATCGGCATTGCCGCGCACATCGACGCCGGTAAGACCACCACCACCGAGCGCATCCTGTACTACACCGGGCGCACCCACAACATCGGTGAAGTCCACGACGGAGCCGCCACCATGGACTGGATGGAGCAGGAGCGCGAGCGCGGTATTACCATCACCGCCGCCGCCACCACGGCCAAGTGGAAGCACTCCGGCACCGACCAGGAATACGTCATCAACATCATCGACACGCCCGGCCACGTGGACTTCACCATTGAAGTCGAGCGTTCCATGCGCGTGCTCGACGGCGCAGTGGCCGTGTTCGACAGCTCACAGGGTGTCGAGCCGCAGTCCGAGACGGTGTGGCGTCAGGCCGACCGTTACGGCGTACCGCGCATCGCCTACTCGAACAAGATGGACAAGACCGGCGCTTCGTTCGAGCTGGTCCTGAGCGACATCCGCGAGCGCCTCGGCGCAATCCCCGCTCCCATTCAGTACCCGATGGGCGAGGAAGCCGAGTTCAAGGGCATCATCGATATTGTGCGGATGCAGGCCCATACCTACACCAACGACCTGGGCACCGATATCGAAATCGGGCCGATTCCCGAGAAGTACGACGCCAAAGTGGCCGAGATGCGCGCCCAGCTGATCGAGGCCGCTGCGGAAGTCGACGAGACTGTGATGGAGAAGTACCTCAGCGGTGAGGAACCCACCATCGAGGAACTGATGTTCGCCGTACGGGCGGGCACCATCGCCAAGAAGATCTTCCCGGTCTTGTGCGGTAGCGCCCTCAAGAACAAGGGTGTCCAGCTCCTCCTTGACGCCGTCATTGATTACCTGCCCAGCCCACTGGAAGTTCCGGCCATTCGCGGCATCCTGGAAGACAGTGAGGAGACCCACGACTTCCCCGCTGATCCCGAAGGTCAACTGGCTGCCCTGGCGTTCAAGATCATGGCTGACCCTTACGTGGGCCGCCTGACCTTTGTGCGCATCTACTCGGGCACCATGCACAGCGGCTCTTACATCTACAACGCCTCCAAGAACAAGCGTGAGCGTGTGGGCCGCCTGCTGAAAATGCACGCCAACAGCCGCGAGGAAGTGACCGAACTGCGTGCAGGCGAACTCGGAGCCGTCATCGGCCTCAAGGACTCGGGCACCGGCAACACCCTGATCGGTGACGGCGACGACCACGTGCTGCTGGAGAGCATCGACGTGCCGGAGCCGGTCATCAAGCTGGCCATCGAGCCGAAGACCAAGGCCGACCAGGAGAAGATGGGTGTGGGATTGCAGCGCCTGGCCGAAGAAGATCCCACTTTCCGGGTCGAGACCGATCAGGAAAGCGGCCAGACCACAATCGCGGGGATGGGCGAGCTTCACCTGGAAATCCTGGTGGACCGTCTGCGCCGTGAATACAAGGTTGAGGCCAACGTGGGCGCGCCGCAGGTTGCTTTCCGCGAGACCATCACGCGTGCTGTTGACGTTGAAGGCAAGTTCGTGCGCCAGTCGGGTGGACGCGGCCAGTTCGGTCACGTCAAGATCAAGGCCGAGCCGCTGGAGCCCGGTGCAGGCTTCATCTTCGAGAACGCCATCGTCGGCGGCACTGTGCCGCGCGAGTATGTCGGCCCTGCCCAGAAGGGGATCGAGGAAGCCATGCAGAGTGGCCCGATGCTCGGCTTCCCCGTCGTTGACATCAAAGTCACCATCTATGACGGCTCGTACCACGAAGTCGATTCCTCGGAAATGGCCTTCAAGATTGCCGGTTCCATGGCCCTCAAAGAAGCCGTCCAGAAAGGCGTTCCGGCGCTTCTGGAGCCGATTATGCGCGTCGAAGTCACTGTGCCGGACGACTTCATGGGCGACATCATCGGCGATCTCAACTCCCGCCGGGGCCAGATTCAGGGTATGGAAGCGCGCGGTAACGCCCAGATTGTCAAGGCGATGGTGCCGCTCTCCGAGATGTTCGGCTACGCCACCGACATGCGCTCGATGACGCAGGGCCGTGCCAGCTACTCAATGTTCTTCGATCACTACAGTCAGGTGCCGAACAACATTGCTCAGCAACTGATGAAGAAGTAAAGCTCAAGTCTTTGGGGGCGGGCCATCTCTACGGAGATGGCCCGCTTTTTTGACGAGTCGTTGACGTTGTTAATGTTAAGATGAAGCATGAAGCCTGAAAAACTCTCCTGGGTCACGATTCCGCTGCTGATTTCGGTGGTGCTGAGTATCCTGGGGATGCTGAGCTTGCCTTTTATCGGCGTGCTCCTCAACATCGTCTTCGGCGCGGCCATCAACGATTCCTCGACTTCGGCATCAGATGCCCAGACGCTCGGCCTGGTGAGGTTTTTTACCGGCTCGACCTTGTGGATCATTTTCTTTTTCAGCCTGGCCTGGACGGTCTTTCAGTTCTTCACCTACCGTGCCGTGCAAGAGGGCAAGGGCTGGGCGCGCGTCGCTGCCATCGTGATCGCCATTCTGGGACTGCTGAACTTTCCCATCGGCACAGCGCTGGGCGTCTTTATGCTGGTCGGCGCATTTGATCCGGCCGTGCAGCAGTACGCCGGCCGCTGAGTCTGGGTTGTGTGCTGAAGGCAGGGTCAAGGGCCACCCGGCGAGGTGGCCTTTTTGATTGGCGACGCGCGGCGCGGCGAAACCTCCCTCTTGCCATTCTCGCACCAGTCCGCTACTCTATGAAGTCGGTGCGCTGAAAAGCGTTGGCGCAACGTGCCGTGTGGCTGGGCCGGAGTCAAAGACTTCCGCGCTATGGCCCCGGCGGGAATCAACCCAATGTGGACTTCATGTTCCACGGCAACCCGATCAAAGGGCTGCTTATGCATGTGGCCCACCACTTGGAGGAGTAAGAATATGGCAAAAGGAACGTTCGAGCGCACCAAGCCCCACGTCAACATCGGCACCATCGGTCACGTCGATCACGGCAAGACCACTTTGACGGCGGCCATCACCTACACCGCCGCCTCGATTGACGCCAGCATCGAGACCATGCGTTACGACCAGATCGACAAGGCCCCCGAGGAAAAGGCGCGCGGCATCACCATCAACACCGCCCACGTCGAGTACTCCACTGCCGCGCGTCACTACTCCCACGTCGACTGCCCTGGCCACGCCGACTACGTCAAGAACATGATCACCGGTGCCGCCCAGATGGACGGCGCGATTCTGGTCGTGTCGAGCGCTGACGGCCCCATGCCCCAGACCCGCGAGCACATCCTGCTCGCCAAGCAGGTCGGCGTGCCCCACATCGTCGTCTTCATGAACAAGGTCGACATGGTCGACGATGAGGAGCTCCTCGAGCTCGTCGAGATGGAAGTTCGCGAACTCCTCGCCAAGTACGACTTCCCCGGCGACGATGTGCCGGTCGTCAAGGGCAGCGCCCTGCGCGCCCTCGAAGCCCTGACCGCCACCCCCAAAATGGCGCGCGGCACCGACAAGTGGGTCGACAACGTCTGGGAGCTCCTCGACGCCGTCGATTCCTACATCCCCACCCCTGAGCGTGACACCGACAAGGCCTTCCTGATGCCGGTCGAGGACGTCTTCACCATCACCGGACGTGGCACGGTCGCCACTGGGCGCGTCGAGCGCGGCATCGTCAAGGTCCAGGACGACGTCGAGATCATCGGCCTGCGCGATCTGCGCAAGACCACCGTCACCGGCATCGAGATGCACCGCAAGTTGCTCGACTCCGGTATGGCCGGCGACAACGTGGGCGTGCTGCTGCGCGGCGTCGCCCGCGACGACGTGGAGCGCGGTCAGGTGCTGGCCAAGCCCGGGTCGATCAAGCCGCACACCAAGTTCGAGGCCAGCGTGTACGTGCTGAGCAAGGACGAGGGCGGGCGTCACTCGGCGTTCTTCGGCGGCTACCGTCCGCAGTTCTACTTCCGCACGACGGACGTGACGGGCGTGGTGGAACTGTCCGAGGGCGTGGAAATGGTGATGCCCGGCGATAACGTGACCTTTACCGTGGACCTGATCAAGCCGATTGCCATGGAAGAGGGCCTCAGATTCGCCATCCGCGAAGGTGGCCGCACCGTCGGCGCGGGCGTCGTCACCAAGATCGTGGAGTGAGTGAAATGGTAGCCCCCAAAATCCGTATCAAACTGCGTGGCTTTGACCACAAGGCGCTCGACCAGTCCGCCAGCAAGATCGTGGACACCGTGCGCCGCACCGGCGCGGACGTGACCGGCCCCGTGCCGCTTCCGACCCGCATTCGCCGCTTCTGCGTCTTGCGCTCGCCTTTTATTGACAAAGACAGCCAGGAGCACTTCGAGATCCGTACCCACAACCGCTTGGTGGATATCATGAACCCCACCAAGAAGACCATCGACTCGCTCATGACCCTCGATCTGCCCACTGGTGTGGACATCGAGATCAAGACAGTGGGTGGGCGCGCATGAGGAAGGGGATTCTCGGCACCAAAATCGGCATGACCCAGATCTGGAAGGGCGACCGCGCCGTTCCGGTGACGGTGGTCATGGCCGGTCCCTGCCCCGTCGTGCAGCGCAAGACGCTGTCCAATGACGGTTACGAGGCCGTTCAGGTGGGCTTCTCGCCCAAATCCGAAAAGCGCCTGACCCGTCCCCAGCTCGGCCACCTCAAGAAGGCGGGCCTGGGCGGTATGCGCTATCTGCGCGAGTTCCGCGACTTCATTCCTGAAGGCGACACCATCACGGTGGACATCTTCGGTGAGGGCGAGAAGATCGACGCTACCGGTATCAGCAAGGGGCGCGGCACCCAGGGCGTCATGCGCCGCTGGAACTTCTCCGGCGGTCCGGCCAGCCACGGCTCTAAGAAGTGGCACCGTCGTCCCGGCTCCATCGGCCAGCGCAAGACGCCAGGCCGCGTGTACAAGGGCAAGCGCATGGCTGGACACTGGGGCGTTGACCGCGTCACGGTCCAGAACCTGGAAGTCGTGGAAATTCGCGCCAGCGAGAACCTGATTCTCATCAAAGGTGCCATCCCCGGCATGACCGGCAGCCTCGTCGAGCTGCGTCAGGCCGTGAAGGGAGCGAAGTAATGGCTCAGATCAACGTGGTGGGCAACAACGCCCGCACCATTCAGTTGGAGTTGCCCAAAGCCAACCCCAACCTGCTGCACGAGGTCGTGACCTGGCAGCTTGCCAAGCGCCGCGCCGGAACGGCCAGCACCAAGACCCGTACCCAGGTCAGTGCGACCAGCAAGAAGATGTACAGCCAGAAAGGCACCGGTAACGCCCGTCACGGCGACCGTGGTGCGCCCAACTTCGTGGGCGGCGGCGTGGCCTTCGGTCCCAAGCCGCGCAGCTACGCCTACAGCCTGCCCAAGAAGGTCCGTCAGCTCGGTCTGGCGATGGCCCTGTCTGACCGCAGCGAGCAGGGCAAACTGCTGGCGGTTGACGGCTTTGGCCTCAGCGACCACAAAACCAAGGGCTTCGTGAGCTGGGCCAAGGACAACGGCATGGACGGCTCCGAGCGCGTGTTTCTGGTGACGGACGACGCTGTCGTGCGCCGCGCGGCGCGCAACCTGCCGTGGGTCACGGCGCTGCCAGTGGCAGGCCTCAACGTCTACGACATCCTGCGCCACGAGCGTCTGGTTATTGACGCCGCCGTGCTGGAACCCGCCAGAACGGACGTTCAGGAAGGTGAGCAGCAGTGAGCAGCATCTACGAAACCCTGCAAGTCCCGGTGATGAGCGAGAAAGCTTATGCGGGCATGGAAAAAGGTGTCTACACCTTCTGGGTCAAGCCCGGCTCCACCAAAACGGACGTTCGCAACGCGGTGCAGCAGGCGTTCGGCGTCAAGGTGGTCAAGGTCACGACCTTTAACGTCGAAGGCAAGGTCAAGCGGGTCGGTAAGTACACCGGCAACCGCAATGACCGCAAAAAAGCCATGGTCAAACTCGCCGATGGCCAGAAGATCGAGGCCCTCGAGGGTCTGGTTTAAGGAAGGTTGAAGCATGGCCGTTAAGAAGTACCGTCCCTATACCCCGTCGCGCCGTCATATGACGACCGCCGATTTTTCGGGGTTGACCAAGAAGAAGCCCGAGAAGAACCTCACCGAAGCGCTGCCGAAAACCGGCGGGCGCAACAACCACGGACGCATCACCAGCCGCTTTATTGGCGGCGGGCACAAGCGCGTATACCGCATCATCGATTTCAAGCGCCGGGGCAAGGCGGGCGTGAACGCGAAAGTCGCCTCCATCGAGTACGATCCCAACCGCAGCGCCCGCATCGCCCTGCTGCACTACCTCGACGGCGAGAAGCGCTACATCCTCGCGCCTGAGGGCCTCAGCGTGGGCATGACGGTGCAGACCGGCCCCGAGGCCGAACCCAAGGTCGGTAACGCCCTGCCGCTGCGCTTTATCCCGGTGGGCACGGTTGTTCACGGCGTGGAACTGACCCCCGGTCGAGGCGCGCAGCTCGCCCGCTCGGCAGGTACCAGCATCCAGCTTCAGGGCAAGGAAAGCGACTACGTGATCCTGCGCCTGCCCAGCGGTGAGCTGCGCCGCGTGCATACCGAGTGCTACGCCACCATCGGAGCTGTCGGCAACGCCGAGCACAAGAACATCAACCTCGGCAAGGCCGGACGCAGCCGCTGGCTGGGCAATAAACCGCACCAGCGAGGCAGCGCCATGAACCCGGTGGATCACCCACACGGCGGTGGCGAGGGCCGTACCGGAGCAGGCCGCCAGCCGGTCAGCCCCTGGGGCCAGCTTGCCAAGGGTCTCAAGACCCGGCGCAAGCGTAGGGTTTCGGACCGTTTCATCATCACCCGCCGTGGCGGGAAGTAAGGAGGGTAGGACATGCCCCGTAGCCTGAAGAAAGGGCCGTTCGTGGATGACCACCTCCTGAACAAGGTGGACGCCCAGAACGCCAAGAAAGAAAAGCGCTTGATCAAGACCTGGAGTCGGCGCTCGACCGTCGTGCCCGAGATGATCGGCCACACCATCGCTGTTTACAACGGCAAGCAGCATCTGCCGGTGTTCGTCAACGAACAGATGATCGGCCACAAACTTGGCGAATTCAGCCCGACCCGCAGCTACCGGGGTCACGGATCTGAAAAGTCTGCCAAAGGGAGCAAGAAGAAGTAATGCAGGCCAAAGCGATTGCACGCTACATCCGTATCAGCCCGCGCAAGGTTCGCCTTGTTGTGGACGTGATTCGCGGCAAGAACGTCCGTGACGCCGAAGACCTGCTGCGCTTCGTGCCCCGAGCGGCCAGCACCCCTGTGGACAAGGTGCTGAAAAGCGCCAAGGCCAACGCGGTCAACAATCACGACATGATCGAGGACCGTCTCTACGTGTCGCAGATCTTCGTGGACGTCGGGCCGACCCTCAAGCGCCTCATCCCGCGTGCCCGTGGCAGTGCCAACATCATCAAGAAGCGCACCAGCCACATCACCGTCATTCTGGAGGAGCGCGCCTAATGGGAAATAAAGTCAACCCGAACGGGTTTCGCCTCGGCATTACCAAGGGCTGGAACAGCCGCTGGTACGCCGGGAAGAAGACCTACAGCACCCTGGTCAGGGAAGACGAGATGATCCGTCAGCTCGTCAACAAGGAACTCAAGGCCGCTGGAATTGCCCGCATCGAGATTGAGCGCGCTGGCCAGCAGGTCAACGTGATCATCTCTGCGGCCAAACCCGGCATCGTGATCGGCAAGGGCGGCGAGAGCATCAAGCGCTTGCGCGGCCAGATCGAGCGCATGGTCAGTGCGGGTACGGTGGCGGTCAACGTCGCCGAGATTCCCAACCCCAACACCAGCGCGCCGCTGGTGGCCCTGCGGATCGCCGAGCAGATCGAGCGCCGCTTCGCCTTCCGCCGCGCCATGAAGCAGGCGGCCCAGCGCGTCATGGAATCCGGCGCGCGCGGCGTCAAGGTGGTCATGAGTGGCCGTCTGGGCGGAGCCGAGCAGGCCCGCACCGAGAAGGTGCTGGAAGGCCGCGTGCCGCTGCACACCCTGCGCGCCGATATCGACTACGGCACGGCCCTGGCGAAGACCTCCTACGGCATCATCGGCATCAAGGTGCTGGTGTTCAACGGCGAAGTCATCGGCGGCAAAACCGAAACCGTGGCCAAGCCCCCCCGCCAGGAGCGCGGCGAGCGCCGTCCCGAGGGCGGCGACCGCAACAACCGCCGCCGCCCCACCGCCCGTCGGCGGACCGGAGGTGAATGATGCTGCTTCCCAAGCGCACCAAATACCGTAAGCAGATGCGTGGCCGCATGCGCGGTGACGCCAAGGGCGGCGACTACGTGGCCTTCGGTGACTTCGGCCTGATCGCCATGGAACCGGCCTGGATTAAGAGCAACCAGATCGAGGCCTGCCGCATCGTGATGAGCCGTCACTTCCGGCGCGGCGGTAAGATCTACATCCGTATCTTCCCCGACAAGCCCGTGACCAAGAAGCCCGCCGAAACCCGAATGGGCAAAGGTAAGGGTGCTGTGGAGTTCTGGGTGAGCGTGGTCAAGCCAGGGCGCGTGATGTTCGAGGTTTCGGGCGTCACCGAGGATCAGGCCAAGGAAGCCTTCAGGCTCGCGGGGCACAAGCTCCCGATTCAGACCAAGATGGTCAAGCGCGAGGTTTACGATGAAGCTCAGTGAGTTGCGCGCCGTTGACGCGGCCAGCGTGGCCAAGGAAGTGGCCTCGCGCAAAGAAGAACTGATGAAGCTGCGTTTCCAGGGCGCGGTGGGCAACTTGGCCCAGCCGCACCGGGTCCGTCAGCTCCGCAAAGAAGTGGCGCAACTGCTCACCCTCCAGGGCGAGCGTCAGCGCCAGGCAGGTGACAAGTAAGATGGCCAGAAAGACCCTTCAGGGCACCGTCGTGAGCGACAAGGCTGACAAGACCGTCAGCGTCAAGGTCGAGCGAAGATTCGCCCACCCCCTTTACGGCAAAGTCGTGACCCGCAGCCACAAGTACGCGGCCCACGACGAGAACAACGACTACAAGACCGGCGACCGCGTGGAGATTCTGGCGGTGCGTCCCATCAGCAAGTCCAAAACCTGGAAGGTCACGCAGTTGCTCGAGCGCCCGCGCGGCATCGAGACCACCGCCGTTGAAACCGAAGGCGGCCAAGCATGATCATGCCCCAGTCCCGCCTCGACGTGGCGGACAACAGTGGCGCGCGCGAGATCATGTGCATCCGCGTGCTCAACAGCGGCATCGGCGGCAAGGGCCTGACCACCGGCGGCGGCGGCAACAAGCGCTACGCCCACGTCGGTGACATCATCGTGGCCTCCGTGAAAGACGCTGCCCCGCGCGGCACTGTCAAGAGCGGTGACGTGGTCAAGGCCGTGGTCGTCCGGACCAGCTTTGCCATCAAGCGTGCCGACGGTTCGGTCATCCGCTTTGACAAGAACGCTGCCGTGATCATCAACAACCAGGGTGAGCCGCGCGGCACCCGCGTCTTCGGGCCGGTGGCCCGCGAGTTGCGCGACCGCCGCTTCATGAAGATCATCTCGCTGGCCCCGGAGGTGCTGTGATGCCGCAGGGTAAATTCAGCGCCCCCAAGCCCGGCAAGCACCACAACAACAAGTTGCACGTCAAGAAGGGCGACACCGTGATCGTCAACCGGGGCAAGCACAAGGGTGCAACCGGCACCGTGCTGTTTGCCAGCCCGGAAGACCAGAAGATCGTCGTCGAGGGCGTCAACATCGTCAAGAAGCACGTCAAGCCCACGCCCGGTAACACGGCGGGCGGCATTGACGAGCGCGAAGGGGCCATGCATGCTTCCAAGGTGCAGCTCGTTGACCCTGAGACCGGCAAGGCCACCCGCATCCGCAAAACCATCGTGGACGGCAAGAAAGTCCGCGTGGGCGCGCAGAGCGGCAAAACCATCGACTGAAGTTCTGGGGCGCGCCGAGCGCGCGTCCTGGGCGACCCGTCCGCCCGAAGAAGGAAGATATGCAGCAGCTCAAGCAAAAATACAATGACGAAGTGCGCCCGGCGCTGGTGCAGCAATTCAGCTACAGCTCGGTGATGGCCGCGCCGCGCATCGAGAAGATTGTGGTCAACGAGGGTCTGGGGTCGGCCAAAGAAGACAGCAAGGCGATCGACAAGGCCGCCAAAGAGTTGGGCCTGATCACCCTGCAAAAGCCGATCATCACCAAGGCCAAGAAGAGCATCTCCAACTTCAAGCTGCGTGCCGGAATGCCGGTGGGCATCAAGGTGACGCTGCGCGGCGACCGCATGTACGTCTTCCTGGAAAAGCTGATCAACATCGGTCTGCCGCGTATCCGCGACTTCCGTGGGGTCAATCCCAACGCCTTCGATGGACGCGGTAACTACAACCTCGGCATCAAAGAGCAGCTCATCTTTCCGGAAATCACCTACGACATGGTCGACAAGACGCGCGGCATGGACATCACCATCGTGACAACGGCCCGCAACGATGAGGAAGGTCGGGCGCTGCTGGCTGGCATGGGCCTTCCTTTCCGCAAGTAATTCCAGTACAATTTCTAGTTGCGCGTGGACTTTGCGTCTGCGCGCATGCTTGCTGAGGCCACATTGCCCAGCGGGCAAGGAGACAAGAGCATGGCGAAGACGAGTAAAATTGTCAAGCAAAAGCAGCGTGAAGCGGTGGTCGCCAAGTACGCCGACAAGCGCCAGGCGATGAAGGATGCGGGCGACTACTACGGCCTCTCGCAGCTCCCGCGTGATGCCAGCCCTACCAGGCTGCACAACCGCTGCGAATTCACGGGCCGCCCGCGCGGCTACATCCGCTTTTTTGGCGTCAGCCGCATCGTGCTGCGCGAAATGGCCAGCCGGGGCGAGTTGCCCGGCGTCCGCAAAGCGAGCTGGTAAACACCTCACCGGATACGAACCGCTCGTTTGAGTGGTGATCGTCTGGTCAGAGAGGTCCCTTCCCAAGACGAGAATGCCGCCTGCCCTCACGGGTTCAATGTTTTTGGCGGCCCCTCAGTGGGTTTCATTGTGCAGTACTCAGACAGAGTGCTGACACCAAGTCCGGGGAACCCCCAGGTTCCCGGAGGAATAATGCTGAGTGATCCCATCGCTGATATGCTCACGCGCATTCGCAACGCGACGCGCACCTTCAAAGAGACCGTGGACATCCCGGCCTCCAAATTTAAAGAGCAACTCGCTCACCTTCTCGTAAAAGAGGGTTTCGTCACTGCTGTCGAGCGTGTGCGCGACGAGGGCATGAGGTTCGACGTGTTGCGCGTGACCCTGCGCTACGGCCACAAGCGTGAGCAGGTCATCAAGCACATCGAACGCATCAGCCGCCCTGGTCGGCGCGCTTATGTGAGCCACGAGAACCTGCCGCGCATTCAGCGTGGTCTGGGTCTGGCTGTCGTGTCCACCAGCAAAGGCTTGCTGGCGGACCGCGACGCGCGCAAGGAAGGCGTGGGCGGCGAAGTCGTCTGCGTCCTCTGGTAAGGAGGGCTGTATGTCCCGTATCGGTAGACAACCCATCGCTGTGCCGAGTGGCGTAAGCGCCAGCATCGCTGACAGCATATTCAAGGTCAAAGGCCCCAGAGGCGAACTGACAGTTCCCTTCAACCGTGACCTGACGGTCAAGCAGGACGGCGACCAGATCGTCGTGACCCGCCCGGATGATCGTCAGGATCACCGCTCGCTGCACGGCCTGACCCGCACCCTGGTTGCCAATGCTGTCAAGGGCGTGTCCGACGGCTTCGTCATCAACCTGGAGCTGCGCGGCGTCGGTTACCGTGCCAAGCTGACCGGTAAGAATCTGGAAATGACCATCGGCTACAGCCACCCGGTCATCATCGAGCCGCCCGCTGGCGTGAGTTTCACGGTGCCGGAACCCACCAAGATTGACGTGTCGGGCATCGACAAGCAGCTCGTCGGTCAAGTCGCCGCCAACGTCCGCAGAGTCCGCAAGCCCGACGCCTATCACGGCAAGGGTGTGCGCTTCCTCGGTCAGAAAATCGCCCTCAAGGCCGGTAAGGCCGGAGCCACGGGCGGAAAGGGTAAGAAATGAGCACGGCCAACGAAACCAACACCCGCCGCAAGCTGCGCAACCGCCGCAAGGTGCGCGTCGCCGCTGCGCCCGAGCGTCCGCGCTTGAGCGTCTACCGTTCTAGCAAATACATCTACGCCCAACTGATTGACGATGTCACCGGCACCACCATCGCGCAGGCCGGGGGCAAGTCACTCAAGGAAGGCAACAAAACCGAGTCTGCCGCCGCTGTCGGTAAGGCGCTGGCCGTCGCTGCCACCGAGAAGGGCGTCAAGGCGGTCGTGTTCGACCGTGGCCAGTACCGCTACCACGGACGCGTGAAGGCGCTCGCAGACGCGGCGCGGGAGGGTGGCCTTGACTTTTAATCGCAGAAACGACCGCAACAACAGCGAGAACAGCGAGTTCGAAGAAAAGCTGATCAACGTCAACCGCACCGCCAAAACCTACCAGGGTGGACGGCGTTTCCGCTTCGCCGCGCTGGTCATCCTGGGTGACCGCAACGGCCGGGTGGGCATGGGCATCGGTAAGGCCAAGGAAGTGCCGGTGGCGATTGAGAAAGCCAAATCGGTGGCCCGCAAGAACATGATCACCGTGCCGGTTGAGAACGGCACCATTCCGCACGAGATCGTGGGCGTCAGCACCGCCAGCCGGGTGCTTCTCAAGCCCGCCAGTGCGGGTACCGGCGTCATCGCGGGCACCGTGCCGCGTTCGATTGCTGAACTGGCCGGAATCACCAACCTGCTGAGCAAAGAGATCGGCAGCCGCAACCAGATCAACGTGGCTTACGCCGTGTTCGACGGGTTCAAGAACCTGCGGACGGCCAAGCAGGTCCGTGCGCTGCGCGGCGCGCCTGCTGCGGCTCCGGCGGCCACGACCCCGATGGTTCCGGTGGCCCCAGAAGGAGCGCCTCAATGAAAATTACCCTCAAGCGCAGCGTGATCGGGCGTCCCCAGTATCAGGTGGACACCGTGAAAGCGCTGGGCCTCAAGAAAATCGGCGACAGCCGTGAAGTCTCCGAGAGTGCAGCGGTTCGCGGCATGGTCAAGACAGTGCAGCATCTGTTGGAGGTGGAAGCGTGAAACTGAGCGATCTGTTTCCGTCCCCCGGTTCGCGTAAGACCCGCAAGCGGGTGGGACGCGGCCCCGGCGGCACCGACAAGACGGCCGGGCGCGGTCACAAGGGCCAGAAGTCGCGCTCCGGCGCGGGCAAGGGCCAGTTCTTCGAGGGTGGCCGCAGCACCCTGATCTCGCGGCTGCCCAAGCGCGGGTTCAACAATGTCGGCATCACCTACGAGATCGTCAACCTTGCCCAGCTCGACGCACTGGAGGGTGACAGCTTTGACCGTGCCGGGCTGGAAGCGGCCGGACTGGTTCGCCGTAAGGGCAGCCCCGTCAAGCTGCTGGCACGCGGCACGGTCAGCCGGGCCGTGACCCTGCACGTGGACGCTGCCAGCGAGAGCGCCGTCAAGGCCATTGAGGCAGCGGGCGGTAAGGTTGTGCTGGCCGAGCCGAAACCCGCCCATTCCGTCGAGTACAAGCCCCGCTGATGCTGCGCGCCTTCCGCGACGCCTTCCGTATTCCGGACTTGCAGCGGAAGATCGTTTTCACGCTGCTGCTGCTGGCGGTGTACCGCCTGGGTAATGTCATTCCCACGCCCGGCGTGAACGTCGCCAGCCTCTCGCAGAACTCAAACCCGCTGCTCGGCCTTATCGGGATGATCTCGGGCGGCAACCTCTCGCAGTTTTCGATCTTTGCGTTGGGGGTGCTGCCCTATATCACCGCCAGCATTGTGATTCAGTTGCTGACGACCACCCTCCCGGCCCTGGAAAAACTCTCGAAAGAGGGTGAAGAGGGCCGCAAGAAGATCAACCAGTACACCCGCTACGCTGCGATTGCGCTCGGCGCGGTGCAGGCCACCGTCTTCTCGCTGTTCGTCAGCAGCAACCCGGCCAACATCGCGGTGGGCTGGACGCCGGGGCTGTTTACCCTGCTGGTGATGGTGCTGACCCAGGTGGCAGGGGTCGCCTTCGCCATGTGGATCGGTGAGCGTATCACCGAGGTCGGCATCGGTAACGGCATTTCGCTGATCATCACGGCAGGCATCATCGCCCGCTATCCCACCGAAATCGGCGCGACGGCCACACTATTCCGGCAGGGTAACCTCAGCGTGCTGAGCATCCTGGCCTTCGTGGCAATGGTGCTGGTAGTCATCGTGGGCATCGTCTACGTGTACCAGGCCGAGCGCCGAGTTCCAGTGCAGTATGCGCGTGCGCGCGGCGGTGCTCCCAGTTCGTCGGGCCGCAACTACAGCGGTCAGGCCACGTACCTGCCGATCAAGCTCAACCAAGCGGGCGTCATTCCGGTGATCTTCGCCTCGGCCATGCTGATCTTGCCCAACCTGCTTGAACAGGCCACCGCCAAGCGTGCGCCGGGCGTCTCGGCCTTCATTCAGCAGTATCTGGCGGCAGGCGGGGCGTGGTACACCGGACTGGAAGTGGTGCTGATCATCGGCTTTACCTTCCTCTACAACAGCGTGCAATTTGATCCCAAGCGGATCGCTGAGCAACTGCGTGAGGCGGGCGGCTTCATTCCGGGGGTGCGGCCCGGTACACCGACGGCGGGCTTTCTCGGCACCATCAGCACCCGCATTTCGCTGTGGGGCGCGCTGTTTCTGGCCGTCCTGGTGATCTTGCCGCAACTGATGGAGCGCTGGACCGGTGTGACCACCTTCCAGTTCTCCGGCACCGGCCTTCTCATCATCGTGGGTGTGGGCTTGGAGACCCTCAAGCAACTCGAAGCGCAGCTTACCGTGCGGCGTTACGACGGCTTCATCAGCAAGGGCCGCATTCGCGGACGCCTCTGATTGCCGGGGTTCTTCTGAACCGTTTCACCCTGACAGGGCGCACCTCACCGTGCGCCTTCTTCCGTATCTGTATGTTGCCTTTACTTTGGCTGGACAAGCAGGCTGGCCCGGTTCAACCGTCGAGCAATCTTCACCCTGAAGCCGGGAAAGGACAGGTATGACCCACAACAGAGCACCACACCGTGAAAGCAACCAAGTGGTGATTTTTCTCGGCCCGCCTGGCGCGGGCAAGGGGACCCAGGCCGAGCGACTGGCCGCCGAGCATGGCCTCATTAAAATCAGCACCGGCGATATTCTGCGCGATCATGTGGCGCGCGGCACCGAACTCGGGCAGCAGGTCGCGCCGATTCTGGAGTCGGGCAAGCTGGTGCCGGACGATCTTCTTATCGCCCTGATCCGTGACCAGCTCTCCAAGAGGGAAACGGTGCGGGTAATTTTCGACGGCTTTCCGCGCACCACTGCCCAGGCCCAGGAACTCGAAATGTTGCTTGAGCAACTCGGTGCGCCCATCAGCGCTGTGCCGCTGCTTGAAGTCCCGGACGACGTGCTGATCGCCCGCATCGTGGAGCGCGGCAAGTCTTCAGGCCGCAACGACGACAATGAGCAGGTGGCGCGTCACCGCCAGGAAATCTACCGTCAGCAGACCCAGCCCCTGATCGATTATTACGCTGCACGCGGTCACCTCAGGCCCATCAACGGGGTCGGCAGCATGGACGAGGTCTACCAGCGCTTGCAGCGGGTCATCTCCTGAGTATTCAGCTCTGCCTGGCGGCAAGTGGCCCGAGTGTGACGCCGCGCCTCTTGCCTGACAGTCAGCCGCATGCTAGCTTTACGTTTGGCTTGTTCCAAGCCTGGAGGGTTCGTGGCGAGAAGAAGAGCACCAGACGGGCGTGAATCCAAACGCAAGAAGGAGGACGCCGATACCGTCCGCGCCGAGGGCGTGGTCGAGGAAGCGTTGCCCAACACCACCTTCCGCGTGAAGCTGGACACCGGGCATGACCTCCTGGCGTATATCAGCGGCAAGATGCGAATTCACTACATTCGTATTCTGCCCGGAGACCGCGTGGTTCTGGAGATCTCGCCCTACGACACTTCGCGCGGGCGCATCGTTTACCGCCGCTAACCGGCTGAATGCTGTCAAAGTACCGCGCGGGTTTGCCTGAACGTCCGTTCGGGGCAGCCCAACCCAGATTCCCCACGCCAGAAGGGCGTTTTGGGGGGTCGAGCGTCGGCCACGTTGCCCAACCACCTGCCAAAGAGAGGCGGGGCAGCCAGGCGGCGCGAGGAGGAAGGACATGAAGGTTCGCAGCAGTGTCAAGAAAATGTGCGACAAATGCAAAGTCATTCGTCGCCACGGGCGCGTTGTCGTGATTTGCGAGAACGTGAAGCACAAGCAGAGGCAGGGTTAATGGCCCGTATCGCTGGCGTTGACTTGCCGCGCGAGAAGCGCATCCAGATCGGCCTGCGCTACATCTACGGCATTGGGCCGACCCGCGCCGATCAGGTGCTGGCCGTGACCGGGGTCAGCCCCGATACCCGCGTCAAGAATCTGACCGAGGCTGAAACCACCAAACTGCGTGAAGCCATCGAGAAGGTCTACAAAGTTGAGGGCGATCTCCGCAGCGAGGTCGGGCAGAACATCAAGCGCCTGATGGACATCGGCGCGTACCGTGGTCTGCGTCACCGCCGTGGCCTGCCGGTGCGTGGTCAGCGCACCAAGACCAACGCCCGCACCCGCAAGGGGCCGCGTAAGACTGTGGCTGGCAAGAAAAAGGCCGCGAGGAAATAAATCATGGCCAAGACCACCAAGAGAGCGCCCCGCGCCAAGCGCCGCAATATCAGCGCTGGACGGGCCTATATCCACGCCAGCTACAACAACACCATCGTCACCATCACCGACGTCGAGGGCAACTCTGTGGCCTGGTCATCGGGCGGCACCATCGGCTATAAAGGCAGCAAGAAGGGCACGCCCTACGCGGCCCAGCTCGCCGCTGCCGACGCTGTGAAAAAAGCCCAGGGCTTCGGCATGAATATCGTCGACGTCGTGGTGCGCGGCTCCGGCTCTGGCCGTGAGCAGGCCATCCGCGCCATCCAGGCGTCGGGCATCGAAGTGAAGTCCATCATGGACGACACCCCCGTGCCGCACAACGGCTGCCGTCCCAAGAAAAAGCACCGCGCCTAAGCTGTTCTTAATTCACCGCTGCGTTCTGGCCCGTCAAGCCCTGTGCTTTTTTGAGACTCGCCCTATTTGACAGAAACCGGCATCCGCGCCACGCGGAGACGGTGTCCAGAGCGCCGCTTTTTGGGTCGCCCGGCGAGAGCCTGGCTTGACCATCACCCTGAGGAGAAAAATGGGTCGTTTCCGTGGTTCCATCACCAAACAAAGCCGCCGCGAGGGCATCAACCTTGCGGAAACCGAGAAAGTCCAGAAGTACCTGGACAAGCGCCCCTACGCGCCCGGCCAGCACGGCCAGCGCCGCAAGGGCCGTCCCAGCGACTACAGCGTGCGTCTGCGTGAAAAGCAGAAGCTCTCGCGCCTGTACGGCATGGGCGAAAAGCAGTTCCGTAACCTCTTTGAAGAAGCTTCCAACGTGCCCGGCGTGACCGGCACGGTGTTCCTGCAACTGCTGGAGCGCCGCCTCGATAATGTGGTGTTCCGGATGGGCTTTGCCAGCACCCGCCGTCAGGCCCGGCAGTTCGTCGGTCACGGGCACATTTTTGTCAACGGTAAGAAGGTGGATATCGCCTCGTACCGGGTCAAAATCGGCGATCAGGTCAGCATCGGCGAGAAAAGCCGCCAGATGGGCTTCATTCTGGAGAACATGGAGGCCCTCAAGCGCCGCCGTGTCAGCCCCTGGATCGAGATGAATCCGGAGACGTTTACTGGCGTGTTTTCGCGCCTTCCGGCCCGCGAGGATCTGGCACTGCCGATCAACGAAAACTTCATCATCGAATACTACTCGCGGTAACGGAGGTTCTGCGTGGATCAAAAGCGTCCCCAGCTCAAGGCCCGCGTCGACGGCGACTACGGCGAATTTACCCTGGAACCGCTGCGGCGGGGCTACGGCGTCACGGTGGGCAACCCCCTGCGCCGCATCCTGCTCTCGAGCATTCCCGGCAGCGCCGTCACCAGCGTCTACATCGAGGATGTGCTGCACGAATTCAGCACCATTCCCGGCGTCAAAGAAGACGTCATTCGTATCATTCTCAACCTCAAGGAGCTGGTGGTGCGTTTTCACGCCCCCGGCCCCAAGACGCTTACCCTGCGTGCCCAGGGCGAGGGAGCGGTCAAAGCCAGCGCCTTTGAAGTGCCTTCCGACGCCGAGATCGTCAACCCCGATCTGGTGATCGCCACCCTCGCCGAGGACGGCAAACTGGTGATGGAGGTGCGCGTCGAGGAGGGCGAGGGCTACGTGCCCGCCGACAAGCACTCCACCAAAGACCGCATCAACTCCATTCCGGTGGACGCGATGTTCACCCCGGTTCGCCGGGTGGCCTACCACGTCGAGAATACCCGCGTGGGTCAGCAGACCGATCTGGACCGGCTGATTCTGCGGGTCTGGACTGACGGCTCGACCAGCCCCCAGGACGCCCTGGATAAGGCTGTGGACATTCTGCGCGACGAACTGATGGTGTTCGGCAATGTGGAGACGGTGCAGGCCGAGGCCGCTCCCATGCCGGTGCTGGTTCCCGCTCAGGCGATCAGCAGCCCGGTGTACGATCCGGCCCCCACCCAGGTGGCCTCGATTGGCCTGGGCGACTACGCGCTGGGCAACGAAGTCAGCAGCCCCCGCGTGACCCTGGAAGGGCTGGGCCTCACCACCCGCGTGCTGCATTCCCTCAAGGAAGAAGGCATCGACTCGGTGGACGCCCTGTGCGCTTTATCGGACCGCGACCTGAAAAAGGTGCCGGGCATCGGTGAGCGTAGCTTGGACGAGATCAAGCAGCAACTGGCCCAGTTCGGGCTGGCCCTCAAAGACTGAACCTGACTGGCCTGCCCATAAACCGGAGCGGGCCATGTCTGCTACCAAAGGAGAACCAATATGCGTCACGGACGTAGTGGGCGCAAGCTCAACCGCAACAGCTCCGCCCGCACCGCGCTGGCCCGCGCCCAGGCCACCGCCCTGCTGCGCGAGGGCCGCATTCAGACCACCGTCGCCAAGGCCAAAGAGCTGCGGCCTTACGTGGAAAAGATCATCACCACGGCCAAGGCCGGTGGCCTCCATGCCCGCCGTCTGTGCGCCGAGGACATTCAGGACAACGCCGTGCTGCGTAAGCTGATGGACGAGGTGGCCCCCAAGTACGCCGAGCGTCCCGGTGGCTACACCCGCATCCTGAAAGTCGGCGTGCGCCGGGGCGATTCGGCCCCGCTGGCCCTGATCGAACTGGTGTAAGCCAGGCGAACGCAAAAGCCCCTGCCGGTTGGTGGGGGCTTTTTGCGTTCGGGCCGACTAACAAGCATTCTCATTTCTACCCGGTCTGCACCTTTCATCTCCCTCCTCATGCTTTCCCTGTACCCTAGCTGTATGCGCTTTCTCGTCATCGAAGATGAACCCGACATCCGCCGTCCCTTATCGGCCAGTCTGCGTGAGGCGGGCTACGCGGTGGACGAGGCAGGCAGCGCTGAGGAAGCCCAAGCGCTGGCCCGCAGCTTTCCTTACGACGCCCTGATGGTGGACGTGGGCCTGCCGGAAGGGCCGGTCAGCGGCTTTGATCTGGTGCGGGGCCTGCGCGCCGAGGGCATCAAAGCCCCGGTGCTCTACCTCACCGCCCGCGACGCTGTGGAAGACCGCATCGAGGGACTGGACGCGGGCGGCGACGATTACCTGGTCAAGCCGTTTCATCTGGGTGAGGTGCAGGCGCGGCTGCGTGCCCTGGCCCGCCGCAGCCGCGCCGAGGTGCAGAGCACGCTGACCTGGCGCAACCTCAAGTTCGACTGGACCGCCAGGGCGGTGTACCGGGGCGGCGAACGGGTGGCGCTGACGGCCAAGGAGTTCGCACTGATCGAGGTGCTGTCCTCGCATCCAGGCCGGGTGTATACCCGTGAGGAACTGATTGACCGGGTCTGGGACGGACGCTTCGACGCCGAGTCCAACGTCGTGGAAACCTACGTCCGCAATTTGCGGCGCAAGCTCGGCGACGACGTGGTCAAAACCCTGCGTGGCCTGGGCTACAGCTTTCCTGAAGGCGAGTAACCTTTACGCGGGCGGGTCAGCCCTTAGACTCAGGCATGTCGTTGCGCCTGCGCCTGACCCTGCTGACGGCGGGCGTGATTTTTCTGGCACTGGCGGCCTTCGGTGGGCTGGCTGGGGTGCTGCTGTGGCGCATTGAGCTGAGTAGCATCGCCCGCCAGATCACGGCCCAGGCCGACGCCCTGAGCGCGGTGGCCCGCCGCTCGCCGGGTGCGCTGCCCGATACCGCCGACGATCTGCTGGAGCGCGACGGCATCACGGCGGTGGGCCGGGTCTACGAGGACGGGGTGCTGATCTGGGCCGGGGGTGCGGTGGCCTCGGGCGTTCTCGATCCCGACTTCCTGATAGGCCGCCAGCCCGAGCGCCTCAGCCGGACCCAGGGGTACATGGTCGCCAGTCGGCGCTTTGGGAGCGGGCCGGATCAGGTGGTGGTGCAGGTGGGGCGCAGCCTGCTGCCGCTGGAGGAACTGCTCGCCCGCTATCTCCTGATCGCGGTGCTGGTTCTGCTGCTGCTCTCGGCGCTGGCAGGTGCGGTGGCGGCGTTGGCGGTGCGCCGGGCACTCAGGCCGCTGGACCGGCTGGTGCGGCGGGTCCAGCACCTCGGCACGCCCGAGCCGGTGCCGGGCATTAATGAGCGCAGCGAAGTCGGCGCGCTGGCCCGAGCGCTCGACGCCAGCCTGGCCGAGCTGCGGGCCGAGCGGCGGCGCGAAACACTGTTCGTGGCCAGCGCCTCGCACGAACTCCGCACCCCCGTGACCGCCATGCTGGCCGACTTGCAGCACACCCTGGCCCGCGAGCGCTCACCGCAGGACGTGCTGGCGGCCCTGCACCGCACCGAGAAGACGGCCGGGAGGTTGCGCCAGCTCACTGGCAACCTGATGAGCCTCACGCGGGCGCAGCACGTGGGCGAGCGCCAGGCTGCCGACCTGCTTGACCTGGCTGGGGAAGCGGTGGATCTGCTGCAACCGCTGGCGCTGAAGCGCGACATTGATCTGTGGCTCGACGGGGCCTCCACGCCTGCCCAGGTGGACAGCTCACTCTTTGCCGGGGTGCTGGAAAACCTGATCGGCAACGCCCTCAAATTCTCCCCGGCAGGCGGACAGGTCAACGTGCGGGTTTCGCCCCTGCACGGCGGCGCACTGCTCACAGTGGAAGACAGCGGCCCCGGTTTTCCGCCTGGCCCGCTGACCGAGGCGTTCGTGCGCGGTGTGCCCGGCAGCGGCAGCAGCGGCCCCGAGGGCTTTGGCCTGGGGCTGGCGGTGGTGCGGCAGGTGGTTGAGGCGCACGGCGGCAGCCTGGACCTCGGTGCGCGCCCCGGCGGCGGCGCGCGGGTGCAGGTGACCCTGCCGCCCACCCCTGGTGCGCTGCCCGCGCGTGAAACCGAGCACTTGGTGGACGTCTAGTGTTCAAGCCCATGCTGTCGGCCCGACTGACCGCCTTTCCATTTCATCTGCTGTTGAGCGCCCGCCCTCATCTTGAGCAGCGGAGGTTCCACCCATGAAAAAACCTGTTCTGGCCGTCCTGGCCGCCGCTTTACTGTTGATGCCCGTTTCCGCTTACGCCAAGAAGGCCACCATGCCTGCCGCCACCCCAGCGACCACGACCACCATGCCAGCGTCCAAGATGGCCAAGGTCAACGTCAACACGGCCACTGCCGCTGAACTGATGAAGATCCCCGGCGTGAATGCCAAGATCGCCGCCGAGATCATCAAGAACCGGCCCTACAAGAACAGTGCCGAGCTGGTCAAGAAAGTCAAGGGCATCGGGCCGAAGAACGTCATGAAAATGATGCCGATGCTGAGCTTCTGAATTAGGTTTCTCAGAAGCGCTGGCCTCAACCCGAGACGGGTGAGGCCAGCGCTTTTGTCAGCGTTGGGCCGAAGAACCTGTGCCGGGCTGGCGAAGCTGTCAACGGGCTGGCCCCTTCAGTCTTGGAGTCATCTTCCAATTTCAAGGCCAGAGGCGGCTTATGCTCCGCCCATGACTGCTTCCGCCCCCGCGCCAGACCGCGCCCGCACGCTCGCCGTCGCGGGCCTTCTTCTGGGCATTACCCTGGCCGCTTTAGAGAGCAGCGTGATCGCCACCGCCATGCCCACGGTGATCCGCGAACTCGGCGGCCAGCACCTCTACGCCCTGCCGTTTGCCGTGTACCTGCTGACCAGTACCATCACCAGCCCGCTGTGGGGCCGGGCCAGCGATCTACTGGGGCGCAAGCGGCTGTACCTGGCCGGCGTGATCATCTTCTTGCTGGGCAGCATGATCTCCGGTGCGGCGAGCAGCATGGCGGTGCTGATCGCCGCCCGCGCCCTGCAAGGCGTTGGGGCGGGGGCGGTGCAGACCCTGACCTTTACCCTGGTCGGCGAGATGTTCACACTGGAGCAGCGTGCCCGCGTGCAGGGATTTTTCAGCGGTGTCTGGGGCATCGCCGGGCTGGTGGGGCCGCTGGTGGGCGGACTCATCGTGGACCACGCTTCGTGGCGCTGGGTCTTTTACCTCAACCTGCCGTTCGGCATTCCGGCGCTGCTGATGGCGCTGCGCTACCTCCCCAACACCCGCCCGGCCAGGCAGGGCCGCGTCCAGATCGACTGGCTGGGGGCGCTGCTGTTCACACTCGGCAGCGGCCTGCTGATCTGGGCACTGGAATTCAAGCTGTGGGCGGTGGTGGTGCTGAGTGTGGGCGTGCTGGGCGGCGCGCTGTGGGTGGAATCCCGTCATCCCGCACCGCTGCTGCCGATGCGAAACCTGCGCGCAGTGCTGCCGCGCGTGGGCGTGGTGGGCAATCTGCTGGCGGGCGCGGCGTATTTCGGCACCATCGCTTACCTGCCGCTTTTCGCGCAGGGGGTCAGTGGGCAGGGAGCCACCGCCGCCGGGGTCATCCTGACGCCGATGCTGCTGGGCTGGACCGGCACCAGCATCCTGGCCGCCCGGCTGATCAGCCGCGTGGGCACCACCCGGCTCACCCTGTGGGGCTTCAACATTCTGGTGGTGGCCTTCGTGCTGTTTGCCATACTGGCACATGCGCCGCTGTGGGCCATCAGCGCGGTGGGCTTCTTGGCGGGCAGCGGCATGGGCTTTGCCATGTTCACCCTGCTCATTGCCGTGCAGCAGGCCAGCAGCAGGGCCGATCTGGGGGCCATCACCAGCGCCATTCTGTTCTCGCGACAGATGGGCGGGGCCATCGGTACAGCGCTAATGGGCAGCCTGATCGGCGAGGCGGCCATTTCATCGGGCGGCGCGGCGCTGGCGAGCGGTCTCCAGCGTGCCTTCGTGCTGGCGCTGGTACTGGTGGCGGTGGCCTGGACCCTGGCCCAGACGCTGCGCCGCGAGCCGCTGCCGACCCCGGCGGCTCTCCAGAGCGCGGACTGAGTGCCGACCCGTTTCTGCGCCTGGCCTTAATCTGCCCCCAACCCCCCACACCTGAGCGCCGCTTACAGTGACGGTATGGCCCCTTTACGAACCATCATGACCCGCGACCTCGTGACCGCCAGCAAACAAGCCAGCCTCAAGGAAGTCGCCGCGTTGATGGCCGACAACGACATCGGCAACGTGCTGTTCATGGACGCTGACAAGCTCGTGGGTATCCTGACGGACCGCGATATCGTGGTGCGTGCCGTCGCATTCGGGCGTGACCCCGGGGCGCTGGCCGTTGACCACGCCACCGCCGACCCGTTTACCCTGGACGCCGACACCGAGATCAGCCAGGCCGCCGCGCAGATGGGCGAGCGCCAGATTCGCCGTCTGCCCGTGACCGAGAACGGCAAGGTGGTGGGCATCGTCAGCCTGAGTGACCTTAGCAACCGCGCTCGCGGAGACGCCGATCAGCAGGCGCTGGAAGGGATCAGCACACCGACACTGTAAGCCGCATTTTATTCACTACCGAAGCGGGGAGAGGGGCAAAGGCACCTTCTCCCCGCTTCGGCGGTCTCTCCCTATCGTAATCTCAGCACATATGATATCATTCTGATCGGAGGATGATATGAGCGAATTGGAGAAATTACCGCAGACGGCAGGTCAAGGCATCTCGCCGCAGAGTGGGGTGGCAAGTGTAGAGCGCCGCGCTTTCGGGCTGCCGGGCGTGCCAGCGGTGCTGTTGTGGCTGGTGGTGGTCATCGTGGCGGCGGGCGTGCTGATCTTCGGCGGCGGGGCGCTGTCGGTGCTGGGCTTCGTGCTGGGCGTGGTGGCCTTCTTCGGCCTGATCGGGTTTTTCATCGTGCAGCCCAATCAAGCCAGCGTGCTGACCCTGTTCGGGCGCTACGTCGGCACCGAGCGGCGCAACGGCTTTTACTGGACCAATCCCTTCACGGTCCGCAAGCGGGTGTCGCTGCGAATCCGCAACTTCAATTCCGAGCGCCTCAAGGTCAACGACCTGATGGGCAACCCCATCGAGATCGCCGCCGTGATCGTCTGGCGGGTGGTCGACACGGCGCGCGCCCTGTTCGACGTGGAAGATTACGTGGGCTTCGTGGAGATTCAGGCTGAAACTGCTCTGCGTCACCTGGCCTCGCAGTACCCCTACGACAACTACGAGGAAAGTGGACTGAGTCTGCGCGGCAATGCCGACGCGGTGGCCGAGGCGCTGGGCCGGGAGCTGACCACCCGGCTGCGCCACGCTGGGGTGGAGGTACTGGAAGCCCGCTTATCTCACCTGGCCTACTCGCCGGAAATCGCCGGGGCGATGCTTCAGCGTCAGCAGGCCAGCGCCATCATCGCTGCCCGCTCCCAGATCGTGGCCGGGGCGGTGGGCATGGTCGAGATGGCCCTCAAGCAGCTCTCAGAGCAGAACATCGTGCAACTCGACGAGGAGCGCAAGGCCCAGATGGTCAGCAACCTGCTGGTCGTCCTGACCAGCGAGCGCGGCACGCAGCCGGTGGTCAACGCTGGCAGCCTGTACTGAGTCGCCGTGAGCCGCAAAAGCTTTGCCCTGAGAATCAGTCCCGACCTCTACGCCGCCCTGGAGGGCTGGGCCGCCGATGACCTGCGAAGCGTCAACGCCCAGATCGAATATCTGCTCTCGCAGAGTGTCAAGAAGGCCGGGCGCTGGAAGGAAGGTACTTTAGCCGTGCTGGAAGCCTCTGTGCCGGAAGCCTCAGCCGCCGACACTGAGGAGTGAACCTCGAATCTGATTGACCTGCATCTTCAACGCAGACAGAACCAGCCGCCCGGAACATACCGGCGGCTGGTTCTGTCTGCGTTGGCCTCCGCTCCCGGTCCCGAGGGTATGCTCTGGGCATGACTTCACCTGCGCTGACCACCGATCCGCTGCGCCGCATTCAGCAGGCCCTGCAGTCCGCCCCTGACCTGGACGGCTGGCTGATCTACGACTTTCGCGGCCTCAATCCGCACGCGGCCACGCTACTGGGGCTGGGCGAGGCATTCCTGACCCGGCGCTATTTCGTGTGGGTGCCGCGCACGGGCCGTCCGGCGCTGCTGCACCACCGCATCGAGGGTGGCAACTGGCGGCGGCTGCTCTCCGGCGCGGACGTGGATTTCATGCCTTACAGCGCCCACACTGAACTCGACGCGCGGCTTGCTGAGCTGGTGGGCGGCAAGACAGTGGCGATGGAATACAGTCCCCAAGCCGCCGTGCCCTATGTCAGCTATGTAGACGCCGGAACGATGGAGCGGGTACGCGGCGTGGGCGCAACCGTCGTGACCAGTGCCGACCTGCTGCAAGGCTTCCTGGCCTGGAGCGAGGATGATCTGGCTGCCCACCTGCGGGCCGTGGACGTGCTGATGCGGGCCAAAGACCTGGCCTTCGAAGCCATTCATCAGGGCTTGCAGGTGGGCACGCCGGTCACTGAACTCGGCGTGCAGGCCGTCATTACCCGCGAGATCGAGGCGGCGGGGATGGTCAGCGGGCATCCGGTCAATGTCAGCTTTGGGGTCAACGCTGCCGACTCGCACTACGAACCAGGTGGCGAGCTGAACGCCACCTTGCAGCCGGGCCAGTGCGTGCTGATCGATCTGTGGGCGCAGGAGCCGGGCCGCCCCTTCGGTGACGTGACCTGGGTGGGCCATGCCGGTGAACCGGGCGAGGAGTACCGGCAGGCCTGGACTGCCGTGGCCGCCGCCCGCGACGCGGCGCTGATGTTGCTGCGGGAGCGCTCGGCATCCGGCACGCTGGAAGGCTGGGAAGTGGACTGCGCCGCCCGCCAGATCATTGATGACGCGGGCCTGGGCGAGCACTTCACCCACCGCCTGGGCCACAGCCTTGGCGTACAGATTCACGGAGCCGGGTCCAACCTCGACGACCTGGAAACCCACGACACCCGCAAGCTGCTGCCGGGCCTGTCGGTCACCATCGAGCCGGGCGTCTATCCGGCCGAGCGCGGCTACGGCATCCGCAGCGAGGTGGACGTGCTGCTCACCGCCAGTGGGCCGCGCCTGACCACCCCGGTGCAGGCCGCGCCGTTCGTGCTGGGCCAGGCAGGGGAGAGCTGGGCAGCGGTGCGGGCGCGGGGTCTGGGCGAGCCGGAATGACCCACTTCGCCTTCTGACCGGCCCACTTTCCTCAATAACAAGTGGATCATTCTTTAGTGCCGAACCCTTCCATTCAAACGGCCTGGTCTTGTTAAAATTACTGACCTACCGTCAGATCATTTAATAAGCCTCTTTTGTAAGAGTTGTGTCATAAAAAAGACCTGTTTTTGTATCATTCTTGACATCACTACCACCATTGGGGGCAGGTGACAAGGTGGGGTTGGAGGTACACTCCTATCATGTGGTATGTACTCATCATCATCATCGTGCTGGGCGTTCTGGCCTTCTTGCGCTATCCCGTCTACAAGCGGCGTCGCTCGGCCCGCACAGACCAACCCCGCACAGATCAATCCAGGCAGATCCGGCCGCCCGGCACCGCCGACCTCGATGATGTGGACGCCGTGCGCCCGGACATCGACGCCTCGGCGCTGGCCGAAGCCCGCACTGGGGTCAGCGCCGACGTGCCCGATGGGGTGCTGGCCGACGCCCTGCTCGATGCTACGCCCGAGCAGCTCCAGCACCTGTTCGCCGCTGTGCCTGCCGAGGTCATGGCAGCCGCGATGGGCAAGGACGACGTGCAGCGCCGCCCCCACAGGGCCGAGGACCTGGCCCAGCTGCGCAGTGTCGGCGACTCGCTGGACGAGCTGGAAATCTGGAGCTTCGGCGATAAGAACTGATCGCTCGCCCGGCGTGAATGGGTGCGGTCTCATCCTTATCAGTACCTGATACCCAATACTCGGAGGGTGGAACCCAATCTCTTCAAAGGCAATCTGGACCTGATCGTGCTGAGCGTCCTGTCAGGCGGCGAGCGCTACGGGCTGGAGATCGGCAAGGAAGTGGACGCCCGCAGCGGCGGCTACCTGACGCTGAATGCCGGAAGCCTCTACCCGGCGCTGCACCGCCTGGAAAAGCAGGGCTGGGTGGTGGCCGAGGAAAAACAGCCGCCCCGAGGTGGACCGTTGGTGCGCTACTACACCCTGACCCAGCCAGGACACACCGAACTTCAACGCCGCCGCGAAGCGTACCAGACCTTCGACGAGGCGCTGAGAACCCTGTGGTAATGCTGGACTCCCCGAAGCCGGAGCATTCGGTGCCGAACGACGTGCATGCTTACCTGCAAGCTGTGACCTGCCGCCTGCCGAGGCGGCTGCGGGCCGCCGTCGCCGCCGAACTGCACGCCAACCTGCACCAGCGGATGCTTGATCACGCTGTTGGCCTGAAGGTGGAGGACGCCTGGGCAGCGGCGCTGCGCGATTTCGGGCCGCCGCAACGGGCGGCGCAGGCTTTTGGGCAGCTCTACGCCTGGCCCCACCTCCTCCGTACCGTGCTGGCGGCCCTGGCGCTGGGCGCAGCGGGCTACGCGGCGGCCCGCAGCCTCAACTGGGAAGCGCTGGGCTGGTCGTCAGCCGCGCCGGTCCAGGAAGTTCAGCGCCTGATCACCAATCCCTGATAACGAAAGCGGGCGTGAATCCGCTTTCAGATTCGCCCCCCCACCTCTCTGCGCGCTTACTTCAAACTCGCCAGCTTGGCCTTGCTCGTTTCCAGGTCGCGTTTTTGCCAGAAGGTATTGGCGGGCAGCGCGATCATCTGCTGCAACTGGGCGGCGGCGGCGGCCTTGTTGTTTTGTAGTAGTAGGGCGTTGGCATACTCCATCTTGTGGCTCGGCACGTTGGGTTCGAGCGCGATGGCCTTTTCGAAGTTGGGGGCGATCTGGTCGCGCCTGGCTCCGGTGGCCTGGGTGGCGATAAAGCCCTTGGCGGTCAGTTCGGCGTTCCACAATCCCAGTGCCACATAAGCTGGGGCCAGATTGGGGTTGAGCTTGATGGCGCTTTCCAGCTCGCGCTTGACTTCCCCGGCCAGCCCCAGGCTCTGCAAGATGCCGCTGTACTGGGCCAGTCGCCCGTCGGCGCGGGCCAGTTCAAAGTGGGCGTTGGCGCTGTTGGGATCGGCTTTGATGGCATCTTTGGCGAGATTCTGTGCTTTTTGAAACTGTGCTTTTTTCTGGTTGTCGGGCAGTAGCTCTGCGCCGAGGGTGTAGGACTGGGCGGCCAGCGCGGTGCCCTCGGCGGTTTTCAGGCCCAGAGCCAGGCTGGCGGCCTCCTGCCACTTGCCCTGGTCGAGCAGCGCCTGGGCGTCGGGCAGGCCAGCGGCGGCAGCGTGGCCCAGCGCGGCAGCGCCGAGCAGCACGGCGGTCAGGGCGAGGCGGGAAAGCGGGCGGCGTTGATTGATCATAAGTCCTCCGGAAGTCGGAACGGCCAGAGCCCAGAAAGTGGATTGGCCGCGCGAAATTGAGTTGAAGTGTGAAAACTGAACCGAGTATAGCCAAACCGTTTGATGCCTGCCTGACGCCGACTTGAGCCGCCGGTTTCCGTTTTGATTCTCTCCCTCGCAGGAACATCCATTAGGCACGCCTTTTACCGATACACCACAGTGACTGTGAACTGGAGTGCCGTTGGACTGGAGAGAGAAGCTGGTGATCCTTCATGCTCATCTGTTGACGCAGTGCGGGCCTGTCCGCCGTTCGAAATATCGTTTGCCGTGACGTGGGCCGCCTGCCCGAACGGCTCAGCGGCGGTGAGGTGCTGGTTCTGGCCCGCTGGCTGGACCTCGATCTGGGCTTGTGGCGCTTGGCCGACGCCCTGCCGCTGCTCTGAACTGGCCCTGACTCTCGGGCCGATCTGCCCGGCCCGGTCAGTGAGACGGCGATTCAGTAGACTGGGCCGCATGAATCTCCTGCGCCCCGTTCTCGGCATGCTGGGGCTGGCCGTCGGCTTTGGCCTCTACGCGGCGGCCAACCGCTACGGCGATCCCGTCGCCAGCCTCCTGATCGGCCTGATGTTTATCGTGCTGGGTGCGCTGGCCATCTGGTACGCCAAAGGCGAGCGCTGGATACAGGTGCTGGGCGCAGTGCTGGCGGTCTACGGTCTGCTGCGGATGACCGTGCTGCACTGACCTGGGGTGTGTTGAGGTGCTGGAAGGAATTTCTGTTCTGGAGGGCCGCACAGACAGCCCCGGGCCCGGCCTGACACGCCCGGCGTAGACTGCTGGGCATGATTGACACCATCCGTGAACTGGCCAAGAAAACCGACGAGAAGATTCTGATGGTCGTCCTTGACGGCGTGGGCGGTCTGCCGATGGACCTGAACGGCGACACCGAACTGGCGACGGCCAGGACGCCCAACCTGGACGCGCTGGCCCAGCAGTCGCAGCTCGGCGCGGTAGAACTCGTCGGTGCGGGCATCACCCCCGGCTCCGGCCCCGGCCACCTGAGCCTGTTCGGTTATGACCCCATCAAGTTCGTGGTGGGGCGTGGGGCCCTCAGCGCCGTCGGCATCGGCGTCAAGCTGAGCGCGGGCGACGTGGCGGTGCGCGGCAACTTCGCCACCCTGGAAGGCGACCGGATCGTCAAGGACCGCCGCGCCGGACGCCCCAGTGACGACAAGAACGCCGAGATCGTGACCAAACTCAGAGCTGGAATCTCGGAGATCGGCGGCGTGCCGGTGGAAATCTACACCGAGAGCGAGCACCGCTTCGTGGTGGTGTTTCGCGCGCAGGGCACGCCGCTGGGCGCAAATCTCAGTGACGTGGACCCGCAGGAGATCGGCGTCCGGCCGATGACAGCGGTGGCCCACGACGAGGCCAGCCAGAAGACCGCCGAACTCGTCAACAGCTTCGTGCAGCAGGCCGAGGCCATTCTCAAGGACGAACCGCAGGTCAACGGCGTGCTGTTTCGTGGTTACTCCGACGTGCCTCACTTTCCCAACTTCGACGAGATCTACAAGCTCAAGGCCGCCTGCATCGCCTCGTACCCGATGTACAAGGGCCTGGCCTCGCTGGTCGGCATGGACGTGCTGGAAGTCGAGGGCGAGGAAGACGCGCTGGGCGGTAAGGTGGACACCCTCAGGAAGTACTGGGGCGAGTACGATTTCTTCTACTTCCACATCAAGAAGACCGATTCGACGGGGGAGGACGGCGACTTTGCCGCCAAGGTCAAGAAGGTCGAACTCTTCGATGCTCTGCTACCCGACCTGCTGGCGCTGGAGCCGGACGTGTTCTGTATCGTGGGTGACCACAGCACGCCGAGCAAGCTGGCGACCCACTCCTGGCACCCGGTGCCGCTGCTGATCCGCAGCAAGTATGGGCGCAAGGATCCGGCGACCCGCTACACCGAGGACGAGGCGCTCAGGGGCAGCCTGGGCCTGCGGAAAGGCACCGATCTGATGCCGCTCCTGATGGCAAATGCTCTGAAGTTGCAGAAATACGGAGCGTGAACCGCTGAGATCGGCTGTTTGGAGAGAGTAATACGGATTCCGATTAGATCGTGTTCAGCGTGTGTGTGCTGGACGCGACTTAATCCGACCAACGGGCGTAGGACAAGGCCGAGCCAAGGCGTCCAGCACACCATGGGCGTCCAGCCCACCATGAATCCGGAGCGGCTGGACGCCTGTTTTTGGGCCAGAATCAACGCGGTTCCAGATGGCAGCCGCATTTGCACCTGAATTTGGTGATCGTGCCCGGCCAGGGATTGGGATCGCCTCGCCACAGCCGCCAGCCGAGGAGTGCCTTCTCGTAGACGATCAGTCCGCGTTGCCTGCTCCTGAATCGCCAGGTTTTACCGCACTTGCAGTGAACCGTATTCATCTGTGTCGTGCCCATTCTAGGGAGATAGGCGGGCGTCAGTGGGTGAAGTTTGTCATAACCCGAGCTGTTGGACGAAAGCTCTTCCACTCCTTCGGCGACACACCGAACTGACCTGCAAAAGAATGACGGGCATTTGATTAAACTCAGCGGCATGCCTGAAGTCACCGTGCAGATGTTCGGCCTCAAGAAGTCGGCGGCCACCCGCGCTGCCGAGCGCTTTTTCAAGGAGCGGCGCGTCAAGGTACATTTCGTCGACCTGGCGCTGAAGCCGATCAGCAAGGGTGAACTGGCCCGCTTTCAGCAGAAGTTCGGTGCTGACGGGGTGCTCGACAAGGCCAGCAAGGCCTACGAGGACTCGGGCTTGCCGTATCTGCGGCTCTCTGAAGAGGGCTTCCTCGCCAGGCTGGCCGACTTTCCCGCTGCACTGAAGCTGCCGCTGGTGCGCGGCGGCAAGCTGCTGGCCGTGGGCGAGGACAAGGAGAGCTGGGTGAAGATGCTGGAATGAGGCAAAGCTCAAACCTGCGGCGCTGGCTCCAGGGGCATACCCTCGATGTCGGTGCGGTTCAGGGGCAATCCGGCCTCGCCGCCGGGAAACGGCTTGACCATCAGGGTCTGCACGATGCCGATGCGGGCCGCCGCAAACGACTGGGCGCTGCCCGACATGTACAAGCGCCAGATGCGGTAGGTCACCTCGTCGGCCAGGCCGCGCGCCAGCACCTCGGCGTGGTGGGACTCCAGCCGCCGCACCCACTCGCGCAGGGTCAGTGCGTAGTGCTCGCGCATGTTCTCGGCGTCGCGGATCTCGAAACCCGCTTGCTCGGCGCGCAGGTTGACCTCGCTGAGCCGCCGCAGTTCGCCGTCGGGAAAGACGTAGTTTTGCAGAAACGAGCGGCTGTTGAGGTAGCGCTCGACCGTTCCGAAGCCCCAGTGGATGAAGGCGGGGGCGATCTCCTTGACGATGCCGTGGTTGAGCAGCAGACCGCCGGGCTTGAGCAGGCGGTAAATCTGCGCGAAGTACTGCGGCATCTTGGCGCGGCCCACGTGCTCGAACATGCCCACGCTGGCGACCTTGTCGTAACGGATGGTGGCGGGCAGATCGCGGTAATCGCGGATCTCGATGATGACCCTGTCGTCCACGCCCGCCGCCTCGGCCCGCTCACGGGCGATCTCGGCCTGCGAGGGGCTGAGGGTGATGCCGGTGACGGTGACGCCGTAGTGCTGCGCGGCGTAAATTGCCAGCCCGCCCCAGCCGCAGCCGATATCGAGCATTCGCTCGCCCGGCTGGAGCCTCAGCTTGCGGCAGATACGGTCCAGCTTGGTGGCCTGGGCTTCTTCCAGGCTCTCCTGGCCAGTGTTGAAGTAGGCGCAGGAATACACCATTCGCTCGTCGAGCCACAGTTTGTAGAAGTCGTTGCCGATGTCGTAGTGGTAGCGGATGGCGTGGGCGTCGCGCTCCTTGGTGTGGGCCTTGCTGTCGTCGCCGAAGGCTGGGCGCGCTGTGGGCCGGGCCTCGCCGGGCAGCGCCAGCAGCAGCGCCAGCACCCGCGCCGCCACCAAAGGCTTCAATAGCCGGTCTCCCAGAGACACCGCCTGGGCCAGCACAAATTCGAGGTTACCCTCCACGTCGAAGTCGCCGAAGATGTAGGCCTCGCCCAGTGCCAGGTCCGAGGGCGGCAGCAGCATCCGCCGCAGCGAGGCGGGCGAATTGAACACCAGCGTGGCGGGCGTGGGGTGGGCTGGGCCTTCCAGCGTGCCCTCCCAGTAGCGGACATGAAAGGCGCGCTGGCCCGGCGGGCCGAACAGCAGGCTCAGAATCTGACGCGCGGTGG
The DNA here is from genome assembly GCF_025244745.1 of Deinococcus rubellus. Classification (NCBI taxonomy): domain Bacteria; kingdom Thermotogati; phylum Deinococcota; class Deinococci; order Deinococcales; family Deinococcaceae; genus Deinococcus; species Deinococcus rubellus. The sequence continues at coordinate 624,978 of NZ_CP104213.1, forward strand.
CCAGGGATGGCCGGGTCGTGTGGCCCACGGAAGAACGTTGAAGTTGCAAGGAAGTCCTCCTCTTCTTGAAAGCGCGGCGAAGTCCGCTGGGCAGCTCTGGGCCTGGTGTATTCCTGCCTTCAGATGACGGACCTGGAGTGGCCGCAGCCGCGTTCAAAGCATAGGGGCCAGCTCAGGGGGTCAGTGAAATCTGGCCCTCTCCGTGAAGAATGCCACAACAAAAATGGCGCAGTCTGTTGCTCCTGCCCAGCGGCCATTCTGCTCAGTGGCGCGAGAAGTCGAGGTCGCCTTCCGGCAAGCTCAGCACCCAGGCCGCGATGATGTCGATGCAGGCCTGCACGTCGCTGAGCTGCACCATTTCCGAGGGGCTGTGCATGTAACGGTTGGGAATACTGACGACCCCGGTGGGCACGCCGCCGCGCACCAGGGCCAGGGCGTCACCGTCGGTGCCGGAGTAGCGCGGGGTGGCGCTGAGGGTAAAGGGAATGCCCGCCGCCTTGCCCGCCGCCTGAAGGCCGTCCGTGACTTTGGGATTGAACAGCGCGCCCACGCTGAGGTTCGCGCCGGAGCCGAACGGCGCTTTGCCGTACTTCTTCTCGGAAACGCCCGGCTGCTTGGTTTCGTGGGTCACGTCCACGGCGATGCCCGCCAGCGGGTCAAGGTGGTAGGCGCTGACCTGCGCGCCGAGCACCCCGATCTCTTCCTGGGCGGTGCCGACGGCCACGATCCGGCGCGTCACTTTCTGAGTGTTCAGCTTGCGGAGCGCTTCGAGCACGATGTACGCGCCCACGCGGTTGTCGAGCGCCTTGCTCACCAGCTTGTCGCCCAGCAGCAGCGGCGACTGCTCGATGACGCCCACCGTGCCCACCGGAATCTGGGCATTCACGTCCTCGGCGCTCAGGCCGGTGTCGATCCACAGTTCTTCAAGTTTGCTGGCCTTGGTGCGCTCTTCCTGCTCCATCACGTGAATGGCCTTCTTGCCCACCACGCCCAGAATGTCGCCGCCCGGCGCGAGTAGCCGGATGCGCTGGCCTACCAGCACCTGCGGGTCCCAGCCGCCGATATTGAGCACTGCCAGAAAGCCGCTCTCGTCAATGTGCGACACCATCAGCCCGATCTCGTCGAGGTGGCCCTGCAAGATGATGGGCTGCCCGTCCTCGGGGCCGATCTCGGCGTAGGCGTTGCCGTAGGAGTCGCTGCGGGTGCGCGCAAAGCTGCCCGCTTCCTTAAGCCAGACGCGGGCAGGCCGGGCCTCGTAGCCGCTGGGACCGGCCTCGCGCAGCAGGGCCAGCAGGAAGTCGGTGTTGAGGGTGGTACCGGACACGGGATCGGGGGTGGATTGGGTCATAGGCATGAGCATAAGCGTCCTGCTCAGGGCTGGGTGCTTTATGCTTTCTTGCATGTCCGAAATAGCCGCGTCCTCGCCGCAACTGGCCACGCCCGACGTCCGGGTCAGCGTCATGGTGTCGCATCTGAAGGCGTACTCGCGTCCGGGGCGGCAGGTCTTCAGTTACGTCGTCCGCATCGAGAACCACACCGCTGATTCCTGGCAGGTGCTGGGCCGCCAGTGGCAGATCACCGACGGCGGCGGGCGCGAGACGCGGGTGCAGGGCGAGGGGATCGTCGGCGAGCAGCCGATCGTCGCGCCGGGCGGCGTTTACGTCTACGACAGCTTCGTGACGCTCGAAGACGTGCCGGGCCAGATGGTCGGCCACTTCGAGTTGCGTGACGCCTGGGGGCAGCCGGGGCGGGCGCTGATCCCGGCCTTCGCACTGGCACTGCCGGAAGAACGGACGCTGAATTAGAAGCGGCTCAGTTCGCCTTGTCCAGAAACGTATGGTATTCGTTCAGATCGCCGTAGAAATCCTTGATCCAGGCCACGAAGTTGGCGCTGGTGAAACCACCCACGAAGCTGTAGGTGCTGATCAGGTGAGGCTTGCCTGCGTCGTCCAGAAACGCCTGGGTGGAATAGTCCTGGTTCCAGGCGTTGACCTGCTTGAGGGTCGGGGCCTGCTTGAAGTCGGTGGGGTCATAGAGGACGTTGGCGAACACGCCGTCACAACTGCTGGCGTTGCAGTTCAGGAAATCGAGGTAGAAATCGGTGCTGTCGTCGGTGTTTTCGAGTTTGAGAAACGGCTGCTTGCCGCTGCGGTCCAGGGTGACGGTGTAGCCCGCCGCCTTCAGGAAAGGGGTCAGGCTTTCGGGTGTGGCTGAGCGCAGCAGGCTACCGGTCTGGGCGCTGGCCACAGAAAGAGTCAGGCCCAGCAGACTGGCCCCCAGCAGCGCTGCCATCTTCGTTCGGTTCATGAAAATATCTTAGCGCAGCTCCCCGACAGCGAGCGCCGCAGCCGCTAGCCCTGCGGCAGCCGGGCCTCAATGCGGGTGCCGCGCCCGGCCTCGCTCTCGACCCGGTAGGAGCCGCCGCGCGACTCGATGCGCTCACGCATCTGGACCAGGCCCAGCCCGCCCGCGCTGCTGACCCGCCCGCTGACCTGGGCCGGATCGAAGCCCTGGCCGTCGTCCTCGATGCTCAGCCGGACACTGTGGTTGCCGCTCAGGCGCACCACCACGCTGGCGGCGCGGGCGTGCTTGGCGACATTGTTGAGGCTTTCCTGCACGATCCTGAAGACCACCGCCTCGTCGCCCGGCGCAAGGTGAATGTCGCCCTGCACGTCGAGCTGCACCTTGACGCTGTGCTGCTCGCCAAAATCGAGGACGTAGCGCCGAACTGTTTCCAGCAGACCGTAGCGTTCCAGATCGATCGGGCGCAGGGCGAAGATGCTGCGCCGCACCTCGCGGATCTGCTCGCGCAGCAGCGCCCCGGCTTCCTGCACGCCGGTCACGGCCTGGGCCGGGTTGCTGGGAATCTGGCGGGCCACCACGTCGAGCTTGATGGCGCAAAACGCCAGCGACTGCGCCACCCCGTCGTGAATCTCGCGGGCGATGCGGTTGCGCTCCTCACCGATGGCCAGCTCCTCGGAGTAGAGGTAAGCGCGGGCGTTGCGGACCGCCAACGTCGCCTGCGAGGCCAGCAGCGCCAGCAGCGGGGTGCGTTCCTTCTCGAAGGTGCCCTCGCCGCCCAGCACGATCACGCCCACCAGGCCGTCCTCGCTGTGCATCGGCAAGGCCAGGGCCGACTGCACGCCGGGAAAGACCTCGGCGGCTTCCTGGGGAGTGGCAACCCCCGGCTGCCCGCCCTCGGCGATGCGGCGCACGAAGCTGGGGAGCGCCCCGCCGCTGCGGATCTCGCCGCCAGGATCGCGGGCGTATTCCAGCCGCAGCATTCCGTCCTGGTCGGTCAGGAAGGCGGCGCGGGCGCTGGCCTGCACCCGCCCGGCGATGTTGCCGGTGACACGGGCCAGCAGACGCTGCATATTGCGCTCGGCGCGGATCGACTGATCGACTTCAAAGAGGGTGATCAGGTCGCGGGTGCGCCGCTGGGTACTCAGCACCGCGCTGCCGAGTTCCGAGCCGATGGCAGCGATCAGTTCGCGGGTGTCGCTGCTGGGCGGCTCGGCGAAACTCAGCCGCAGTTCGCCCAGCAGTTCACTGTCGGCGCGCAGCACCACGTTGACCTGATAGCGCCCCGGCTCGCCCAGGCGGCGGCTCAGCCCGTCACTGCGCGGCTGAGTGCCTGGTGGCCTCTGCGCCTGTATCACCTGCCCCGGCAGGGTTTGCCCATTCATACTCTGCACATTGCCGCGCAGCTCGGCCTGCACCGACACGGCTCCGGTGGCCGCCTGCGTGCCGCGCACTGCCACGTCCAGCAGGGTCTCCAGGTCGGCGGGTTCAGAGACTTCGCGCATCAGGTGTTGCAGGGCACTCATGCGCTCGTGCGAGGCGCTCAGCTCGGCATAGAGGCCGCGCAACTCGCCCTCGGCCTGTTCGCGGGCCTGCACCCCCTCGGCGATCCACTGGATGGTAAAGAAGGTAACCAGCGGCCCGGCCAGCCCGTAAAAGGCCAGGTGCGCCAGGCGGCCAAAGCGGGCGTCGCCCAGCGGAATGAACATTTCTTCGTAAGCAAACACCACCAGCACAATCAGCAGCGGCAGCAGGTTGCGGGTCAGCAGCACCATCCGCGAGAGCGGCATGCTGGGCGCAGCACTCTTCGCCTGGTTGGGTGGGCGCTCGGCGGGCGCAGTGGGGGGAAGACTCACCCCCCGACTGTAGAGCAGGCGGCCCGGAGAGACCGTAGCGGGACGCTTGACTGGTCTGGAGCGACTGGCCCGAATCTACTCGCCCGGCAGCGCGACTTCCGATTGCCGCGCCTGCGATGGGGTGACCTGTTGCTGCCCTCGCCCCACCTTCCACTGCACCTGCCGCAGCAGTCCGCGAACGAGCCGCACCTCCGCTGAGCTGAACGCCCCCCGGTCCAGCGCCACCCGCCACAGCCGCAGGGTATGCCGGGCGCGCACCGCGTCGGTGTAGCCGGTAAGCATCATCACGTCCCGCAGGTGCCCGTACAGTCCTTCCATCTCGCTGCTGAGGGCCAGTTTGCGGGTCGGGAAGTTCGGCCCCTGACCGGCTTCGGGCACATGACCCGGTGAAGGCGGCCCGCTTTCGGATTGCAGAAACTCGTAGCAGCTCAGCAGCACCGCCTGGGCCAGATTGAGGCTGGCATACGCAGCGGTGGGCACCTGCATGATGACCCGGCACAGTTCCAGGTCGGCGTTGTTGAGGCCCGATTCCTCGGGGCCGAACACCAGGGCCGTCAGGTCGGCGGCCCGCACCAGAGGCCGTACCTGGGCAGGGTGCTGGGGCGGCGCGAGTTCGGCGCGGACGCGGGCGCTGGTGCCCACCACCAGATCGCAGTCCTGAATGGCCTCCCTGAGTTCGGTGTAGACCTGGGCGCTTTCCAGGAGGGGAGAAGCATGCACCGCCATCGCCCGGCTGGCCGAGTCCTTGTAATCGCATCTGGGCGCGACGATGCGCAGGTCATCTGCGCCCATATTGAGCATGGCCCGCGCCGCTGCGCCGACGTTACCAGAAGTTTTGGGAGAGACCAGGACGACGGCGAGCTTCACGCCGGGTATGGTAGCGCGTTCGGGTTGGGATGGAAGGCCTGTGTGGCCTTGGCTCCTTGCTTTCGTGGCTTTCGCGTCGGCCCCTGTTCCCCAGCCCCTCTACGGGGGAAAGGGGTATTTGCTACTCCGCTATGGCTGGAGCTTCCGGGTGTTCCGGCTGACCGTTTGCGCCAACTTTCCAGACTGCCCTGCGGTCATGGCGTAGGCACTGTGCTGAAGACCTGCCCAGCCAGTCGAGCTGGAAGGCGGGATTCGGCCTGTTTTTTCTCTTTCCCTCTTGAGGGCAACGCGTCGCGGAAGTGGCGAGGGCTGGGGAGGGGTGAGCAGGTGAGTGCTTGCGATTGCCTTTCGCCCATTTTCCTACTCCGCCATCACCTCACCGTAAATCTCCAGATAGCGTTTGGCGGGCCCCTCCCAGGAGAAGTCGAGCGGCAGGCCGAGTTTGGCCCTGGCGTTCCAGGTTCGCGGCTTAGTCACCAGGGCGGCGGCGCGGCCGAGCGCTTCCAGAAACGCCTCGGGGGTCGGATCGTCAAACAGAAAGCCGATCTCCTCCGGCACAGTGTCGGCCAGGCCCCCGGTGCGGCGGGCCACCGGCGGGGTGCCGTAGCGCAGGGCGATCATCTGCGACAACCCGCACGGCTCGAAACGGCTGGGCATGGCGAAGGCGTGCGCCCCGGCATACAGGCGGTGCGACAGAGCCTCGTTCATGCCGGTGGCGTGGCGCACTCTGGGCGAGCGGCGTGCCCAGCCCGCGAAGGCGGCCTCCAGTTGCACGTCGCCGCTGCCGAGCAGCACCACGTTCCAGGTTTTGACGATTTCCGGCAGGGCCGCCAGCAGGATGTCCAGGCCCTTTTGCACCGCCAGGCGCGAGACGCAGCTCAGAATCGGGGCGTCGTCGAGCTTGAATTCTTGGCGCAGGGCCGCCACGTTGGCTGCTTTGCCGGTCATGCTGCGGTAGGGCAGTACGTGCCCGTCGGTGCGCGGGTTCCAGCGCTCCTGGTCCAGCCCATTGATGACGCCCGAGAGTCGGCCCTCGGCGAGCCGGTCTTGCAGTACCCCTTGCAGCCCCTCGCCGAATTCGGGTGTGGTGATTTCCTGGGCGTAGGTCGGGCTGACGGTGGTGACGTGCCCGGCGTAGACCAGCCCGGCCTTCATCAAATTGAGGTCACCGTAGAATTCCACGCCCTGCTCGGTGTTCAGCCACTGGGGCAGGCCGGTCCAGGCGAAGCTGTCATGGATGTTCCACCGGCCCTGGTACTGCAAATTGTGAATGGTGAAGACGCTCGGGATGTGGCGCAGGCGGGCGTGGGCGACCACCAGCCCGGCGGCCCAGTCGTGGCCGTGCAACACGTCGAAGCGCACGCCCGAGGCCGCCAGCACCGGCAAGACCAGTTGCCCCCAGGCCGAGAAGCGCCGCACGTCGTCAGGGTGGTAGATGCCGGGGCGCTTGAAGACAGGCGTCTCCAGAAACAGAAAGCGTACCCCGTCCTCCGTCAGTTCGCCCAGACGCACGTCACCGCCGCGCCAGATTTCGCGTGGTGTGCCGACCAGATCGGCGTACCAGGGCGAGAGGACGGTGGCCTGGTGGCCCAGCCGGGTGAGTTCGGCGGGCAGGGCAACCATCACGTCGGCCAGCCCACCGGTGCGGGAAAACGGATACGCCTCGGAGGCCACGTGCAGGATTCGCATGCGGGTATGCTACCCCGCCCGCTGGCAGGCGAAGAACAAGAGCGGCGGGGGTTTTGACACCTTCCAAAGGCCATGCTACTATTCATGCCGCTGGGAGAAACGGGCCATGCGCCCTGCCCCACACGGCGGCGCTGTAGCCAAGTGGTAAGGCAGAGGTCTGCAAAACCTCCACCACCGGTTCAAGTCCGGTCAGCGCCTCCAAAATTTTTTGCTCCATATCTCAGGTACAGATCCGTAGCTCAGGGGTAGAGCACTACATTGACACTGTAGGGGTCAGCAGTTCAAATCTGCTCGGGTCTACCAACAAACGCTCTCCTAGAGGGCGTTTTTCCTTTTTGTTCTTTTCCTCTTTGAGCACTGGCAGCAACGTTGGCAGCAACGCGCAGTAAAACGAAGTTATCCACAGGTCCCTGCCCAGGACTATGGATAACTTCTTCGGTCGTTGCGAGCTGGGCCGCCTCGGCTACCGCGAGCACTACGCCCTGGCCGGTGATGTGCTTAATCGGGTGGTACCCAGCCTCACCATCCTGAGCGCCGCTGAGCGCGATCTGGTCTGCGAGTACTTATACGGGCAGTTGGGTCTGATGGTTGGCGGGTGGGTAGCATGAGCGACGCCCTGATCATCCACACGACCGGGGAGGTGCAGCGCCTCCCCAGGCCCGACAGTGAGAGCGAGCAGCTGCGGCTGATTCAGATCTCGGTGGGGGGCTGGGCCGAGCGCCTGCCCTGCGCCTTCCACGCTCTCTATACCCACGAGGCCTACCTGAATGAGGACGGTCTGGACCGACTTCCGATCAACTGGCCCGCGCACCGACTGCTGGGCATGCCCGCCGAGTACATGCCGCCTTGCGGGGCCGTGATCGTCGTGCCACTGCCCGAGGGTGAAACGCAGGCTGCCGAGCGGGCGCACCCGTGCGAGTTCTTCAAGGTACTTGATGCGGTGGCGCTCGGACTGGCGACGGCAGCGGAAGCAGGGCTGGGGTCCGTGATCGACGCCCGGTAACTTTGGCGGAAGCGGTACCCCGAGCATAGGGTGCTTTTCTATTGTCCTATGCTCTTTCTATGCCCCACATACAGATCATCAGTCTGAAAGCGATTCTTTGGACCCCGAGGAAATAGCATTGTCGCCTCCAGATGTCTTTGCAAGCAAGAACCCTGCCTTCAACGAAAAATTACCCAGGATAGCCTTTGAAGTTTGGATTGACCTGCTTCTGGGGCGTGACAACAAACTAATTGACATATTTTTTAAGGGTCCACTTCGAGCCCGCGGGACCTATCTAAAGGAAATGAAGCGCCGCATCTTTAAGATGGGGATGGAAGTGGACCATCACTATGCTGGGCGGCTTGCCCAGAGGCGGGCAGAACATGCCGGTTACACAGTCAACGATAGACTCTCAGATTTCGAAGGCACCATGATTTATGGCTCTATGTGGGACCTTCCAGCGCCGGTCGCATTCGAATCAAAATGGGTGATGGATGCTCGCTCTGTCTCGTATCGCGTCCACGAATACATCTACCAAGCTAGGGCCCATGGCGCTGGGAGCTGCATGATCAGCTTTTATGACGCTCTTGGCGTTCTTGATTGGGATGAAATGGCACGTCTGGCTGAGAGGCTGTTTGAAGCCCGATTCTAGGGGTATGACCGTGTGCGTCGCCCGTCATCAAGCGCACAACCTATTCAGTAAAATACAGCTCCCAGCCGCATAAATGAAGCCCTCGGAGATTGGCATACACTCCTCGTAATCCACCTTCAGTCGTCTGAAGGTGAGGAGCCAGGCAAAGGTTCGCTCCACCACCCAGCGTTTGCGAACCACCTTGAACCCCTTCTCGCCTCGCCGTGCCATCTCCGCAGCCAATCGAAACTGCTCTTCAGTCGGTGTGTTGGTGGGCAACTGGGCGATGCCCCCGATGAGGGTGATGCCCTCATCGGGGCGACGAACCACTTCAACCTCAATCCCAGTGGTGGTTTTCGCCCAGGCTTTAAAAGGCCCACCCCCGTATCCTCCGTCCAGGTAGAGCTTTTTGACGAAGGGTGCGTCCGCTTTGAACGTATTGAGGACGAGCTTGAGACCTTCACGGTCATCAACGTTCGCGGTCGTCACGCGGCAACCGAGCAGGTTGCCGTCCGTATCCGTCGTGATGTGGCGCTTGCGGCCTTTGACCTTTTTGTTGCCGTCCCAGCCGCGATCCCCTTTTTTTGCGTCGTCTTGACGCTCTGGGAATCACCGACAGCGGCGGAAGGCTGAGCCTTCCGCCCTTTGCGTTCACGCTCGATCTTCACCAACGCTGCATTGATGGCCTTCCACACGCCTGTTTTCGACCAGAGATTGTGGTGGTAGTACACCGTTTCCCACTTGGGCAGATCGTGGGGCATCATTCGCCACTGGACGCCGCCTCGCAGAACGTACCGAATCCCGTTGACGATTTCCCGTCTGGGAACGGTTTCACAGAAGGTGCTCTCGCCTATCGGCGGCAAAAGTGGTTCAATGAGTTTCCACTGGGCATCTGTGAGGTCGCTGGGATAAAGCGGACGATCCATCAGGGCAGCTTAGCGAATTTGCTATCCCGTAGGCTTCAAACAGCCTCTGAGGAGGTCTCCACGCTGTTGCCGACGAAATTGATCAGCTTTGAGAAATTTACGGGCCGTCGGGTGCCGGTTGCCGCCTTACGCAATTTGAGCGCCTGGTCTAATCAAACGCCTGGTCTGGGGGAAGAACAGCGGAACGAATTTCAAGACCTTAGCAGGCTTGAGGAAGCTCAGCGGCGATTACGTGAACTGCCAGTTTCGTTACTGGTCGGAGCGGGCACCACGATGGCGGCTGGCGGCCCTTCCTGGTATGGGCTGATCGGCCGCCTCTGGCTTAATGAGTTGCGAGGGCGCTATGACTATCCTGCTTTGAATGACAAGCAGGCGATCGACGAAGTCGGTACCGTCTTTGGGGACTCTGTTCTTGTGCAGGCGCGTATGCTGCGACAAATCTCAGGACCTGGATTTATGGACAAAGTACGAGAGGCGACGTACCGAGGCCTTAGATGGGACGCAGCCGCACCCCGTCAGGTAGCCGCACTCGCAGCCCGACTCCAGAGTCAAGAGCGGCTACACCAGCTGATTACATTCAATTACGATGAGCTGACAGAGCACGCCCTGCACCAGCAAGACGTTCAAGCCCACCCAGTCTTTCATGGAGCCAGAGAGTGGAACCGCGGTATACCTGTACGCCATGTGCATGGGTATCTGCCGCCACCGCCAACGGTAATTACGCCAGCCCAGAAGGATTCAGTGGTCTTCGACGAAGAGACTTACCACTCACGCTTTAACCAGCCTGGACATTGGACAAATCGCATCATGCTCTCAGCCCTGACAGAAAGCTGCTGCGTTTTTGTCGGATTCAGCATGAATGATCCAAATGTACGTCGCCTCCTGGAGCAGTCACGGACCTTGGGCGAGATTCCGCATTTTGTACTTCTCCGCCAACCGCCCCTCGAGGGAGAGCCTGATCAGCAGTTGGCCCGCGCACGACTTATTCACGCTCAAGAAGACATTCTGCGGGAACTAGGTCTGAACGTCATCTGGTACAGCGGGTATGATGATCTGCCGATACTGTTGGAGCTTTTGACGCCTGAACGAAAGTCGACATGATCTAGCTGATTAATGCATAACGAGAACGCCCCCTGCGCTGCCGCAATGGCAAGCGCAGGGGGCGTTCTCGTTGCGGACTTGTAGCGCTTACTCCTGCTCAGCCGCTCGCTCCAGATTCAGCGCCAGCAGCCGCGAGAGCACCAGTCAGTGACTAGCTCTGGGCAGCCAGCGCTCAGTCTTCCACCCCGAACAGCTCTCCTTGCCGCGTTCCTTCGGCCTTCTGGAACTTACGCTCCTGAAGAAGTTGCACGGCTTGGTCATAGCTGCTGGCTACCGGCAAGGACTCTGGCTTGGCTTTGGGTGGCCGACCCCGGCGCTTCGGCGTTGCGCCGTCTGGCGCTGGGCTATCTGGCTTAGCGCCGCCCGCCTCCTTCGCCGCTCCACGCCCCCGCTTGGGCTTGTCGCCCAACGTGGCCCGCGCTGCCCGGATGCGTTCCAGCAACACTGAGGCCGGTTCGTCATTGGGGTCTTGCGGCACCAGTTCGCCCCGGAATGCCTTCGCCAGCAGCGCGGGCGTCAGGCGGTTGAAGGTGGTCAGGGCCGATTGATAACGGGCCTCGATGCGGTCTGCAATGGCGAAGAGGGCTTCAACACGGCGCACAATTTCGGTTTGTTCGGGGAGAGATGGAAAATATACTTCAATTTCCTTCATTCGGGACGCTTTAATACCTTCCACCGTAGAGCCACTGGACTGAGCTTTAAGTTCAGTTTGGAATTGAAAGCTTTGAAGGTAGATAGCCATAAATCTTCCACTAACACTACTTCTGAATTGTAGACATATGATTCTCTGGGCAAGCGCGAATTTATAATCCCAGTTTATAGAACAGACGTAACCCATTGGAGCTTCAGTTGTGATCAGCACATCACCTATACTAGGAAAGCCCCGTGTCATCCAATCAGAATAATTTCCCTCAGCTATGTACTCACGAGGCTCCAAACTCAGATATCCTTGCCTAACATTTTTTGCAGTTATTAAGGGCACACCATTTGTGGTTTTGGTCGGTGTCTTTCCACGATAATCAATGAACTTTGCAATAGTTCCGAGAGAAGCTGATTGGAGACTAATTTCCTCACCCCCACGCCACTCCCGCGTCAGTTCCCCGCTCACTGCTGCGCTCAGCACGCTCTGGCGGAAGCGTTTCAGCAGCTTCGGCACACGCTCCAGCCGCTCCCGGCCAGCCTCCACGCGGGAGAGGAGGGCGTCGAGCTTGTCAGCAATGCGGATTTGCTCAGGGAGGGGGGGAAGGGGAACCACCTCGTTTTCGACATCAGATTTTCTTAGAGATGGAACTGTGGTGGAACGTGATTTTTCGGAGAAATCAACAGTACACATAAATTTAAACAGATACTCACTATCAATTGCCCCAGATGGGACGACTCCCATCACGTTGTTGTCTATGACGCTTTCACTCAAGGCTCTGGCTCGGCGGCTTAGTTTAATTGCCTCTCCGATCTTTGCGAAAACGACAGTCCCCACAGGTATTGTCTTGCCTTTGAGTTCAACCAGATCGCTGTGTGAAATATAATTTTTTGCACCCGCTAGTAGTCCGTTGTTTTCTTTTACTGCACGTGAGATATCACCCACTTTATAGAAAGGCAAAGCTCCACTAGTTTGGCCTTGATAATCATGTGGAAAACCTATACCACTAACTACAGTCACAACTTCGCCCAAACTCGTCTCCACCCATCCTTCCGGCAGTCCTTCTCTCTCGTCGCTCATCAGGTCAGTGGTCATCGGGCTTGTCTCCTTCTTCCAGGGCGTAGAACTCGCTCAGTTTGGCTTCCAGCAGGGTCTTGTCGGGCAGCTCGGTCAGGTAGCGGGCCACCAGCGCGGGGCTGGCGCTGCGGGCCAGGGCGTACTCCACCACCTGTGTGTCGGCGCTGCGAGCTAGCAGCACGCCAATGCTGGGATTCTCGTGGGCCAGCCGGTGATCGCGGTCCAGCGCCTCCAGGTAAAAGTCGAGCTGACCCATCATGGAGGGCGAAAAGGCCGTGATCTTCAGCTCGAAGGCCACCAAGGCTTGCAGGCGGCGGTGGTACATCAGCAGGTCTATGAAAAAGTCCTGCTGGCCCACTTGCAAGCGGTATTCCTCGGCCATAAAGGCGAAGTCCGGGCCAAGTTCCAGCAGGAAGTCTTTCAGGTGGCTGACCAGCCCGCGCTGCAAGTCCTGTTCGTTGTGCGGCTGCGGCAGGTTCAGAAAGTCCAGCAGGTATTGATCTCAGCTGAAGTTGGAGATAGTAGATTGGAGAGATGACCGACCGTTGGCTACCCTCGCACCTGACCCGAACTCAACTCGAAGAACGTCGGCTGCACTTCCTCGAACTCCTCGAGACTCAAGCGCACAGTACCCAGGAACTCGCTGAGTTCTTGGGCGTCAAGGCGAGTACCATCAGCACGTGGAAACATCGCCTGCGGCACCAGGGTTCAGACGCGCTGCAGGCCACGGTGACCACGGGAAGAGCGCCAGCGCTCTGCGGGGAACAGCGGGAGACACTCAAGCGTCTCCTGTGCGAAGGCGCGCAGGTCCACGGCTTTCCTGACGCCAGTTGGAGCACCTTGCGGGTCAGAGACGTCATTGGTCGTCACTTCGATATCTGGCATCACCGCGATCACGTCCGCAGAATCCTGCACCAGTTGGGCTTTTCCCGCCAGAAGCCAGACAAACGCGCCCTGGAACAGAACCCGGACGCTGTGGCGACCTGGATTCAGACCACCCTTCCCGAGATCAAAAAAAAGTAGCTGCCGGTGCGACCCTGGTGTTCCTGGATGAAGTGGGCTTCAGTCTCAAAGGCACGGTGAAGCAGACCTGGGCGCTGCGCGGCCAGACCCCCGTGGTCCTCGGGAAAGCGAGCTGGGATAAGGTCTCAACCATCGGTGCGGTGACCACTGCTGGCCAGTTTTTCCAACAAACTCAGCACGGGGCCTTCAAAGGCCCCGATGTTATTTGCTTCCTCCAGCACATCTTGACCCACGTCCCAGGAGAGATCGTGGTGGTGCTGGACAACGCTGGCATCCATAAGTCGAAGGCCGTCACGGCCTTCGTCACAGGTGAATCTCGGTTGTCCCTGCAGTACCTCCCACCGTATGCTCCGGAACTCAATCCCATCGAGCTGGTGTGGGCGTACATGAAGCGGAACATCCTGGGGAACTTCTGTGCCCGCACCTTGCAGGAACTGAAGGCACGCCTCCGGGTTGGGTGGCAGCGCGTTCGGTATGTCCGACTCCCTGCTCGCCTCCTGCACAGCTATCTCCCATCTTGAACTTCAGCCGGGATCAATAACTGTCCTTGAAGATGCCGGGGGCGGCGGGCTGCTGTGCCTGCAACACCGGCGAGAGCTGCGCCGGACTGAGCAAGGCACGCTCGTACAGGCTGCCGTCCATCTGCCGAATCAACTCCCGCTGCGTCCAGCGGCCCTGGATGGCGGCTTGCAAGTAGAATTCGCGCTCCTGCTCGCTGTTTGACCGACTGAGAATGGTCATGTGGTTCGTCCAGCTCAATTCTCTCAGCACTGCTGAGAGTTTTGGATGCTGACTGTACGTCTCGTAGAACTGCCGCATCCGCCATAAGTTCTGAGCCGAGAAACCGCGCGAATCCGGCTGCTCCTGCGCGATCCAGGCGGCCAGCACCGTGACCGTGCCGCGCCCCCAGCCGTCCGCCTCGGTCTTGTGCTGGAGGTGTTCGCCGATTTGCCAGTACAGCCCGATCAACTCGCGGTTGACGCGGTGTAGGGCGCGGGACTGCGCCTGCCGGATTAGCGTCAGGACGGGGGCGAAGTCAGCTTCACCCGCCGCCCCGCCCGCCTGCGTCAAGACAACACCCCGGCTTCCTCCAGCGCCGTTTCGTCCTCGCCCAGCTCCAGCAAAATGGCCCGCAGCTCTTCCATCGCGCCGCTCAGCTCGGTCAGGGTCTCCTGGGCCAGTTGGGCGGGTTCGGGCAGCTCACCCTGATCGGCGCTGTCGTCCTTGAGCCATGAGATGTCCAGGCTATCGCCGCGCTCTTTGATCTGCTCGCGGCTGAACTTGCGAAAGCGCCCTGTCTCGACCGTATCCACCCGCTGGGCCAGCGCGTCCGGCCCCCCGGTGGGATCGTCACCGAAGGCCGCCTCGAAATCGGCGAAGTAGTCGCGGGTAAACGGTGTGCGCTTGCCAAACTGGGGCATGTTGGCCCGCAGGTCGTACACCCAGACTTCCTTGGTGCCGCCCTTCTCGCCGGGCGTGCGCGTCAAAAACAGCACGTTGGTCTTGACGCCCTGGGCGTAGAAGATGCCAGTGGGCAGCCGCAGGATGGTGTGCAGGTTGCACTTGTCCATCAAGTCGGCCCGGATCTGCTTGCCGATGCCACTCTCGAACAGCACGTTGTCCGGCAAGATCACGGCGGCGCGGCCATGCAGCTTCAGAGCGCGGTAGATGTGCTGCAGGAAGGCGAACTGCTTGTTGCTGGTCACGAAGGTCAGGTCGTCGCGGGTGGGCGTGCCGCCGCCCCTCTTGTTGCCGAACGGCGGGTTGCTCAGGATCAGGCTGGCCTTGCCCAGATCGCGCCCCTCGTTGCTGAGGGTGTCGCCCAGCCGGATGCCGCTGCGGGCCGGGTCGTTGGCCAGGCCGTGCAGCATCAGGTTCATCAGTGCCAGGCGGTGCGTGTCGGCCACCAGCTCCATGCCGTGAAAGGTACTTTCAAAGTATTCGTGCTGCTTGGCTTCCGGCCAGCCGTAGACGTCCTCGTGCTCACGGACGTAATGGTCAGCGGCGATCAAGAAGCCGCCCGTGCCTGCCGCCGGGTCCTGAATCACGTCGTCGCTGCTGGGCTGCATCACAGCCACGATGGCGTCGATCAGCGGCCTGGGCGTGAAGTACTGCCCAGCCCCGGCCTTCTTCTCGCCCGCGTTCTTGGCCAGCAGGCCCTCGTAGAGGTCGCCCAAACCCTCTTCCTTGGCGCTGTACCAGTCGAGCGCGTCGATGTCCGTCACCAGCTTGCTGAGGGTCGCAGGCTTGCTGATAATCGAGGAGGCATTGGTATAAATCATCCGCACCAGCGGCTCAGTGTGCTTTCCTAGGTCGATTAACGTCTGGCGGTAGTGATCGAGGCGGTCTGGGGCGCTCCTGGCTTTCAGGTCATCCCAGCGCCGACCTTCCGGCAACTGACCTTCCTGGCCGGTCTCCTTGGCCATCTTGAGAAACAGCAGGTAAGTCAGCTCGGTGACGTATTGGTGGTAGGTGACACCGTCGTCGCGCAGGTCGTTGCAGAGATTCCAGAGCTTCTGGACAATGTCGATAGTTCGGGTCATGGGTGGGTCTATTGTGCCGCATGGCTGAACTGGAACCGGCAACAGTAGGGCAATCTTTCAGGCCCCTTGCCGCCAGCTTCCGGCTTCCCAGACCTCCGTTTGAAACTGCGTCAGGATCAGTGGCAGCTCACCGCCGAAGATCACTTTGCTGAGTCGCTCGAAGCCGCCCATCTGCAAGACCACCGGATTGGTGGGCTGATCGAGTGATTCCTGATCGACGACGCCATTGGCCTTGAGCTGTCCAGCCAGCCGTTTGAGCCACTGTTGCTGGGGCGGGGTCCAGGCACGCGAACCCAGCAAGCGGGCCAGCGCGGCATCTACGCGGGCGTCGAAGGGCTGAGGCGTTTCGTTCTCGGCAGCGGCGCGAATAAAACCGATGATGCTGGCAGCGGCGTCCACCTGCTTCACGCTGGCGAAAGCGCGTTGCAGAGTTATTTCACTGAACCCCTCCTGGTCTAGTGCCCGTTTCAGGTCATGCAGGCTGCTGCGGGTCAGACTGCCCGGCCTGGTCAGCACCGTCAGCAGGGCGGGCACACGGTCGCGGTTGTCCTGCACATAGCGCGTGAAGCCGCTGAGGTAATCCTCAGCCCGCACACCGCCCGGATACTCCTGCACCACGGCGGTCACGTGGTCTTCGTGGTCGCTGATAAAGATCGGCTGGCCGCCCCGCGTGCGTCCACTGTCCAGAATCTCCATGACGACCTGCTGCTTGGCGATAAAGGCGGGCAGGGCGTCCGGCTCCAGTTGCCGCAGTCCGGCCAGGTACGCTTCCATGGTCTGCCCCGTCTCGCCCTCGAAGGTGTCGCGGGCAGCGGGCGTCAGTCGGTTCTTGATGCGCCCCAGCTTGGCGCTCAGCTCGTCGCGCAGCAGGGCGCGGGCCTCGCGGGTCGGCGCACTGGCAATGTCGCCCAGCAAGGTGGAAAAGGTGCGCTTGGGCTGTGTCACCACCGGCTGCATGGTGCTGAAGTCCGCGATGGCCTCGTACGCACGCACCGCGTCGTAAATGCGGAAGGTGGTCTTGCCGATCTCGTCGCAGCGGCGCGTGGCGCGGCCCAGCATCTGCTCGAACAGAATGCGGCTCCCCACCCGCCTCAGAAAGACCAGATTGCTGATACGCGGCACGTCGATGCCGGTGGTCAGCAGGTCCACCGTCACGGCCACGGTGGGCAGCAGCTCGTTGCGGTAGCGGCGGGTCAGCTCCAGCGGACGGTCGCTGGCCCCGGTGATCTTGACCACCGCACTGTCGTCCACTTCTCCGTAGACCTCGCGGAAGGCGTCTTTTAGGAGCTGCACCACCTCGTCGGCGTGGCGGTCGGTGGCGCAGAAGATCAGGGTCTTCTCGGGGCCGTGCGGGTTGAGCTGCTGGGCCAGTTCGGCGGCCACTGCCCGGTTAAAGCCCTGCGCGATGACCTTGCGGTTAAAGTCCTGCACTTCCAGGCCAATGTCGTCGGGAGCCTGATACAGCTCGGTCGCGTCCGCGCCGGGCGTATAGGTGGCAATCTCCTCGCCGCGTTTCCAGTGAATGCCGTTTTCGCTGAGCTCGGTCTTGATCAAGATGGGCGGATCGTGGTCAATCAGGTAGCCGTCTAGCACGGCCTCACGGTAGGTGTAGGCGAAGACGGGCAGGCCAAAAATCTGGGTGGTGTGCAGGGCAGGCGTGGCGGTCAGGGCGACTTTCACAGCGTCAAAGTGTTCCAGCACCTGCCGGTACTTGCTGACGTAATCAGCCTCGCTGCGCCAGCCCAGCTCGGCCTCAGCCAACTCCTTGTCCAGGGTGTAGCCCCGGTGCGCCTCATCCACCACGATCAGGTCATAAGTGCCCACTGACGGCGGAGACTCTCCCAGCACACGCCGTACCAATCCCTGCACG
Source organism: Deinococcus rubellus (assembly GCF_025244745.1). Lineage (NCBI taxonomy): Bacteria > Thermotogati > Deinococcota > Deinococci > Deinococcales > Deinococcaceae > Deinococcus > Deinococcus rubellus. Next base: position 642,484 of record NZ_CP104213.1, read on the forward strand.
GTGGCGACGTGGACGGACGTTTCCGTATCTATGGAGCCGCCGTCGATGGCCGTGAGGTTAAATGTTTCGGCGAAGGTGCGTGTACCTTCCAAGCGGGTGGTCTTGAAGTCGTTTCCCGCCTGCTCACCCAGCGTTTCGCGGTCCACCAGAAACAGCACGCGCCGGAAGCGACCAGCTTTCAACAGCCGGTAGATCAGGGCGATGGCCGTTTTGGTCTTGCCGGTGCCAGTGGCCATCGCCAGCAGCATCTCCCGCTTGCCGCCCGCGACGGCTTGCTCGACGGCTTTGATGGCGTCTTTCTGGTATGGGCGCAACCCGACGGTGTAGTCCAGCGGCTCAGCGTCCAGAGCGCTGTCCGCCGCTTCGGTGTTCTGCTCCAGCATGGCCCAGAGTTCCGCCGGGGAATGCCAGCCGGGCAGAGGATGGGCTGGATTGACGCCGCGCCGCGTGTCCCTGAACCAGATCCCGCTCTCGGCCTGAAGCTGCGCCAGGTAAGCGCGTCCATTGGTGGCATAGAGAAAGGGAACGAAGTAAGCATTGGCGGCCTCTCCCCAGGGTCCGAAGGGCAGCGTCAGGCCGGGCATGCCAAGCCGGAAGGTGCGGCTGTAGCGGGCGGCCTGCTCCAGGCTGCCCATGACGGCCTTGTTCTTGCGTTTGGCCTCCACCACCGCGACAGGCGTCATGCCCACGAATAGAGCGTAATCGGTGGGGCCGCTGGAGGTGGGCCACTCGGCGATGGCGAGGTTGCGGCCTTTGGCCGGACGGGTCCCGTTGGCGTACGTAAGCGCCGCTGTGTCCACTTCCCACCCGGCGGCGCACAACTGGGCGTCGATCAGTTGACGGGTCTGGGCTTCGTTCAGATCCAAGTGGTCGGCGGCGCGGCGGCCCCGCGCAATGATGGTCGCGGTGTCGCGGGGCGCGGCGGCCTGCTGCTCGGCCAATCGGCGTTCGGCTTCGGCCCGGCCTGCCTCGGCCTGGGCCAGCAGCGCTTTCAGGCCAGCCGCTTCGGCTCCCGGTTGTTGCAGCACCTGGGGTTCAAGAAAGTCGCCGCGCTGGTATGCCGGGTCGTGAAAGGTCCGCATGAGCCAGACGCCCACGATCCAGGCGAACTTCAGCAGTTCCAGGGCCTGCTCACGTTCGCCCGTGAAGGCGTGGTTGGCCGCGTTGCCACTGCGCCGCATCACGGTCAGGAGTTGCCAGACTTCTTTGGGCAGGACGCCTTCCCGCTGCAACTGGGCGAGGCGGACTTGCTGACTTTCATCGGGGTCACCCAGCTGGCCTGACCGGGCGGCCACCACCTGCGAGAGCAGTTCACCAAACTGCCGGATCTTCAGCAAGGCGGTGTTGGGATCGTCAAGGTAGTATTTTTCAGCCAGGGCACCCATCAGCGCCAGCTGCGGCTCGTACGGAGCCAGGAAGCTGAAATTCCCCTCAAGCATGGTGGCCTGTGTCCTTCAGGCAGTAGGGCATGCTTACAAGGTAAGGGATTCGGGCTGAACAGTAAGTCACAATGATTCGCAAAAGACGGAAGTAGGCGGCTTGTCTGGCTGCTTTGATTTCTCGAAGATCACCCAGTCCTCAACCATGCGGCGTGACGAAGCCCCTGCGCTGACCATCAGAAGCAGTGCGGGGCCTTTTCCTCCGGCTCAGTGCGCTGCCTGATCTCGAGGACGGAAATATGTTCAGGGCCGCTTGGGCTGGATGACGATCTCCAGGTCGAGGGCTTCGAGGATGGCGGGCCAGTGACTGCGTTGATTGATCGGTGAAGTTTGCAGGGTGCGGCTCAGTGATTGCTGAGGGATGCCAAGCTGCGCGGCCAGCTCGACCATTGTCATTTCTCTTTTTGCCAATTCAACTTTGACTGTAGCTCTGGTATCCATTCCCAGAGATCGCGAAAGAGGCTCCGTTGGTACGCGCTCACTCACCAGCTTGGGCAATTTGATTCGATCAATTTTGGGTCGATCCGAGAAATATGCCAGCAGCTAGCTACGCTGGCGCTCTGAGACTTCAAACCATTCCCCAACCACCCGACTATCAGCAAGCATCCCATGAATGAATTGCTCCATCCGGCGTGCATCGGCAGCTTCCAGAATGCCTAAAACGACAGCATCGCAGCCGAAGTCTTTGCTGACTTGCTTCGCTCTAAATTCTGGATCAATCGAGATGCCGATTTTGAGCAGGTGTGTATTTTTGTCCTCTAGGACATAAACGAACTGGCTCATGCTTGCCACTCCAGAATGTTGGCGAGAGTGATCTCCTTGCTACTGATCTGCCGTAAGGCGCGAATCACGCTGTCTAGAACTTCTAGATCGGGCCGCTTTGTCGTGCCGTCGTACATCCCGCGCAAGGTGTTCATCGCCACGCCGCTTTCTTTCTGCAAGGCGTAGCGCGTGATTGAGTGCGCGTCCATCGTGTTTTTTAGCTTCCAGCTCACCATCCCATCAGTATGAAGTGTGTTCATAGGTTGGATAGTATCAGAGTATTGACAGCATAGCAATACTCTGATACTATCTAGGCATCAGAAAAGCGCCTCCTCCCGCGAAGAATGTGGCGCTTCCTGAAATCCCTGAGTTACCGGAGACCCGCTATGAACGATAACACCTTCACCCCGAACACCGGCACCCGCGCACAGAGCCGGACCTTCAACGTCCTGAGCGTCACCCGCGAGTGTGGCGTCACCACAGACGTCGAGTACGCCATCATCAACCTCACCCGCACGGACGCGGGCCTGAGCGCGCAGATCAACGGCCAGTCTGCCGAGCTTGAGCGCGCTGTGCGGCTGCTGAGGCAGGCTGAGCGGGTGTGGCTGCTCGACGAGGTGCTGCTGCCGGTGATCGGCAAGCCTGCCGCCCGCCTGCTCCACATCGAGCTGGGCCGCCTGGGGTACCGCACCAGCGCCAGCCACTACGAGGTCGCCGCTGCGGTGCTGGGTAGGGACGTGACCAGCCTGGCCACTCTGACCGTCGAGGAAGCCGTCATCACCCGCAGCTTCGCCTACGGCCAGCTCAGCCTGCCCACGGGGACGGTGGCTGCATGAGCGCCTACACCGTGGTGCCTGTCGAGATGACGGGCCTGGTCAAGGTGCTTCAGGCCCTGCCGGTCTCAGGCAGCAGCGACAGCGTGAACGTGCAGATCCGCAAGCTGGCGCAGACCGAGGTGGGCCGGGAGACCGTTCGCCGCTTCGCCAACCGCGCGGCACTGCTGCTACTGGCAGGGCCGACCAAGCGGATCTGCCCCGGTGACCCGGTGGCCGCCCAGTGCCGCGCTCAGGCAGCGCAGACGTGGCAAGCCTCATTTGAAGCGGGCGTGGACGTGCAGACGGAGCTATGGCGCGAGCTGTTAGCCCACCTGCCCGAGGGGTCCAACGCCGCGCGCTACGACGAGGCCACGGAGCTGACGTGCCGGTTGATCCAAGACGTGCGCTAATGCTGCGCTTCGACCTCCCCGCTGCGCGGCTCGCGGCGACGACGACGTTAGGAAGGGGTGCGGAAACCATCCTGGGCCAGCTGGAGGCTGCCGGGTTGGTGGTGATCAAGCGCGCTGATCTGCCGAACCTCGACGCCGCCGTTCGCACGTTGCTCGACGTCGAGGACATTGTCATCACCAGCGAGTGGGAGGTGCCCTACGCCTGCGAGGTGATCCCTAACGCGAAGACGGGCGGCCGGACACTGGAACTGGTGGCGGTCGTCGATGCTGTGGCGGGTGTGCGCGAGGCGCGGCTGCTGCGCGAAGTCATGGGTGGCACCATCAACGTGGAGATCGATGAGGCCAGGGGGCTGCTGCTACGGGCCTGGAGGGAAGAAGAATGAAGATCATCATCCTGCACCCGAGTGGCCAGCGCGAGGAGCGCGAGCTGCCGATCGAGTTTGATAACCACCTGGAGGCCCTGCAAGCGGCGGTGGGTGTGGACATTGAGTATCTGAGCCCGGCCTTTTACGGGTTGCACAATTCCGAGGTGGTTACAGGCATCGGATACGTTGAGAGAAGGGAAGCGGAGGTTAGGGCAGTGGTCCTAGCGGTTCTCCTGCCGCAGCGTGTACACCACCAAGTGATGGCCATCCGGATCTAGACCATCAAAGGTTCGGCCAAACCCCTGCTCCACGATGGCAGTAACTTTCACACCGAAGGAGGTCATCGCTGCGTGGACTTCGTCGAGCGCTTTTGTTTCAAAGCCCAACTCGACGTCTCCAGGACCGGTAACCTTTCCAGGCTCTTCGGTCGTGGCATCTTTCAGACTGAGCGTACAGCCGCCTGGAGTTTGCAAGATCAGCATTGCAGGTAGAGCTGAGCGTCGCTCATCCAAGATCAAGCCCAGGGTTTCTTCATAGAAGCGCCTTGCATAATCAACATCACGGACGAGCAGGTTGACATTACGTAGAAACACGGCAGGTTCACGCTGGGTCATGCATTGAGGATGACAGAGTGAGGTGCGGGTGTCTTGAAGAATTCCGGCGAATGGATTTCACGCCACAAGGCCAGCGGCGTGCGACCAGTGAAGCGGCGCACTTCCCGAGACAAGTGGGCTTGATCAGCAAAGCCCAACTCCACTGCGAGTAGGGCGAGGAGAGGGACAGGATGCGCAAAGAGCGCCAGAAGAGTACGTTCAAAGCGGATTAACCGCTGCAGTCCAGTGAGGCTGCACCCGAGATTTGAGCGGCAAAGACGCTGAAGAGCACGCTCAGAGGTCTGCGCCAAGTCTTCGAGTGCCGCTGATGGAACACGGCCGGACGCAGTCAGGAGAGCGATCCCAGCCAGGGCAAGTGGGTCCGGTTTCCACGCCGCGCATGTCTCTGCAAGCCAAGTGCATGTGGTCTCCATCGCCCCCACGGCGTCATGACTTGTCAAAGCGGCCAGCACTGAGGCTGGAACTGAAGCAGTGCCAACAGTCAAGGCAGTGACCTGCGGCAGCATCCAGGGAAAGAAGCGTAGACGAATCGCTGGGCCAGACAGCGATGGAGCGCGCTCGGGACTCCACTGAAGGCCAGGGGAAAAAACGAATGGTGCAGCATCCTGACCGACTTGGATGACCAGATCGATGTGGGCATCAGGCCACAGTAAACGAGATCTGGAGGAGGGAGAGAGCATGACCGTCACGTCACTCAGAATGTGTTCAAGGAACGTATCTGAACTCTTCAGGTGGATTGGAGCGGCGAACGCCTGATGTTGAGTAATCGGTACGGACGTCATAACCAAGTGTAGGCATCCTACGGAGTGGATTAATACCACCACTCGAACCATATCCAGACCTCTCTATTTTGGGTACAAGGTCCCTTCTGGGCTGGTAGAGCGACCCTCAACTCCTCGATATCCGGTAGGGCCAGCCCAGCACGCGAGCACCGACTCAGACTTGCTGCTGGGCCTGATGACCTCTGTGCCATCCACTCTCCGGACCGATCGTGCTGGTGCCGACCGATGAAGATGTGCAGGCCCGGCGGCAGGCGCAGGCACATTTCTTTGGGCGGCTGGACGCGGTGGTGCTGGGGCTGAGCAGTGAGGCAGAAGCGGGATTGGGGTTCGTGATCGACGCGCGAAGGTAATCGCTGCCGAGCACCTTGCCCACCTTGATCGGGTGGGCTTTTTTGTGTCGGGTGTACGCCTGATACTTCCCTACATGTGGTAACAAATATGTTACAATGTGGGCAGTCAGGGAGGTTGGGATTGAAAGTACGAGAACTCGAAGCAATGCTGACCAAGCACGGGTGGACTGAACAGATCAGAGGAGGCACCAACCACCGGAAATGGACGAAAGAAAACGAAGAGGGATTCATCATCCTGAGCGGAAATTCCAGTCGAGAATCGGACAAAGGGCAACAGAACGCGGTGCTCCGCAGACTCGGACTCAAATAGACGCACCGGGGGCCCCGGCCCCCACCCCACCCCTGACAGATGGAGACACGATGGACTACCTGGCACTCGTAACGAAAACGGCAGACGGCTACGCGGGCAACGTCCCTGAATTGCAGACCATTCTGGCGACGGAAGATACGCTCGACGCTCTGAAGACCACGCTGGCCGAAGCGGTAGCGCTCTACCTGCTGGACGCGCCGAACGCACCCGCCCCGGTGGCGCAGCGCCTCTCGGACCTGAGCGAGCTGGTGCAGGAGGATTACGCTGAACTGGACGTGACCCTTCTGCGCGTGACTCCCGCGCCAGTCAACCCGGTCAGTCTCCAGGTCGCACGGGTCATCGACGAGAGCGGCCTGAGCTACCGCGAGTTGGCCAGACGGCTGGGGACTGGGCACGCGGCCCTGTTCCGGCTGGCCAACCCGTTTTACTGGGGCCACTCGCTCGCCATGCTGCGGCGGCTGGCGGAGGCGTTGGGTGCCCACCTGGACGTGAACTTGACCTCGAATGTGGGCCGCCCGGTGGCACCTGGTGAGGCGCAGGCCGTCTGATGCCGCGCGCGCAGCGCATCAACGCGCACACCGGGGAGATTCTGGAAGATCTGGGGTGGTTCGAGACGGCCCACCAGGCCCGCAGCGCCTGTGGTAAGCACGCGGAGCACTTCTTGGTTTGGGGATACAGCCCAGATGGTCTGTGGGTCACGCAGGAAGACGATGAGGTGTATCACGTTGAGGCCGACCCACCCGAAGGCAGCGCGACGGCTTAGGCCACTTGCGGGATGCGCCGCTCTTGGTCGAGCACCTAGCCTGAGACAGACCTGTGGGATCACCGGCATGACCTGGGCGTGCCCCTCACCCGGCTGAGGACGGCCCACAACAAAAAGCCCCCTGCATACCCGCCGAAACGGGTGCAGGGGGCTTTTTGTTGCGTTGACATTCCTGTGATCGTCCGAGGCAGCCAGTCCGCCCGCGAGGCCCTGCTGGTCAGTGAGCAACTTGAATACCTGCGCTGCAGATTCCTTTGACATCCAGTCCAACGCTCATCGGCGTATGCCAAACCTGAAGGTAAGCGTTCCGCGTTTCCCCTGGAGAGGTAAGGTGGGACATGTCATTGGAGATACACGAAAACCGGTTAAGGGATGTACTCTCCGTTATTGAGGATGCCCGCATGCCGCACTTCGGCGCGCGTGATGTGGCCCAGAACATCAAGAGTGCCATACAAGGCTGGGAGCATCTTGAAGCGTCCCTGACTGGACTTCATCGGGACATGGAAACGGCTGTCGGTATCGTTGAGAGCTTGCTGGTGGAAGCTGGACCCCATCAAACCGCACGGCTTCAGATGCTCGAGCACTTTCAGCATGATCTGAATCAGATCCGCGTTTCCGAGGAATTGCTCCAGCAGAGTATGGATACGCTGTACGCCCAGTACTATGAACTGATCTAGCGTGAATGCTGCGAGCGTCGACAACAAAAAACGCCTCCGCTCCCAGGATCAGCCAGGGCGGAGGCGTTGAGTTGCGGACTTGGCGTTTACGACCACGCGGCCAACATGGCGTTGCGCCAGAAGCTTAAGAGTCCAGACAACTGCGCCTGGAACCCTGAAAACTCGACCGGCTTCACGATATAAAAATTGGCCTGGAGATCGTACGCCGCAGTGATGTCTTCCGGCTTTCGCGACGTGCTCAGTATCCCTACTGGCAGGTGGCGTAGTTCGGAGGTCGTCTTGATCACCTTCAGTATCTCAAAGCCGTTCATCGCGGGCATGTTGATATCCAAGAGCAGGAGATCAGGGAGCCGAGCGCCCGCCTTGAAGCTCTCGAGGACCGCTGGGCCAGATTCGCTGAAGGTGAATTCACAGTCCAGACCAGGGTAGTTCAACGCTTCTTCGGCCAGTAGACAATCCGCGTAGTTGTCGTCGATCAGCATCAGGCGAAATGGACGATTCATGTCGTGGAGCTCGCGGGAACCACAAGCGTCTTCATGAGATATTCAATTTAACATGCCAGCTTTGGTTCGGATCACCTCTGTGTCCACTCTTACTAAGCACCAGATGGCCCATGTCAGGCCGCACCAGAATGAAATCCTGATTGCCTAGCCCCTCTGGTAACGAAAAAGCCCCCCTGCACGAGCGCCGAAGCGGATGCAGGAGGGCTCTGGCTTGCGGACTTGTGGTGTTTAGCGCGATCCGCCCGTGACATTCGGTGGGGCCGCGCCCTCCGAAATCAGCGAATACGAAGCGCCATCAGGCCGCTGGTACGCCGCCTCGGCCACCAGTACCCCACGACCCGGCAGGACGTACATCCGGCCAGCAGGCACTGTGCCGAGGGTGCAGACCAGTTGAGCGCCCTCGGCCTTGCAGTTCGGATCGTTGACGGCCAGGTTCACGCCGCTCAGCGTCACCTGCACCGCCTGAGCGTCCAGACTGCCTGCTGCGAACGTCACCACCGCCTGGCTGTCCTGGCGATCGATGGTCAGTGCGGCGCTGCCAGGGTCAGGCACGGCAGGGAGAGAGAGCTGGACCGGCGCGCAACTGGCCAGGGCGATGACGCCCATCAGCATCAGCAAGCTGCGCTTCACTTTAGACCGCCCTGGGGCAGGGTGCCGTCATCGGTGACCGGCGCATGCACCAGGCCGTTGAGGAGACCGCCGATCTGACCGAAGGCCCAGTCGATGGCCTCGCCCGCATGCTCGCGGACCAGCTGGTCGTCCACCAGGGTGTCTTTCAAGCCCGGCACATTTGCGGTGGCCTTGGCGTACTGGGTGACGATGTATTCGGTCCCCTGGGCACGCTTGGCCGCACTGGCCAGCGTGATGCCCGCCTGCGCGACGGCGACGGCCTGGCGCTCGATCTCAGGTAAGGCCTTGAGAGCAAGGAGTTTGAGGTGCAGCTTCAGGGTATTCAGGGTCAGTGCATTCACGGTGCTCCTGTACAAACGAGCGCGGCCCCTGCACGTGGCAAGGGCCGCAAGAGGGTGGATTGGGACCGAATGGGACGGAATAAGCCCGTCTCAAGTCGGAACGGGCCTAGTAAGGCTGATTGGAACCGGGTCGATCTGTCACCAGCGGCGCGTCGTCCGGCTGGTGCAGTGCAGGCCAGTCAGTGCGGGTCAGGCTGGCGGCCTCGTCCGGCGTGATCGGCGTCAGGGTTTCGGCGGGGAGGGCGTCAGGAACCGGCTGTGGCGTGGCAGCTGGTACTGCTGTCGCCTGTGCCGCGCTCAGCTGCCCGAGCACCGCCGTGATTGCATCCACCTTGCTGGCGGCCTTCTCGCTGCTGCGCTGCTGCTGGTAGCTCACCAGCCCGCTCACGATGGCCGCCAGGATCACTCCGGCCAGTACACCGCCCCAGGGTTGAGGCAACTGGATGTCGAGCAGCGCCGCCACCCTGGAGAGCATCACCGCCCCGAGCAGCCCGCCCAGCACCAGCGAGAGGCCCAGCACCCACAGGCCCGTGAAGTCGAATGTGCTGTTCTTCAGGATCGTCTGGGCCAGCAGCTTGAAGAACTGGGTCAATCCGAGCTGTGTCAGGGCCAGCAGCACCACGAACACGATGCCTGCCAGGCCGAGCTGCCCCAGGTAGGGCACAAGAAGTTCCATTATTTCAGCCCTTTCGCCGCCGCCAGTTCAGGCGGCACGTACACGGTGCGTGGATGCTTGTCGGCTCCCAGCAGCACCCGGCCCTGGGCGTCGACCGCGATGCTGGTCCAGTCCAGGCGCAGCTTGCCGTCTGGATCTCGGTTCTGCGAGTAGAGGTAGAGCGGCGTGGGCGCGGGGGCTGCGGATCTGCCGAGTGCATCCTGCCATTCCGCCAGCGGTGTGCCCCTGAGTGGGTCGGTCCACTGAAAATGCATCCCATCTTCGTAGGGACTCGACCATCTCCCGCCCCACGTCGCGGTCAATCTGCATCCTGCCCATCGGTGAGCCGTACCCGTTCCACTCGGCGTCAAAATCAATCGCCGCGCCGAAGGCATGGACGCTCAGCGGGCGGGTCCGGTCATGGCCCATGTGCCGGGCCGCGAATGAGCCATTGAAAGTGCGAAGCCTGGTATTCAAGCCGCGCCGGTGCAGCTCCACCCAGGTCGCCACCAGGATCGGTGCGACGATCCGGTGGACGCTGACGCCGGTGATCTTCGCGCCGGGATACTGTGGAAAGCCCGGCAGATCGGAGAGGTTGACCTTCACCAGGTTGTCCTGCTTCCAGGCAGGCGACGGCTCGAACCATGCCCCGCCCTGCTTGCTCGGTCCAGCGCCTGAACCTTCGGGATTGCCGTAGGTCGCCAGGAGTGCAGCGGTGGTTTCGCCGCTGGGACGCGCCGCGCTGGCAGCTTTGAAGTCAAACATCTATTTCCCTCCCCTTTTAAAACAGCTCTCTGGAATCACGAACGGCACCCGATAGGCCGCCGCATCTGAATTGGGCGACGTGGCCGCACTGCGAATCTCGTAAAACCCCGGCTCCAGATCAGCGGGCAGCGGGTATTTGCCGAAGGCGCTGTTGAGTGTCTGCCCCTGCTGCGCCTGGGTCCAGATGAAGTATTTCGGCTCGGTATCCGGCTTGAGCGTGCGGCCCTCCGAGGCGTCCCACAGGGTTCGCACCACCATCAGGAGCGTCGGGGTTTTGTTGACGATCAGGCGCGGCTGCCACGTCACCACCCCGCCGGGGCACACCTCCGGTTTGATTGGCAGGTACACCTCAGCGGTGTAGCTGAACGGCGAGGGCCGCCAGATGCTGCTGTAAAGCTGCGAGGCCAGCAGGCCCAGCAGCACGGCCACACACGCGCCGAATACGCCCAGAAACGGTGCGACCCAGCCAGGCATCACGCGAGCAATGTGCGGACTCACGGGTGGCTCCCAGTGAGCTTGAAGACGGTCACGATCAAGCCAACGAGAGAGACGAGCGAGCCGCCGCCGAGGTACTTGATAACGGTCATCTGCCCCTCCTGCCGCGCCGCTTGAACTCGGCTGAGTTGTTCAATGGCGTCCAGTCGATCAGACGCGGCGGTGTCCACGCTGTTGAGGTCGCTTTTGATTTTGTTGATGTCTAGGCGCAACTCGGCAACGGCGTCCCTGACAAACTCTCGGATGCTCGGCACGTTGTTGTCCCTGTCGCCCGACACGCTGCGCTCAAGTCGTTCCAGGGCCTTCTGAAGCGTCTGGAGTGTGGCGTTGAGCTGCTGCAAATCCACTTGGTCACTCATGGCCCATGCTCCACGGGAATGCCGCGCCACGCGCCCAGTTCGTCGGTGAGGACGTTGAACTTCTCAGCGTCGTACAGCTCCCAGCGCCAGGTGATTGAGGTCCACAGCTCAGCGTCAGGCACGGTATTTCGGGCTTTGCCGATCTCCCACGCCCCTTGTAGCGGCTTGATCGGCTGGTACGGCGCACCCTTGCGCTTGACGTTCAGGGTGCTGGATTTGCGAACACGGAACACGGTGCTGGCCGGGCAACCCGGCGAGACGATCAGCCGCACATGGTAGGCCACGCCCCGCACCTGATCCGGCGAGAGGGTGATGGCGCAGGGCGCGGGCCGGGTGAGGACCGCTGCCGGGAAGAGCAGGAGCGGTCCGAACAGCAGGAAGGTGAGCTTCAAGTGGCCTCCGGGGTCATGGTTAGAGTTTCGCCACGCCCCTGACACCTGGGCGAGGCAGCGAAAAGCCCGCGCTGAGGCGGGCTGTGATGTGTGTTGGGTGGCTGAGAATCAGGCTGGACTTTCGGCGAAGGCTTGCAGTACCTGCTCGCCTCGCGCTGTCAGACGGTAAATGCGGAGCCTTCCATTGCCAAGGCTCACATAGAGCGATCCATTGGCGTTCAAACGCTTTAGGGCTGTCACAACCGTTTCATCGTCGTAGAGCCTTAAGCCATGCTGAATGGCGATGGCCAGCAACTGCTGACGTGTCCTCTGCAGGTCCATCGAGGCGCTTGCCAGCAGCGCGTGCTCGATTGAACCCTTGAGGACCACGTGTGATTTGAAGTGGGAGGACATCGGCTTCCAGTATAGAAAAACGCTGTGTCGGGTGGCCGATAGCTACGAAGAATCAAGCCGGACTTTCAGTGAAGGCTTTCAGCATCTGCTCGCCTTGCGGTGTTAGATGGTAATGGAGTAAGTATCCATCGCTCCGACCTGACTTGAATAACCCACTCACCTTTAAACGTCTCAGGGCTGTTGTAACCGTCGGGTCATCGTAGAGCCTCAAGCCATCGCGGATGGCGATGACGAGCAACTGCCGACGCGTTCTTGGCGTGTCAACCAAGGCGCTTGCCAGCAGCGCGTGCTCGATCGAATCCCTGAGGACAACGTGTGATTTCCAGGCGGGGGGCATCAGCTTGCAGTATAGAAAAACTCTGTGTTGGGTAGCTGATCGCTGCCGTTAGTACCCCTGGCAACGGGGCGCGGCGCGAAGGCTCCCGCGTAGGCCGGGGGCTGCGGCCTGGGTTAGGTCAGGCGGCAGGCGCGGAGACTGCCTCGAAGATTAGTTGACTTTTCGCAGCGTGAAGTTTGTGCTTAGGGCCGACAGCGTAACCGGCGAGCCGCTCTGATTATTTGCCCAAAGTTCGAGATAGTCGCCAGCGTTCAACATGATTTCGACATAAGGAACGATGAGCGACTGTCCCGCAAGGCTGTTCGTATAGAGGTTAAGCGAGCCGTTTTTCTTGAGAAGCCAGTTGACGTTCGTCAGACTTGGTGAAGTCACGCTCAGAACGTAGATGCCGCCGAGTCCAGCCGGGATCGTGATGCGCGTCAACGCGCCTGAGCTGTGATAGTTGTCCGTGTCCCAAGTCTCCATAGAAACTGGCAGGCTGAGCGCTGCATTCAAGCCTCCGCTTAGACCTTGTGACGTTGAGTTGCTGCCGATGAACTGGAATCGGTGATCGCCTGCGCTCGCGCCGTCTGTGCCTGCCGAGCCGGTTGCGCCAGTCGGACCCGCCGGACCCGTCGCCCCTTGTGGTCCCTGTGGCCCAGCCACACCAGCGCCCGTTGGCCCGGTGGCTCCTGGCGGGCCTGCTGGTCCTTGTGGTCCTGCGGGTCCAGCCACGCCAGCGCCAGTCGGACCCGCCGGTCCCTGTGGGCCTGCTGGACCTGTTGTCATCGCCGCAGCGGCAGACAAAGCACTGGCGAGCTGGCCCTGTCCCGCTGCGAGCGTCGGCAACAAGGCAGCGGCAGCCAGAGCATCCGGTTTTGCCGCCGCAGCGGCCAGGGCATCCGGTTTTGCTACTGCCGCCGCCAGCGCGTCCGGTTTGGCGGCAGCGGCGGCCAGGGCGTCAGTCTTTGCCGCCGCCGCGATCAGGGCGTCCGGCTTGGCAGCAGCGGCGGCCAGCGCATCCGGTTTGGCGGCAGCCGCAGCCTGAGCGCCGGAGACATCGAGGTCCTGAAGTTGTTGCTGGAGCTGCTCACTCTGCACCATCTGCTGCGCCTGCGCCGCTGTCGCTGCCCTTGCATCTGCGGCCGCCGCCACCACGTCTGCCACCGTCGTCTCCAGCCAGGAGTTCGGGCCCGAGTTAAGACCCTTAACCACCAGGCTGCCCAGCGGCGCGTTCAGGCTCCATTCGCCCGGTGCCGAGGCGGCGACCTTCCCCACTGACTTGAAGCGGCGCACCCGACCCTGCTGATCGGTCAGCTCGGCCAGTAGCTCGATGCAGGGCGGGTCGGCACTCTCACCGATGTCCGCGCCGGGCAGGTAGAAATCTCCACCCTGACGTGCCTGCACCCGCGTTCCGCCCCCGGCCAGCACCCCCTCGATCGGCCAGACGGCCCGCCGGGTCCCGTCTGCCCAGCCCTCGTCATCGGACCGTGCGGGCGTGGCGGTGACCGTGCCGCTGACCCAGGCGTTGTCTGTTTCCGCCGGGATCATGCCGGTCACTTTGAGCCAGCTCATTTCGCTGCCTTCAAGCTGGCGACCTCGGCTTCCAGCGCGGCCAGCCGGTCCACCCCTTGCGAGAGACGGGAGAGTTCGGCATGCAGCTCGTCGACTCGTTTTTTCAGCCCTGGCGGCGGCGGTGCCGCACGCGGTACTGGTCCAGATGTCGGCCCGCGAAGTTGCTCGACCAGGCTGAGCCGCGATTCGAGCGACTGAAGATCGGCCCTGACTTTACTGAGTTCGTCCATAAATCTCCTAGAAACGTGGAGCGAGCGAGGTCGGATTCGGTACCTGGAGCGGCTTGAGCTTGAGGGTCACCGTGGCCACCCGCGACGTGCCGCCGTCGATCGGCTTGTCCTCGATCCAGCCGCCGCGTACACCGTCGCTGCGGCGCATAACCGTAGGCGTCACCCAGCGCTCAATGGCCAGCGCCGCCGCTGCCCAGCGCTGGTGCTGACTGAGCAGACTGGCCAGCGCCGTCTCGTCGGGCATGATCACGCTGTAGCTGTATTCCAGGACCTGCGGCTCGCCGTAGCCGTCTGGCGAGAGGTCCAGCACGTCCGGGTAACCGTAGGCGCGTTCCAGTTGCGGCTGGGGTGGGGCGCGCAGGTGGCTGGTCGGGCGGCAGCTTCGCGGCAGCGCCACCCGCGTCCCTGGAGCGATCAGCAACTGATAGAACTCGCTCACGCCTTCCCCCGGTCCCAGTTCAGTGTCGAGCCGAAGCCCAGCGCCGGGCTGCCCTGAAACGGCAGCGGCCCGGCCCGGACCACACTGCGGACCCCGCCCTGACGCGCCACCTGAATCCGTGTGGTCGCCGGACGAGATCCGCCGCCCGGCAGTCCAGCCACCCGCAGCCCGGCGTGGATTCCTGGCAGCGCGAAGGTCCACGCCTCGTCCGTCACGATGGGCGATGACAGCCCGGTTGGCGGGGCCTCGTAGGCGACTGAGTACGAGTTCTGCTCCAGGCGACCACTGGCGCTGATGGCGAAAGCCTCGCCGGAGATGGCTGATCCGGTATCCAGTCCCTCCAGGCCCAGAATCACCACGATGTAGTCCACGTCTGAAAGTGCGTCGGCCGTCGGCTCGAACTTGTATGTCCTGCTGGCGGGAGCGGTGAGTTCCGGCTGCTCTTTAGCGAGCGTCTTGAAATAACCTGACGCCTGGTGGCCCTGGGCGATCATGTACATCCGGCAGCGCCCGATGACGGTGTTGGCTGACAGGCTGCACACCAGGCTCATGTTCTGAAGCCGCACCCCCGATGAGCGGGCCGGGATGCTCACCCGCACTTCTGCCGTACCGATGTTGATGCCGCTGACACTGATACTGCCGCCGCCCGACGCGCTCAGACCCACGTTCGATTCGATCACGCTGCTGGTCACCGAGCCGCCCACGTCCGCCACGCGCGGCGGCAGGAAGGCAGGCCGGGCGACGTTGCTGAAGCTGTCCTGGTAGGCCGGTTGGTAGGTGCCGTCGCCCTGTGCCCAGGCGCGGGTCTGGGTCAGGTAGTCCGTGATCTCCCGCCCTTCGGGTTCCAGATTCAGCGCCCGCTGATCAACGGTGTACCCCGCGTACGCCGCGCCCTGGTCCTGGCGGCCCGCCGTGAATACCAGGTCCGGTCCCGCCCCAAAGGTGGCGTCTGGATCGCCCTGAAGGGCCTCCTGCCAGTACTCGGCGTAGGTCATGTGCGGGGTGTAAGACGAGGGCCCGACACTGTAACTTCCGTAGATTCGCGCTGTGCTGGCTGCCTGGAGGGGCGACGCGCTCGGCGCGACCGGGTTGGAATAATTTCTGGGCTGCGGCACATACCTCGGCAGGCCCATCTGCGCCGGATCAATCAGGGGCATGGTCCAGCGCTTGATGCCCGAACGCTTGGGCAACCCCAGCAGGCCGGTGTAGATCACCACCTCATCTTGGTTGGGGAGCACCGCGACGACCCGCACCAGGCGGCTGCCGGGCGTCAGGGTGCAGGTCACTGGATTGCCGGGCAAGCTGGTAGTCACGAATCCGTCCGGCAACTGCGCTGGGTCGACGCCAATCTCGAGCTGGCCGTCGATGCAGGTGTTCAGGGCGCTCAGCGGCAGGTCGTAACTCAGCACCTGCTTGTCCCAGATTTCGGTGGGAGTGCTCGACGGCCAGGTGCTGTACAGCTCCACATAGAGCCGACTGACTGCCCAGAGCTGGTAGCCCTGCCCCGCTTTCTTGACTGTTCTGGTCAAAAGATCCCCCTTACTGCGGGTTGTAACCGGCCCAGTTGGTGCTGGGGCCGCGTGAGACGTACTGACCGAATTGCGTCACGAACTGGCCGAAGCGGCCGACGTGCCCACCGAACTCCGTGCTGGCGGCCTGCTGCTGCTGCGCCGCGCCGACGATCTGTCCGGCTCCGGCCGTCAGGGCGTCGGTGAACACCGTGATCTGCCCGGCGCTGAGGCTGCTGCCCTCGGTGGTGACGTTGCTGCTCTGGTCCCCGCCGCCAAAGCTGACCTCAGAAGGTCCGGAGAGGCCGCTGGAGAGGGCAGGGTCTTTGGAGTTGGTGTCCGCTTCGCTGCCGAACAGCCCGAGGCGCTTGCTGGTCGGCACCAGCACGTTCTGATAGAAGGCCTGGAGTTGCGTGTTGGCGGCCGCCGCCGCGTTCTGGATGCCTTCGGCGGCGGCCGCCATGCCGTTGGCGTCTCCAGCTTTCATCGCGGTGACGTAGGCGTCGAGGAAGGGTTGCAGGATGGCCGTCATGGCCGCGCCCCGCAGGAAGCCGTCAATGAGCCCTTGCAGGATCTGGTTCCCGAGGGTCTTCTTCAGATCGATGCCCAGGTCACCGAAGCTGGCCTTCCCGGCCTTGATACCGTTGAGCAGCCCGGTGCTGATGCCCTCGTAGATGGCGTCCCCGAGGCTCTTGGCGATGTCGATCGCCTGCTGGTCGATCACGCTGCGACTCAGCGTTTGCAGGCCCAGGAAGCCGCCCTTGTACGTCTGCACCACGGCGTACTTGCCGAGGTCAAAGAATTTGACGTCCTGGGTCGAAGCCTGGATCTCAGATTTCGCCTTGGACAGCGAACGTTTTGCGCCCTGAATGATATTCAGGACCGTGTTCACGACAGTGGCGACCGCCGCGATGATGGCCCCCACCCAGTCGCCCTTGGCCAGGGCTCCAAGGGTTCCCTGCACCCCGTCCACTAAGGCCGCAGTCACGTTGTCGATGTCCTCGTTCCCGGTGACGAAGACGTCTTTCAAGCCACCCACCAGGGCTGCCGCGCCGCCCAGGATGGCCCCGCCCTTACCTGCCACGCCGCCTGCCGAGAAGAAGGCCCCCAGTCCGCTCAGGCCTGCCGAGAGGGCACTCTGAAGCTTGCCGCCCGTGCCAATGGCCGCAGCCCCGGTGGCGAACGACTCAGCCAGCTTCTGGCCAGGGTCAGCGGCCTTGATTTTTCCTGCCAGGTCGGTGATCTTTTGCAGGGCCGCCAGGTATTCAGGCGTTCCCTCCTTGAGGCCGGTTAAGCGCCCCTTCCAGTAATTCAGCGAGGCCCGCAGTCCGATGCGGTACTCTGGTCCATCGTTCTTGCCTTCCTGCTCGGCCAGCGCGTGCCGGGCCTCGATCAGCGCCAGGGCATTTTCCTGATCTTTGTCAGCAAGGACCTGGGCACCGCTGTCATGAAGCTTGCCTTCCAGATCGGTTACTTTTTGCAGCGCCGCCAGGTATTCAGGTGTACCCCTGGTCAAGTTGGCGAGTCTGGCGCGCCAGTAGCTCAGGGCCGCGTTCAGCCCTGCCTGGTAAGCGGGGCCGTCGTCGCGCTTCTGCAGCTCAGCCAGGGCGTGTTCGGCTTCCACCAGGGCCAGCGCACCTTCGGCGTTGGCGTCCGGCACCGATTTGACCTTGCCTTCCAGGTCGGCGATTTTTTGCAGCGCTGCGATGTACTCGGGTGTCCCTTCGTTCAGTTCCTTGAGACGGCCCCGCCAGTAGGCCAGTGAGGCATTCAGACCCGCCAGGTAAGCGGGTCCGCCGTCGCGCCCCTCCACCTGCGCGAGGGCGTACTGGGCTTCAGCCAGCGCAAACGCCCCTTCTGCGTTCTTGTCCGGTTGACTGCGGACCTTGCCCTCCAGGTCGGTGATCTTCTGCAGCGCCGCGATGTACTCGGGCGTTCCCTCGTTCAGCTCCTTCAGACGACCGCGCCAGTAAGCCAGGGCAGCATTCAGCCCCGCTGTGTAGGCTGGCCCGCCGTCGCGGCCTTCCATCTGGGCCAAGGCGTACTGGGCCTCGACATACGACAGCCGACCTTCAGCCGCCTTGTCCGGCTGACTTCGGACCTTCCCTTCGAGATCGGCGACTTTTTGCAGGGCCGCCAGGTATTCCGGCGTTCCCTCCTTGAGTTCAGTCAGGCGGCCCTGCCAGTAGGCCAGGGAGGCTTTCAGCCCGGCCAGGTAACTGGGACCGCCGTCCTGACCCAGCGCCTGCTCCAGGGCGTAGCGGGCCTCCACCAGGGCCAGAGCACTCTCCTGGTCCTTGTCGGCCCGCACCTGGGCGCTCGCGGCATCGAGCTTGGTTTCCAGTTCGGTGACCTTTTGCAGGGCAGCCAGGTATTCCGGTGTCCCCTCGGTCAGCCCCGTTTTGCGGGCCTTCCAGTAGGCCAGCGCCGCCCCCAATCCAGCGCGGTAGGCGGGGCCGTCGTCGCGCCCTTCCTGATCGGCCAGGGCGTGCTGGGCTTCGATCAGCGAGAGGTTCCCTTCGGCGAGCTTGTCGTTCTGCGCCAGGGTGAAGGCTGAGGCCGCCTTGTCTCCGGCCTCAGCGGCGGCCACAGTGATCTGACTGATCAGATCGTCGTAAAGCCGCATGGTGCCCAGCAACCCGTCACGAATCTGGCGGTCTGCTGGGGTGAGATCCTCGTCGCGGGCGTCGGCAAACTGCTGGAAGGCCACCCGCGCCTTGTCGAGATAGCCTTGGTAGGTCTTCAGCAAGCTGTCGTACTGCTTCTCAGCGCTGTCACGGGCGTCTCCGGCATCTTCCGTCTTGCCCACGGCATTCAGATCACGGGCAAAGCTGCCTGCTGTGGGGGTGGGCAACTCGGCCAGGACGGCGCTGGCCTTGCTGCGAGCGACGTCGCCAGCTTGCCCCAGCTTTTTGATGGCGTCGTCGACCTCGGCCAGACTGGCCTTGCCTGCTTCGCCCATCGCGGCGTAGACCTGCCGCCAGAAGCCCAGGGCCGCCCTGGCCACATCGCGCTGCTTGCCGTCCATTTCCGACAGGCCCTGAAGCTGATCGTCAATGCGGCTTTTCGCCACCGCCACCAGCTCGTCGGACGTGGCCTTGTCGTCGGCCACCAGCTGCTTGCCAGTCGCACGTTTGACGCTCAGGGCGTAGTCCCGCACCGCGTCCGCGCCGTTCTTCTCGATCAGCGCGACGTTCGAGATGTGCTCTTTGCTGAGCGCCTCGGACACCGTGAGGTAAGAGCCGTCCTGCTGGAGGCGCTTCTGGTTCAGGGTGCCGTTGAGCGTGGCCGCGTCCACCGCATCGTTGTAGCGGTCTGTTTCGGCCTGCTGCTCGATGGTGCGGCTGGTCTCGACCTCTCTTTGCTTCTGGGCGATCAGCAGCGGCTGGAAGCGGCGGCGGATCTCCAGGGTTTGCTGCTGGGTCAAGCCCTCGACGTCGAGGGCTTCCTGCTGCTGGGCCTCCAGATCGCCAGTCTGGGCCGAGAGCAGGGTGAGGTTGTTCTTCCGGATGGTGTCGCGGGTCTGACGATCCACCGTCAGCAGGGCCGCGTCGAGCGCGGTCTTGGCGCTGAGTTCGCTGGCCGCGCGGCTGGTCGAGTTCGCCGCCAGGGTATTGGTCAGCTTCTGGGCATTGGCGCTGAGTTCAGCGGTGCGGTCGGCGTCAAGGCGGCGCTGCTGGGCGTCAGTAATGCCCTCGAGCTTGCCGAGCTTGTCGTATTTGTCGTTGATCTGGCGGTCTTCGTTGGCACTTTCCTCGCGGGCGCGGGCGTCGCGGGCGTCCTGGACCCGCTGGCCGTATTGCAGCTCCAGCTGGTAGAGGGTCGCCAGATTGCCCTTCGCAAGCGCCTGGCGGTTCTGGTATTCGCCTTCGACGTTGTCGCTGCTGGCCGATACCTGTGCGAGTCGGCTCTCGGAATCGGCCTGGTCGAGCTGGGTCGCCGAGAGGGTTTTGCGGCTGGCAATCTCCTTGTCCAGCAGCTTGACAATGGCGCTCTGGTTGCCTGCTGCCAGGGCCTTGGCGCGGGCCGCTTCCAGCTCGGACAGGGTGTACTTGTCGACTTCTCCCTTGAGGGTCTCGATCTGTCCCCGGTAATCGACGACCCCTTGCCCGGTTTTGGCCAGCGCAGATCCCTGATTGAGCAGGGTGGTGATGTTCTCGCGTAGAGCGGGCGGCAGGCGCTTGGCCTGTTCGCTCGCACCTTCCAGCCGCTGCTGGAAATTCTGGAGGCTCTCTGCCGTCGTCTTCCCCTGCTGGGTCTGGAGGCGGAAATCAGCGATCAGGTTGGTAAGGCCGCGCCCCAGGCTGTCGGCGGCCTTCTGCTGGGCTGCGAGGGTCCTTGCGTCGCGCTTGCTCTGGGCTTCCTGCTCCGAGGTTGCTTTTTTGCGCTGTGCAGTGAGCGCACCCTCGCGGCGGGTCTGCTCGGCCACCACAGCCGCGTGAACCACGTCGTTCTTGCTGGCCCGCGACTCGGCCTCCAGCTGCTTCAGGCGGGCGGCGGTGGAACCTTTCAGCGCCTCTTTGAAGTCTGAGAGCGCGATCCCGCTGAGCTTGGTGGCCTTCGTCGCCTGGGCCTGACCGTCGGTGCTCTTCGAGAGGGCGGACGCCTGGTCGAGCAGCGCAGTGACGCCGTTCTGAAGTTCAGGCGGCAGCTTGGCCACGCTGGCGCGGAAGTCCTCAATCCGCTGGTTGAAGCTGAGCTGGGACTTCTCGGTGATCTTGTGCTGGCTGGCCAGCAGCTGGTAGGACTGGATACTCTGGCGGATCTCGCGCACCAGGTTGGCGCGGGTGGCCGCGTCCCGCTCCGAAGCAGCAGCTGCTTTCTTCGAGGCCGATTCCTGGGCCTTGGTTTCGGAGGTCACTTCACGCTGACGGCGGCCCTCCTCGGCCAGGATCGCGCTGAGCTGCTTCTTGTTGTTGGTTCGAATGGCCGTTGCTTTCGCGTTGGCGAGTTCGGCGTCGGTGAGGTCGCGCAGGCCCTTCTTGTAGGTGTCCTGGGCGGCCAGGTCGGCGGCGGTGATCGGCGGGGCCTTGGACTTCTTGCCCTTCGGCCCCAGCCCCAGATCGGCCAGCGTTCCGGTACCGCTGGCGAGCTGGGTCGGCACCGTGGCCACTGGCATCTTGACCTTGGGTAGTGGCGCAGAGAGGGTCTTCTTGAGCCTGGCCGCTTCTGCATTCGCGGCTGCCAGATCCTTTCCGGTCTGAGCAAAGACGGTGTTGGCATTTTTCCCGAAGTCGGAAGCCGCCGTTTTGGTCTGGTCGTAGCCTGATTTGATATCGCTCAGGCCATCGGCGACCAGTTTGTTGCCCTCGGCGATCTTGGCGGCCTGGGCCTGTGCCGCTGCGGCCTGAGCTTCGGCTTGCTTCTGGAACTCGTCGGCGCTGCCGCCAGTCAGGGCGCGCAGGTTGCTGCCGATGCTCGACACGATGCTGGCCAGCGCGTCCCCGATCCCGATCCCGATGGTCTGAAGGAAGCTGATCAGGGGGCGAAACTTGTCAGCCACGAAGTTGAGCAGGTTGCTCAGGGTCGTTCCGATGACGTTGGCCACGCTCAGGAAAGAACTCTTGATGGCCGCGACCACCGGTAGGATCGGTACCACCAGACGCTGGTAGGCGATCTGCGCGAAGCCTGCGAAGATCTTGCCGATACCTGCGAAGATCCGCCCGATGCCCTGACCGGCGCTGCTGAAGGCCACCGGCAGGTCACCGGCCACCTTGCCCACCGCGACGATGTAGGCCCGCGCGACTCCAGCCCAGCGCGTGATGGTGTCAGCCACCCCGGCGAGGCTGATCTTGATGCCGTTGCCGCCGCCGGTGAAGGCCGACAGCAGCCCTCCGATCAGACCGACCACGCCGCTGAACACAGCACTGGCCACGCTGAACACGATTCCCAGCGCGGTGGTCACTACCGTGACGATGACGGTGAAGATCTGGTACAGCGCCACCAGCGCGGGCTTGAGAATGTTCTCCCACAGTGAGGCGATGGCCTTGAAGATCGGGGCCAGCACGCTGTAGAGCGCCTGCATGGCTTGCTGGCCGCCTGCCGACATGTCCCCGAGCGCGCCCTTCCCGGCCTGGGCCTGCTTGACCAGATCGACCAGGCTCTGGGTGACCGTGATCGCCACGTCCACAATCGTCTTCAGTGCGCCCAGGAACGGCGTGCCGATGACGATCTTCAGTTCCTCGAAGACTGCGCCGAATTTCTTGCCGCTTCCGGCCAGCGAATCGAGGCGTTCCTTGGCGACGCGGGCGGCTTCACCCTGTTTGCCCATCGCCTTGGTGTTGGCGTCGAGGGCTTTTGGCCCTTCGCGCAGCAGGATCTGGGCGGCGCGGATGGCGTCGGTCCCGAAGATCTGCTTGAGGATCTGGTTCTGGGCCTGGGGCGTGAGCTTGATCAGCTTCTCGCGCAGGTCGCCAATGATGCTGGTAAACGGCTTCATGTTGCCGCTGGCGTCGTAAGCCGAGACGCCGAGCTTCTTGAGGTATTTCTGGCCCGCATCGGTGGGTGAGGCCAGCGAGAGCAGCATCGTCTTGAGCGACGTGCCCGCGTCGGACATGTTCTTGAATCCGCCCTGCGCCAGGGTGGCCAGGATGCCTGCGAACTGCTGCATGTCGATGCCCGAAGACCGAGCGACCGGCCCCACGGCGGCGATGCCCTGGGTCAGGTCCGAAGCGCCCAGGAAGGTCTTGTTGGCGAAGTTGGCGAAGGTGTCGGCGATCGACGGAATGTCTTTGGCGGCCAGCCCGAAGGCGGTCATGGCTGCGGTGGCGGTGACCCCGCCCTCCGCAGCGGTCAGACCAGCGGCACCGGCCAGGTCGAGCGCGCCTTTCAGCCCGCCCCCGATCACATCAGCAGCACTCAGGCCCGCTTTGTTGAGTTCGAGAACGGCCCCGGCAGCTTCACGTGCTCCGACGCCCAGCGGTTTCCCGAGGTCAAACGTCGCAGCCTGGAGCTTCTGAAACTCAGCGATGGTCGGCTGGGTCAGCGCCTTGATATCGGCGAAGATCGCCTGGAACTGGGTGGCGGTCTTGACGCTCGCCACAATGGCCGCCGACAGGGCCACCAGAACCACGGTGATCCCGGCGATGAGGCCGCCGATGGGACCAGCCGCTTCGGCCACCCCGCCCAGCGCGCCACCGAGCTGACCGGCCTGCGAGGAGGCCGCGCCGAGGGCTGGGCTGAGGCCACTCAACGCGGGCATCAGGGATTTCAGGCCAGCCGACAGTGCTCCACCGAAGCTCAGCGGTGAAGCTGAGCCTTGTAGGGCGTTCTGCTGACTGGCGAGCTTCTGCTGGAGCTGCGCGAGAGCCTGGGTCTGCTGCGGGGTGACCGTGGGCCTGCGCCCGATCTGCTGGATCTTGGTGTCCACCTGGCCCAGGACGCGCTGGTACTGAGCAGCAGCGTCTTGCTGTTTACGCCAGCTCGACCCGGCGGCGCTGATGGCCTGCTCGTAAGCAGTGCGGGCGCGGGCCAGTTCGGTGCGGACGTTGGTGATACTGGTGGCGTTGATCTTCGCCCCGGCCCCACCGATGCCTTGCAGCGTGCGGCTGAGGTTCAGCGCGTCGCGGCTTCCGGCCTGGAGGCTGGGCTGCAGGGCTGTGGCCGCCGTCTTGATGCGGTCGATCTCGCGCAGATACTCGCGTGCCCTGACCGTTCCCTGACTGAACTTGCTGTTGGCGAGAGCCAGCTCGCGCCCCAATTTGCTGACACTTTCCGTCTGGGCGGCCGCTGAGGCGCGGGCCGCATCGGCAGTGGCCTTGGCAGCCGCAGCAGCAGCCTGTGAGGCCTGGCGGGCCGCAGCGGTCTGTTGTGCCGCCGCGTCGCGGGCCAGCCGGGCATTCAGGGCCAGGGTCTGACGGTAAGCCGCAGCGGCTTGCTGATCGGCGGCGCGCTGCTGGGTCGCCGCATCACGGGCAGCCTGGGAGGCGGCGCGGGCAGCATCAGCGCTGGCCTGGGCACCTTGCCGGGCCGCAGCAGCCTGCTGAGCAGCAGCCTCGCGCGCCAGACGGGTGTTGAGGGCCAGGGACTGGCGGTAGGCGGCAGCGGCCTGCTGATCGGCGGCCTGTTGCTGCTGGCGGGCCTGGCGCTGGGCCGCAGTCTGCTGGGCAGCGGCCTCGCGGGCCAGCCGGGTGTTCAGGGCGAGGGTCTGACGGTAAGCGGCGGCGGCCTGCGCGTCGGCGTTCCCAGCTCCAGGACTCCCGCCACCGGCACCGGCCCCGTTCCGCGAGCCGCCACCGGCCCCACCCCGCAGGCTGGCCCCCGCACTCCGCATGTCGGCGGCGATCTTGCTCAGGTCATTCTTCAGTTCGGTGACCTTGCCCACCAGCAGGGTCAGGCTCGACAGGTTCAGGGTCACCGAGGCGTCGAGGCGCTGTTTGATCTGCTTGACGATCCGGTCGATATCCTTCAGGGCCTTCTGGCCGTCCACCTTCAGTTCGATCTTCGCGACGTTCTGGGCCTGGGTCAGCATCGACTTGGCAGTCTTGGTAAAGGTATCGAGCTGGCGCAGGGCCGGAGCGACGAGGACGTTGAACTCGAGGGAAGCGGAGCCTAGAGAGGTCATGGGAAACTCCTGGGAAATGAAAAAAGCCCCGCTGGGGGCGCTCTTGTTTTGGTGGGCGGCGGCAGGAGCCGCCCAGATTGACTCGCCAGATGGAGGCGGGGAAGAACTCGATGGCTCTGCTCAGTCGTTCGTCCACCGCTCGGCGCTTTCCAACTGCCGCTCCCATTCGTCTTCCTCTGACACAGCTGACGTGCCGCCATGGCGCATGATCTGGCCCATCGGCATGATCTGGTGCAGCAGCTGCACGGCCCAGCTGGGCAGTTCGCGCGCACCGACGCCTTCCATCACGGCCTTGCACTGCGCGGGCGTCAGGGGCAGGTCACGGGTCAGCATTGGCGGACGGGCGAAGCCGGGCAGGAACTCCTCGGCCTCGTAGCGCTTGTGGCTCGCCAGGGCCTTGCTGTCGCCCTTCCCACCCAGCGCGTTGGCGATATAGGCCATCAGCATCGCGCTGGGCAGGTGGCGACGATACTCCAGCACCGACAGGCGGCTGTAGAGGGTGGTGAAGTCCAGGCTGGGCAGGTCCTCGATGTCCTCCATGGAGTAGTGCGGGTAGGCTCCGCAGACCTCGCACATCCAGTCCAGCCAGTCCTCGTCGGTTACTGGTCGGCGTTTGGGCTTTCAGCGCCTTCGTCTTCAGGCTCCTCCGGCTGGTAGGTGCCCTTCCGGAGCAGGTAGAGCAGCGGGCCGATGTCGTTGCTGGTGAGGTTGTCGAACATCCACGCCTCAGTGATGTTCTCTTTGGTCAGCTCGGGATTCTCGCTGCTCAGGAAGCGCGGCTGGAGCACCTTGACCATGATGTCCACCATGCCCACCAGGGTGGCGTCCTGCTGCTCGGGCGTCAGGTCCTTATCCTGGCCCGCCTCGTCCTTTTCGGCCTGCGGCAGCGAGCGCTGGATAGTGGTGATCTGGCGGTCCTCGCCGACGACCAGCACGCGGGTCTCGAAGGTCGCGTCGCCCACCTCGAAAGTCGGCACGATGGTGCTCACGCGAGCGCCGAACTTGCGGTGGACCGGGTTGAGGGGAAGGTTGTCGGGGCTGCGGGGGTTGCTGGTCTGGGTCATGGCTTCCTTTGTGCTCTCAGGGTGCAGTGGGTTTCGACGGAGTACTGTTCGGTTTCGCTCAGCAGGTGCCGGGGCAGGGCCACGTTGTAGCGCCGCCCCAGCCCGTCCGAGACGGTGAGGTGAGGATCACGGCGGGGTGCGTCGAGCAGCACGATGGCCGCCCGGATCACCCCGCCCTGCACGTCATCCGGCGCGATGATGACGACCTCGGGCTTACCGCGCCAGGTATCGCGCCAGATCACGCTTACGGCGTGGGAACGATCTTGTCGGGCACACCCTGCGGGCTGAGGTCGTGGGCCACGGTGATCAGGCCGCCGCTGGGCATGGTCATTTCCCACTTCTTGACCTTCAGCTTGCCCCGGTAGCCCTTGCCGTTGACGATGCCCTTGGGGTAAGCGGTGTACCAGAGGTCGTCGCCGTTGCGGATGGCAGTTTCCATCATGCCGAGCGGCACGTCGTCTTCGGTCCACTGGGCTTCACCGATCGCCAGCGAGGGCGTCAGGCCCACCGGAATCTCGAAGTCGCCGCCGCCGGTCTCGAAGTCCTCGAAGGTGATCGTTTTGGTATCCAGGCCGATCTTGATCTCGTTGGTGACGACCAGGGTTTTCCAGTCGGCAGGGGTGGAGGGTGGGGTGTCGGGCGTCTGGGAAGCGACGAGAGCGATTTGCAGCACAGCGGACTTGCCGAGCGTGTATTTGGCCATGTGGGGTTGCCTCCTGAAGGCAGTGCGGAAGAGGGCGAAGGGTTTAGTTTTCAGGATCGTCGAGGATGCTGAACAGCACCTGCTCAGCGATGTCGCCGACCTCGGGAATGTATTTGGGCGTCTCGGGGCTGAAGGCGTCGTCGACCGCGTCCATCGCGCCTTCGAGGTCGCCGTCGCCGTGATTGACGATCCGGAGCTGCCAGTATTCGAGCTTGACGTTCCCGCCGAAGGTGCTCACCAGTTCCGGACGCTTGGTGTTGCCGATCAGGACTTCCAGACCGCTGTCGATGGTGGTGCCTTCGGGAGGGTCACCCACCCACAGGGCAGGCTGGTCTCCGAGTTCGGGCACGTGGTAGGTGCCGAGGCTGACGCCGTGATCGGCCAGGGTGGCGAGCAGCGTCTCGCGGAATTCCAGATGGGTGCTCATTTCCACTCCTGGGCGAATACGGTGGAGAAATCGAACTCGCGCAGCACGTTCATGGGCACGTTGCGGGCCGGGAGCGAGCCGCGCCGCTTCTTGAACACTGCGCCCAGGAAGGTGGCAGCGGCGTAGTCGGCGTCCCAGGTGATGCGGTAGTGCCCGTACTTGACGCGCTCAGGGGCGCTCTGGCTGGCCTGCAACGTGCCGAGGTCGATCACGTCGCGGGTGGTGCCCGCTGTGCCGCCGCTGCGGCGCTTGGTGACGCCCAGCCAGGCATAGTCGGTCTGCCCGAAGCCGTCTTGAATGGCGTCGCCCAGCTTATCTACGGTGCGGCGCAGTGCCTCATCAGCTTTCTGGGTCAGTCGCTGGGGGATCAGTCTGATCGTCGGTGGGGGCAGCGGGCGTCACCTCCCCGGCACTCTCAAGCTCCGCGCTGGGGTAGGCCGCCTCGGGGTAGGCCTGGCGGGCCGCGCTGCACTGAAGGTAGGTCACGTCCCCTTCGGTGCGCTGGGCGGTCACGTCGAGCTGGAGGCCGCCGTACCAGACCTGGAACTGCTGGGTGGCTGGTGCGGCGGTCTTCTTGGCGGCGGGCTTGGTTTCCTGCGCGTCCGCTTTGGCTTCAATCGTTGGTTTGTCTGTTTTCTTGTTCATCATTTTCCTGCCCTCCAAGTGGCGATAAACGGCTCGCCGAAGATCTGACTCTGAATTGGGTCAGCGTCAGGCCAGGCGAGTTTGACGACCAGGCTGCCCACCTGGCCTTGCATTTCCAGCACACTGCTGCTGCCCCAGCCGATTCCGGGGGGGTTCGGCAGTGGGTTGCCCGCCGTGCCCCAGCGTCCAAAGAGCACCACGGTGGCCGCGGCTGCCCCAACCGATTCCCGAACACTCGGGTCGGTGCTGGCTTCCAGGCGTGCCGGAATGATCTGCGGGTCGCCTCTCACGACCACTGGGTTTCCCTTGCTGTCCCGGCCCTGACCACTGGCTGTTGGGAAGACAAGGGCGTAAGCCACGGAGCGCTCAGGGCGCACCAGTCGGCAGACTGCGAGGCCGCTGTCCAGGAAGTCCGATTGTTGCGGGTAGCGCTCGACGAACAGCACACCGCCGCTGTCAAACGGGGTGCGGGCCGCCAAGGCGGGGCGAGAATCATCCTGGTGGACCTTGAGAATCCGCAGATCGGCGGCGTCGGGACGACTCCGGAGGCTGCGGGCCAGGTTGCCGTCCACCTTGCTGGGGTCCTGCACGCTGAAACGGCACGTGGTGCCGTCGCTCCAGGTGGCCGAGTGACGGTAAATCAGTTCCGCATTGGCCCGCAGTTCTGACCGGGCATCGGCCCGAAGGGCGTCCAGTTCGTTCACGGGCCCACCCCCCATTCACCGATCAGCGGTCCGAAGGCCGCATCAGCCGGGTCGCTGGTGGGTTCTGGAGACAGTGTCAGGGCCAGCGCCACGTCCAGATCCGCTTTGAGCAGGGCGACGCGGGCCATCATGTTCCGCTCGACGGTCACATCCCCTTCTGCCCGAAACTTGTCGGCCTTGCGGGTCAGGGCCGTGATCCAGGTCCGCAGCAGGTATGCCTTGACGGTGAAGTAGCGGCGGAGCTCGTCTGGCTGGGTTTCCTCAGCTAGGGTTTGCCAGGCCTGAACGCGCGAGACGTATTGGGCGTCGCTCAAGCCCAGGTCGTCTGCGGTGACGCCCAGCTCCGCTTCCAGCCGTGCCTGAGCGCCGAGCGGCATCAGTCAGCCTTGGTCAGCGCGGCCAGGATACTGGCGGCCAGCGTATCGCCGACCCCCTTCACGGCATTGATGCGGGTCGGTGCATCGTCCGGGAGCGCCGGGCGGGCCTCGAGGCTCGCGACCTTCGCCTGAGCCTCGGCCAATGTCACTGCCGACTGATCCAGCTGGGCCTGAAGCTTGGCTTGCTCCTGCTGGGCCACTACCGCGCCGCTCTGGTAGTCGGCGAGCTGCTCGCGGGCAACAGTGAGTTGCTCGTTCAGCGAACCCTGCTGGATCAGCTGCTGACGGGCAGTGGCCAGCTCTTGTTGCAACTCGCCGTGCTGCTTGAGCAGTTCCAGGCTCTGGGTGACGAACTGGCTGTCCGGCTCGGGGCTGACTGGGGCTGCCTGACCGGGCGGCAGCGGGTTTTCCACCTCGGAACCGTCCTCGGCTTCCAGCATGCCCTTCCGGTAGGCCTTGGCGTAATCGAAGCCGGGCACGTCGCCGGGTACCTCTGTGCCTGGCTGGAGCCACTGGCCCAGGATGTAGAGGGCCGTCAGCGCAATGAGTTTCTTCATGGTGCTCCTTCTTAAATCGGGGTCTTGAGGTCTACTGGATGAGGCTCAGTTGCCCTGAGCGACGGCGATGGCGTAGGGGTCACGCACGCCCGCGCCGACGTTGTCCGACACCTTCATGGCGATGGTGTGGTTCTCGAAGTCGCCTTCCATGTCGTCCTCGACCACGTTCGGAACGCGGGTAAAGGTCTTTGGCCCGCCCTCGTACCCGGCCAGCGTCGCCAGCTCCAGCGGCTGGCTGCGGCCATCCATGACGATGTAGTCGTTCGCGGAGATGTTCTTGGCCGTGTAGCGGTCCGGGTACTCGCTGAGCAGGTCGGCGATGATGTCGTCTACGTGCGTGGTCGCCAGCTGGTAGGCCGGGTTACGCCCGGTCACCAGCGCCAGCGGCCCACTGGCTCCGCCGGTCGCCACCAGGATCTCGCTGGCCATGCTGGCGTTGGCTTTGCGCTCCCACAGCGTCGGCACGAACAGGTCACTCACGCGTCGGCCCACCCGGCGACCATCAGCGTTGGTCTGGGTGCTCATGTACTGCGCGATCTGGTCGAGGTTATCGGGCGTGGGGCCGAACTCGCCGTCGGTCAGCGGGATGCGCGGGGCGCTGCGGAGAATGGCGTCCATCAGCACCATCGCGCGGGTCCGACGGGCCACGTTGCCCAGATCGGCAGCGGCGGCGGTGA
Source organism: Deinococcus rubellus (assembly GCF_025244745.1). Lineage (NCBI taxonomy): Bacteria > Thermotogati > Deinococcota > Deinococci > Deinococcales > Deinococcaceae > Deinococcus > Deinococcus rubellus. The sequence goes on from NZ_CP104213.1 coordinate 672,089, forward strand.
AGTCGCCCAGTTCGTCGTTGATCCAGGCTTCCCAGGTGTAAGGCAGGCCCAGCTCGAAGTTGGCCACCGAGTAGCCGTCCTCGCTGGTGTAGAACTTGGTGTATTCGACGTTGGTGGTCTCAGGCCGGACTGGCAGGAACTTGTGACCGATCACGCCGGGGCGGTGGCCTTTGAGCACCTTGAAGTTCGGCGCGGTGCGCTTGGCGGCGAACTTTGGCAGGTCCGATTCCGGGTAGGTGTAGGCCGGGCGCTGCGCGGCCAGGCGGACGTTGGCCAGCGCCAGCGGGAAGTCGCTGGTGGTCAGGACTTCCTTGTGGGCGCGGCGGGTCTTCTCCATGTCGGTGATGAAGGCTTCCATCCGCAGCAGGGCCGCTTCCTTGGCGCTGTGGTCCATTGCCCGGACATTCTCGATTTCCTTGTCGAGGAACGCGCCGTAGTAGGCGAGGTGGAAGTGCTGCTGGGCGCTTTCCAGAATCATCTGGAGGGTGAGGGGAACCACGCGGTTCTCGGCGATCAGGCCTCTGTCTGCGAGGCGGGTGAACGCATGCTGAATGTCTTTACGGCTCATGGCGACTCCTGTTGAGCTGAGAAGGCCCCACCTGAACAAGCGCGGGGCGTGGGCGTGAGGTCGGCGTTTAGTTCGAGCGCAGCGCGAGGGTGGTGGCGTTCAGGCGGTAGCCCACCCACAGATCGGTGTTGACGGCGGTGTACGCTCCAGCGGCGCTGCGGTAAACCTTGGCGTAATCGGCGAAGGCGCTCAGCGAAGCAGCTGGGACGGCCAGGGTCAGGATGATGCCAGGGAGAATCAGGGCGGCCTGGCCGTCGATGAGGCCCTGGGCACTCAGTCCAACATTGATGTTGGCGGTGGTGGCACGGTCCGTGGTGGCCACGCCGTACAGGCCAGCTGCGCCGAGCGGGACCAGGTCGCCGCTCTTGACTCCGGCCACGACCATCAGGGCCGGGGTGACTGCGCCGCCGGTATGTGCTCTATGCTTTACGTTTTTCATCAGTGGTTCCTCCAGCAGCACGCCGCCTTTTCAGGCGGCGGAAGGGGTCGGGAATGAATGGCGGCGATCAGTACAGCAGGCCGTTGCGGCTGCGCACCTGCTCGAGCTGCCGGGTGCTGGTGTCTCCAGCCTGCTGGCGCTCGGCGTCCGTCTTGCTGCGGCTGTTGTCGCCCAGCGGCAGGTTCACACCGTTGACGCCGGGCTTCTTGCCCTCGGTCGTGCGCTTCTCCAGCAGACCCCGGCGCTCGGTGATCTTGCTGGCCACTGCCGTGCGGGCGGCCTCGTCGCTCTCGGCGGTCCGGGCAAGGCCGGTCAGCTCGGCACGGAAGCTGGCGTCGAGGTCGATCTCGCTCTCGCCGTTCTTGACCGTCCCGGCACTGGGCAGGCGAGCGCTTTCCAGGGCGGTCAGGGCGATGCCGTCGCGGGTGGCGTTGTGGTTCTGGGTGGTGAGGTTGCCGACGGTACCGCGCAGTTCAACCACGGTGTTTTCCAGCGCGCGGTAATCCGCCAGGCTGACATTGCCGGGTTCGACTGGGGCCGGGATGGGGTTCACACTCTCGCGGGCGATCAGCTCCAGGGTCTCGGTGTACTCGCTGGGGTGATCGACCTTGATCTGCTCCAGGGTGCGGCCCTGGTACTTGTCCAGCAACACTTTCAGGTGCTTGTTCATATGGCTTGCCTCCTTGGGCAGTGGCGGTGGCTTACCGCGCAGGTGTTCTTTCTTCCGGGCGGACCCACTGAGATCGGCAGGGTCCGAAACGGCGTCGATCGTCAGCAGACGGAAGTCGTCCTGGATGACGCCGATGTAGGCACTCGGGTCCGGGTAGTCCGGCGCGACTTCCGAAGCGGGCAGGTACCTGGCTGAGCCGGTGCCGTTGCTGCTGATGCCCACCGCGATGCCGCTTTCGAGCAGCGCCTTGAGGTCCTGTCCGGCCGCAGTCTCGACCAGCACGCCGGTGGCGCTGACCACGTCGCCGTCCATCGTCAACGTCTCGTACTTGATGCAGATGGCCGCCAGTCGGCCCTTGAGCGGGTCGTACCAGTCCTCGGGGTGTTCGAGCAAGCCCCACAGTTCGCCCGCCGCGAGCATCGGCTGGGCGGCAGCCACGGCCGCTTTCCACACCGCACGGGGGTAGAGGCGGTTGTTGCGGTTGACCTTGCCAGCGGTTGCCACGGTGACATCGATGAGCGTGACGGTGGTGTCGCCGCGTGCTTCTTTGTGGACGCGCAGGTTGGCCCGCTCGGGCACGCGCACCTCGCGCAGGCTGAGGTCGTGCTCGGCCCGTTCCTGCACGCTTTCTTGTAGGACCTGATGGGTGAGGGCACAAGTGCAGGGCGAACGGATGGTCTGGGTCATGAGGTTCTCCTCTGAATGAAAGAAGCCCGCCGGGATGGGCGGGCCGAATCGGTGGGTCAGTTATCCGCGAATGACGCTGGGACTCTTGAGCGATTCGAGCAGCTTGTCGCCTGCCTGCTTGGTCAACTCGCCGACCTTGACTTTGCGTTCCACCTCCTGGCGCTGGCGTTGGCGTTCCTGCTCACTGAGGGGTCTGGGCTGTGACATTGGCACTCCTTTCCGCTGCAAGAGCGGCGTGTTGGGTTCGGCGTTGGTTGACGGCGTCACGACGCCTCAGCATCTGCGGCAGGCAGTAGAGAAGGCACACGAGCAGTGCAGCGAACACCGCGATGATGAACGGCCATAGGCGGAAGTCCAGTGCCGGGAATTCGGGGATCGGGGTAGACCCGAAGGGCGTGCTCCACACCATCAGATACACGAACACCCCGAGTACCAGTGCTGCGCCTCCAGCTTGCCACCACAGCCCCAAGCAGGTGCCGATGAAGCGCCCCACGTCACTCAGGGCATCCTCGTACAGCGTTTGTAGCGGCCCGCGCTCGTCTGAATCCGAGGCTGTCCCGTACATCTTGGGCGGCACTTCCAGCTTGCGGCGAGATCGGCTGGGCACGTAGTGATCTTTCGGCGGTGGGGGCGGTGGCTCGCGGCGCGGGGCAGTCTCCGACGCTCGCGTGGGGGCCGTCCTGTGGCTGGGGTGGCCGCACCGGCGCGTCAAGCTCCCCGCACAGGTCCCAGTGGAAGTCCTTGGGTGGCCGGTCATCCTCTCTGTCTGACGCGGCGTTGTGGACGTACACGTATTCCGGTGCAGGCCGCGTCGGTCCACCCGTTGGGTCATGAGGCGGTGGCCTGGGCGGACGCGGTGCAACCTTTCCCACTTACTTCCCTCCTCCATCAGCTGGCGGCCCTGATGGTGCGGGCATAGGCAGTGGCGGCGGGACAGGCGTCGAGGTCTGGCCGAACGTCAGCCCCACGGTGGCCATCAGCTCGGCCTCGGCACTCGGGTCAAAGCCGAGCGAACCACTGATGGTCTGCGGGCTGGCCAGGCCCAGCCCGCTGGCAGCTTCGGCGCGGCTGATCAGGTCGGCCAGGTTCTCCTGCGTGATGGCCGGGAACACCCACGGCACCTCGATCTGATCGGCGGTCACCCACCTGGCACGCTGGGTGCGGGTCTTGCCGTCCTTGGCCACCTCGTAGACCGTGACCTTGTACTTGCGGTCACTGCCGTAGCGGCGCTTCAAATCGGCCCGGTACAGGCCATCGAGGTGGCTGCGGATCGCGCCCTGAATCCGCTTGACGCTGCGGATGGCCGGGAGGGTCATGCTGATGGCCGTGGTGCGGGTCACGCCGCCGCCCTCGCCGAGGTAGTGCTCGGGCATGCCGATGACATTCAGGGCTACCAGCCGCACGAAAGCCTTGAGATCCTTCTCGGCGTCCGCTGCGCCGCCGCCCGGTTTGGTGAAGGTCAGGTCGTCGCTGATCGGCTTGCCGTCCTTGCCCTCCACGATGGCCAGAGTGACGATCCCGCCGCGCCTGGGGAGTCGCCGGTAGGCTTGGGACTTCTCGCGGAACAGCTCGCGGCTGTTGGGATCTCCTCGATCGACGAAGACCTTCTGCACCCCGATCAGGCGGCCCTGCAACTCATGGTTGTTGAGGCGGTGCCCGAGCAGGTTGTAGTGGGCCTGGGCTGGATCGACGGCGCGCATGGCGACCGGCCAGCCGCGCGGGTCGTTCCAGAGGGCATTGTGGGCGGTGAAGACGAACTGCCCAGCCTGCCAGACGATGGGTTTGTTATCTGCACCATTGGCCTTGACGGCGGTGATGCCGTTGATGGTGTCGGCGTCCAGGGTGACGCCGATGCCCATGTCGAGGTGGGCGAAGCGGGCAGGCACGTCGCTGCCAATCTCGCCCTGGGACATCACGCCGCACAGCTCACCGTCGAGCAGGTACTCGATCACCAGTCTGGAACTGACCAACTGGCCGAGGTTATTGGCGGTCCACAGATCGTCGAGCGCGCCCCTGGCCGTCTTGTCGGCGTTGAGCTGACCGTAGGTGAACTCGTCACCGATCAGCAGCGCGGCGGCGATCTCGATGGCGGCCCCAAACAGCGGGTTCTTAAAGAAAGCGGTGCGCGTGCGCTGGCGTACCGCCGTGCGGTCCACACCGTAGATGCGTGGGTCGAGGCTGCCGCCGGTACTCCAGGGCGTGCCTTCACGCCACTCGCCGTCGCCGGAGTCTTCGAGCAGTTGACCATCAGGGCCGTACAACATGGTTCACCTCCTTCATTCGTCCCAGCCGAGGTCCCTGAATTCCTCCAGGGCGGCGATAGCGTCGGCGTTGCTGACGCGCTTGAAGAGCCGTTCCGGCGCACAGGCCAGGACAGCCGCGTCACCGTCGTCCGGCGACTGACCTTTGTGACGCTTCTTAAAGACTTTCTTCTGCTCGAGCTTCTTGACCTCGCGGTCGCCGATGTTGACGTAGCCGTAACGCCGGTCGGTCAGGTCACGGCGCAGCGCCACGCCGCTCACTTCGATGCGGGTCACGCTGAGCACCTCGTCGGTCTGGAAGTACATCTCCGTGACCGCATCGGCGTACTCGGTCTGGTCGCTGGGCTTGCTCCCGAATTGCACTTCGTGGACCTCGAAGCCCTCCAGGAAAAGGGCCTGCAAGTCCACCTGCTTACGCAGTCCGTCTAGGATGCCGCCGCCGTAGCCGCCGCTGCCATCCACCCGCACGCTGGCCCGCCTCGCGCCGCGCTGATGCCCGGCCCGGAGCACCTTGAGGGCTTCTTGCACATACCGGTCGGTGCGGGTGAAGGTGTCGGCTTCCTGCCCGCCCTGGATGGCCATCTCGTAGCGCAGCCGCCGGGCCTGGAGGCTGTAGAGCATGCCGGAGTCGTCGCCGTACCGTCCGCAGTCAATACCGACCTGGAGGATGTCGGGCGTGTCGTCTTCGACCTGGCGCTTGAGGGCCGCGTCGATGCGCCCGCCACCGATCACGGTGTCGCCCATGCTGCCGCTCGGTGGGATGCCCAGTGCGCCGTACAGGAAACCGCGCTTGGGCCGGAAGATGGTCCCGGCTTGGTGGACATGATCACCACTACCGGGAACGTCCCAGGGCAGCGTGAAGGTGTAGGCGCTCTCGTCCATTTCACCGACCACATCGCAGCCGAAGCGCTTGTGGTCTTCGATCCAGTCATTGAAGGTGCTGCGGTGCATCCCGCCCGGCACTTCGTTGGTCCCGTCCCAGACGTTCGGAAACCCCAGGTGACTCAGACGGTAGACCCTGGCACGTGGGTGTTCCTTCATCCCCTGGAAGGTTGAGTTATCCGTCTTGGGGTTGGCCAGCAATAACCAGATCCGGACGGTGTTGCCGGTGAACTGGCGAGAGACGCCGTCGTACATGAAGTCGGGCACGCCCTCGGCCTCATCGAAGACCACCAGCTGGTATTCGTTGTGCTGCCCCTGGGCACGTTCAGAGCCTTTGCCGCCCGCGTCACTGGTGGTCATGCCGAGGGCGAAGTGGGCACCGTTGCGTTCAGCGAGGTTCTTCTTCGGCAGCAGCCCCGGCATCACGTCGCGGCCCCGGTTGCGGGCGTTCTGGACGTGGGTGCGGATGTCTTTCCAGAGCAGGCGGGTCACCTGGAAGTCGGTGGGGGCAGTGGTGATGATCACTGAGGGTGCGAAGCAGCGGTAGAACCAGGTGGCGACCGGGGCTTCGATGCCGTAGGTTTTGCCGATGGAGTGAGCGGCCTCCACCACGAAGATGTAAGGCGCTTCGGTGTCCCCGGCCAGTTGGCGGTTGACGCTGTCCTGAATGTCTTCAAGGATGTCGCGCTGTCCCTGATAACCGTTGACGCCGCGCCAGGGCGTCATGCCGAGCACACGTTCGCAGTAACCAATGAGGTTGTGTTGGTATTTGTTCCAGCGTTCCTGCTCGCTCCCTCTGGTACGCTCCGGCAGTTTGCCACTGGCGCGCAGGCGCTTGCGGGCGATGGCCTGCAGGACGAGCTGGCGGCTCATCCACTCCGGGAATTTAGAACTCGTCATCGTCGCCTTCCTCCGGCGGCAAAACCCCGGCGATCTGCCACAGCTCGGCTTCACTCAGCTTGTCGAGGTCGTCGGGATTCTTGATGCGGCCCACCCGGACGTTGACCTCTTCCATCCCCAGGGCCTTGCGCTCGATGTCCGTGCCGATCTTCAGCAGCCGGACCACGTCCACCGGCTCCAGCTTCTCCGGCTGCTGATGCGCCAGCCCACGCACGCCCAGGGTGATCAGCGCCTTGCCCACCTTCGCGTGACGGCCCCGCACCTCCGCTTTGAGGTCCAGGTCGATCTCGCGCGTCTTGATCACGACTTGTTCACGAAATTGTGCCCGCAGATCCGTCCAGTCCTCGCGTGCTGCACGGTTTTTAATCGTGCCTGGCTTCGGTGCACCGGCGTCGTGACCTAGGCTGTCGAGGGTCACGCTGTCCTCGCCCCGGATGTAGGCGCGGCGGATGGCTGCCCAGTCGTATTTCGGTGGCCCTTGTGTGGGGTTCGACTCGCGCTTCGCGCGACTGCGGCGACGACTTTCTTTCTTGGGTTTGGGATCAGTCACGCTTCACCTCCTTTTGACACGTCAAAGCCCCAGCTTTGCAGTCGCGAAAGCTGGGGCTGAGCGCGTTTCATTCTTTATGGACGCTGCCTCAGAGCGTCATGGACGTACCGTCAGCTTTTGAGGTGGGAGTGAAAACTTCAGTTCCTGCGAGGTCTCACCTGTTGAAACTTCAAGCGAATTGACAAGGACCTTTAGTGTGTACTCCCCAGCCAGCAGCGGAAACTTCGGCTGAAACTGGCTCAGCTGAACGCTCAGGTTCAGTTCTTTGTCACAGGCTTGCTCTGGGAGGCAAGCGTTGAGAACCGCAAGAGCCGGAACAATCCCTTGGGTCGCCCAGAACACGGCTTTCCCCGTGTTGTCCTCAATGACGGCATTTAAGACATCCAAGCCGTAGGTCAAGTTCAAGGTTTGGGTGGTGGTGTTGATCAACTTGACGGTGAACGCGTAGGCTTCACCGCTGTTGCCAGTCGCTGTTGCACTGAGTTCTGCACGGAGCGGACTCGTCGTGGGGAGCGGAGGCGGTAAAGTCGGCGCTCCTATCATTTCGACGTTTTCCAACTTGAGGTTCATTCCGGCAAGCTTCAAGGTGTCCACGACTTCCTGGGGAGTCACGCTTCCGACGCCCCAGATGGCTTTTAACGGCATACCAGGTGCCTGAGTGTCGGTGCTTGAAGCAAACATCTGGAAGGGCAAAAGATCCAGGGCTGCCCGAAGCGTTAGGTGGGGTGGTGGGTCTGGCGGCATAGACCCACAGGCCACCAGCAGGCAGAGGGGCAACAGGAGGCGTTTCATCATAGTCAAGTATGGCTGCTGTTCGAGTCGAGTCACGCTTCACCTCCTCAGGCCTGGGTCGTAGCGCTGCAGCACGGGCAGGCAGCGTGTGGCTTCGCGGCGCGCTTTAAGCGCGCGCCGCAGACACTTGGCGCGTGCAGCTCAAGCCCCGCCGCGCGGCACGTTCGAGCACACCCGCGACGTAAAGCGGCTCGATCTCGGCGGCGTAACAGACGCTGCGCTGCTGCTCGGCGGCCAGCAGGGTCATGCCACTGCCCAGGAAGAGGTCGAGCACCACGGCACCAGGCGTGGCGAGCTGTTCGAGCACCCAAACACCCAAGGCGATGGGCTTCTGGATAGCCGTCTTTTGGGCTATAATTCCTTATGACCGCCCGTAGCCGCAGCACTGATTACGCTGTCCGCACACTCAAATGCCCCGGCTGTGGGCAGACAGTGACCGGGCGGCTTTTTCCGGGCCGGAAATACTGCTCTAAAGCATGTGCCGATGTTGCGCCCCGGCCTAGCCGCAAAACTGGGGAGACATATCCCTGCGTGGTTTGCGGCGTTGACTTGTACATTCCGCGCAACCGGCTGGGCAAAGAGTTTTACACCTGCTCTGTCCAGCACGCTAAGGAGTGGCAGGGCCGGAATAAAGTCGAGTATCAGTGCAAAACGTGCGGCAAGGCGTTTCGCAAATCGGCCTCCTTTGAAAAGTTCGGACGCGTTCTCTACTGCTCCCCTGCCTGCCGAGACGCTGACCCGGAAGTACGCGCCCGATTGATTGAGATGAACGCCGATCAGCAGCGCGGCCACCAAACGGAGATTGAGCGCATCGGGTACGCGCTGCTAGACGAAATGGGCGTGGAATACCTGCCACAGCACGTCATCGGTGACAAGTTTTGTGTGGACGCTTTCGCGCCTGCCCAGGGTGTGGTTATCCAGTTTGACGGCGATTACTGGCACGCGCACCCCGAAAAGTTTCCAGAACCGGATGCCCGGCAGCGCAAGCGGCAGCGGTTGGACGCCTCCCAGGATGCCTACATGCGGGTTTGCGGCTACCGCGTTGTCCGGCTCTGGGAAACCAATTTGCGCCGCAACCTCTCGGAAGTGCGGCAAGTCCTGGGAGCGGCGCTGGCCTAGTCGTAAAACTGCCCACTGTGCGGCGCTCGTCGGTCTCGCTGGCCCGCGCGCCGCCGCTCCACATGTGGCGGAACATCCGCGCGGCGCGGTGCTGGTTGGTCCAGGCCAGTTCGACGTCGGCAAAGCTCAGGCCGTCGTTTTGCTTGTCCCACACCAGCCAGCCCATGCTCGGCGGCAGGTGGTCGGCGTAATAGTTGCCGCCCCACCAGACATGGAGGGCCTTGGGGAAACGCTCGGCGGTCAGTTGGTAGGCGCGCACGGCAGTGTTGGTGCTGTCGTCGCCGATGACGGGGCGGTAGACCTGGCCGCTGCCGATCTGGCCGCCGGTGTTCACGATGCTGATGCCGTAGGGCGGGTCACAGTGGATCACGTCCGGCTGAGCACCTTGCAGCAGGCTCTCCAGCGCGCCGGGGACCAGGCCGTCGCCGCACAGGACGCGGTGAGACCGGCCTGGAACACTGGAGCTGCTGATCTCCCAGATGTCACCGGGCTGGACCGTCCATTTCTCCTGGGCGACTTCAAGTTCAGTGGCGCTGGCGGGTTCCTCGTCGTCTACAAGCGGTGGGGCGTCGCCTTGCAGACTGGCGAGCAGCTGGTCCAAGTCGCCCGCGTCATACCCGGTGCCGATCAGGCCGTCACCGCTGCCGAGCATCTCCTGAAGGAGCGCCGCCACGGCCTCCTCGTCACGCTGGCCCAGCTCGGCGGTGCGGTTGTCGACGAGCAGGATCTTCAGCGCCACCGCGTCGGAGACATCGACTCAGATGACCGGCACCTTCTCGGCTCCGGCCTGCACGGCGGCCTGGTGGCGGTGGTGGCCGACGAGGATGTGGCGGGTGGACTGCTGCGCGACGATCGCGCCGTAGAAGCCCAGTTCCTCGATGCTGGCCTGGATGACATCGGTTCTGCCGACGTTCGGATTCCTGGGGTGGGGGAGGAGTCGGTCAGGTGAGACCTGCTCGGTCTTCTGGTTCAGGATTTTCAAGGGTGGCTCCTGGGGCGAGGCAACGGCATGAAAAAGCCCCCGCGTGGGCGGGGGATACCATCAACTTCACTCGGCTGATTGTTTGGATAACATCAGTGTAGCGGCAGATTGTGACGCCCGTGTCACACGAAAAAGCCCCCGTGGGCGAGGGCTAATTCAGCGCACGGATTGATTGGAATACACGAAGCGCAGCTTGATGCTCATCATAGGCATTTGTGACCGAAGGTCAAGTCCTCACGGCCAAACGCCAGTCAGTGCAACGGGACCAAAGTAGATGTACAGGTGTAATTTCCGCTGTTGAGTTTGCAATTCGTCAAGCTAATGGTGTACGCCTTACCTCCGACTACTGCCTGTGTTGTTCCGAGCTGGATGGCAGGCAAAGCAGCACTGCTAGACGCAGCAGTTGGGGAGGATGGAGTGATTGCCACGTTCCGAATGGTGCCTGTATCGATCATCAACATGCTGATGGTATTCAGCGCATGGGGATAGGGGAAGGTGTAAACCACTTTGACAGGAACATCCTTGTAGGAGACGTTGGTGGAAAAAGCACTACTGGGTTTACCCGCTACGGAGCTGGAAGACGCCTCGATAGCTTGACCGTCAGGCGTGAAAGCTTTTGTCGAAGACGCGAAGAAGTATGCCGCAGCTTGAGTCTGTGCACCTATATAGGTGGATGTCATCGTGCACTGCACCGAACCGCCTGGGGTTCGTACACAGCCGAGAAATTGATTCGTAAATGAGCCAGAAACAGTCCAGGTCTGTGCCTGTGCGCTCGCAGTGAGCAGGAGCGCCAGCAGTGTCGTTTGCCGCATTGGCCGATCATAGACAGAGAAGTCTTACAGACCAATTCGCGCCGCCTGAAGGTCTTCAGAGTCTGAACTGCTCCCGGTTTTCCAGCCGCGCCAGGCAGCGCACTGCCTCGAGGGCACGTTCAATTCCTGGATAAGATTCAGCGATATTGGTGCGGAGACGGTAACCGTCCCCCTCGCTCCGCACGCGCCAGATCAGGTCTCCGTGATCTTCGAACTGCCGCCCACGCTGAGTTCCTCGATTGAGCCGGTCATCGTGGTGTTCTAGCCACCGGCAAAGGGAAGTCCATCCTTCGTCACCGACCCACACTCCGGACGCGGCTTCGATCTCCACTCCGTTGGCGACGTCGAGGCTGCATCCGTCTTCGGCCCAGACGATCACCAACTCGAAGGTGTAGGCCTCCCGCCGCTCAGCGTCTTCAAGGCCGATGGTCTGGTCTTCATTCACCGGCAGGTCCACCCGGTACCGGTCGCCGTCGTGGTAGCGCCCGCTCCAGTGATCGGTGCGTTGGGCTGCCAGGTGCGCGGTCAGGGTCTCGTAGCGCAGCCGGGCGTCATCGGCGAGCGTGGCGTGGTGGTACGCGAGGCTGGGAGCATTGCTGAGGCTGTATCTGACGCACAGCATGGCGTTGTAGTGCATCTCCCGGTAGGTGACTTCGTACTCGCCCACGTCCCCAGCACGGCTCGGCTGGGCCGCTGGGCCGCGCGGCGGAGTGAGGTCATCATCAGGCCGCTTGTGGTGAATCACGTCCCCTTCCAGGATGGCCGCCGCGATGAGGTTGGCTTCCTGGCGCTGCAGCCGGCTCAGGTGCGCCGCCGTCACGCTCAGCAGGGACTGAGGGCGCTCGGGGGCCGGTTCGGCGGTTCGTTGCCGCCGGGCACGCCGGTCAAAGCGCAGCGCCGCTTCTCGCCATACCAGGTCGAGCAGCTCGCTCACCAACACCATCAGATCCGCTTCTTGCGGGTACGCCTTGAGGTGGCCGCGCACCATCTTCAGGGCCTGCGCGCGGGTCTCGACACGGGTGGACTCGTCGGCGTCTTCTTGCAGCTCAGCAGCGGCCAGGTGCAGGAGCACTTTGTAGCTGGCCCGCTCGCGTAGCGCCTCGACGACCGGATGCATAGGTGTCGGCGCGGGGCGTGCCTTGAAGGCGGTGGTACTGCGTTCGAGCAGGCCGGGCCGCACCGTCAACTCGTGGCCGTCCTGGAATCTCACCCGCACAGTGGGGTGCTGCGCGCCGGGCTTGCCGGGCCGCACCACTTCGCAGGATTGCCCGGCGTGCAGCACGTCGCCGTAACCGGGCCTCGGAGCGTAGAGGACTTTTGCGCCGACGTCGAGGCGGCTGACGATCACTTTGCACTGCTGGCGCTGCACCTCCTCTTGCCGGGCTTCCAGCCGCTGCGCTTCCAGGTAGGGTGCGAAGCGGGTGCCGGTGGTGTCCTGCGCTGACCGTTCGAGGGCTTGCCCTGGGACGCGGCCATGCCTGAGGTGGTTCATTCCCGCTTCTTTCTGAGCAGCTCGGCGTCTTGTTTGAGCGTGGCCACGCGCTTGGCGTCCGGTACCGGGGAGCGCTCGGCGTTGCGGATCTGCGTTTCGATCCAGGCGAGGTACCGCAGGTCCGCTCGGCGCTCCTGTTCGTCGGTCGGTTCGGTACGCGCCTTGCGGCGAGCGGCCGCTTCCGCCGCCTGCCGTGCCGTTCTGGGAATCACGCCGTACTGACGAGCGAAATCCTCCAGCTTGGTTTCCCCTAACTCCGTCAGCACCAGGCCGCCAGTGGCACCGCCGGTGTCCCGCGCCGTGCCGTGCTCGCGGGTGCACAGCCTCAGCAGACTGCGGTGCGCGTCCGAGAGGCGAATGACCGGGCCGCGCCGTCCGGGGTCGTCGATCAACTCCGCGAGCAGCAGCGCCCGGACCGGTGCGGTCGGCAGACCGCAGAGCACCGACAGGAAGCGGTACTCATCGGGATAGATGCTGTGAGGGTGAACGGTCATTGTCCTCGCAGGATGCGCACGGCCACTTCAAGACTTCGGTCGACATTCGTCATCGTCCAGGCGTCTACACCTTCGCGGCGGGTCAGCGCTTCGAGCAGGCGCAGGCTCACGAACGAGACTTCTGCAATCGATGACTCGCGGCGCAGCGGGTCATGCTTGTGATTCTGGCTGCGCTCGGTCGGCGCGCGGCGGCTGGCAGAGGGGTCAGGCATGGTGGGCAGCTCCTCGGGTGGGACGGGGCGGGCAGTGTGGTGGGCGATCAGGGCGCGGCGGGCATTCACGGCACGGCGGCTCATGGGTGGGCCTCCAGATAAGCGAGGATTTCGTGCAGGGCCGTCTCGTCATGGACCTGCGGGGCGGTGAAGCGCAGCAGAAAGACGGCGTCCGCGCTCAGGGTGTTGTATTTCTCCAGATCGCGCCCATAACGGTCGCGTTTCCGGTGGTTGAGGCCTTCGATCTCAACAGCCAGCCGCCAGACAGGAAAGTAAAAGTCAAGCCTCCATCTTCGTGGAGGGTGGAAGCGGTGTTCCTCAATATATTTCACGCCAGCGTGATCCAACTGACGCGCCAGTACGGTGTTGATGTCCCCTTCGGCCTCGGCCTGCTTCAACGCTGGCAACAGGTCAGGCACCCGCGCCGCGAGGTGGGGGTGCCGACGTTTGTAATTGCGGATCAGCTTGGTGTTACTCAGATGGGCAACTCCAGCGGCACGGCCTTCCACAGCAGGCAGCCGCTCCAGTGCCCACCAGCACGCCCGCACAGACGGCAGACAGGGCCAGCGGGCCAGATGTCGGGTGTGCGGGTGGCCACACACCGGTCCAGGCCTGCGCGGGTGAGGGCATACGACCGGGAACCGTCCGGACCGGTCTTGCTGGCCAGGCCCAGACTGACCAGGGTGCTCAGGACGCGGTAGTTCTGGTGCCAGCCGTCGGAGTTTACGGCGTCGCGCAGGCCCGCCCGTTGAAACACCTTCGGCCCGCTGACGGCTTCAAGCGTCAGGGCATGCACCAGGGCGCGGCCCCGGGAAGAGTTCAGCAGGGTGCCCTGTTTGCGGTTCATCTGAAACCTTGCATCTTCACGCGCTCAATCGCCTGCACGCCGGTACTCGTGGGTGGCCAGTTCACGCCGCAAGTTCAGATCAGTCAGTTGCGCCTTGAGCACCGCGAAGAAGCGGGCCTGTTGCAGCGACGCGTCTTCAGGATTGTTCTCGTCGGTGCTGTAGTAGAGGGCGACTTTGGCGGCATCGAAAATGGCCTGCTGGCAGCAATCGTCGCGCCGCCGGGTGAACTGGTACTCGCCGACCCGGATCGGCACGCCCTCCGTTCCGCAGTACGGGCAGACGTGGACCGTCTTCGTTCTGGCCGCTTCCCGCTGTTCTTGCACCCGCGCTTCGGTGTTGTGTATGCCTTTGAGGGCGTTGGGATGGTCCATCAGGCGTCTGGCCAGGCTCATTACTTCCGGGCTGGGTTGATCGGTCATCGTCATGCTGAACCTCCCTTGAGTGCTTCGAGGACGCGGGCGGAGACTTTCGGCTTCACCGGCACGGCCGCCGCCACCTTCGGTGAGGCGCGCGCCTTGCTGGCCCGCACGTCGTCATCCAGCGCGGCGATCAGCGAGGTTTTGTAGTTGCTGCCCTGCGCCATTCGCGCGTCTCTGAGCAGCTCGTCGATCCGTGGTGGCGGCAGGTCCAGCCACGCCAGCCGGTCCTCGAATTCGCCCAGCAGCTGCACCAGGAACGTTTCGCTAAAACCGCGCCGCAGTGCCGCCCGCGCCGCCGCGCCCGGAACATTTCTGTTGCTCGTGGTCTGGCTCGCTTCAAGTTCTGGGTGTGCCTGAGTATCACCCTGGACAGTGACCGAGGCCATTCGCGGTTCGGCGCTTGCGTCGCTGCCGTTTTCGGTGTTCGTCTCCTGAGGTGAAGTCGCCGTCGTCTGCGAAGTGGCGTCCTCGCCAACGATCACTACTACTGACGGATCTAAGTGACGGACAACTAACGGATCATGCCCTGTCAAATTGTCCGGTAAGGGCGGACAGATTGTCCGGTTGGGCCTGTCAGATTGTCCGGTAAGCCCTGTCAAATTGTCCGGTTGACTACCGGGCATTCTGTCCGGTTGCTTGGCCTTCCGCACCGATTGCCCGGCATGGGCTGGCCTGAGCGCTTCCTCCGGAGCTTGAAGCCAGATCTCGTCAGTCGTTCGTGAACCGTCTCGGCGGCGGCGGGGGCGGACTTGATGAATCCGTCCTGCTGCAGGCTGTCGATGTGGCGGCGTACGCTGCGCTCGTCCTGGCCGGTCATCTCTGCAATGGTGCTGGCACCGGGGAAGGCCCGGCCTTCGGCATCGGCGAAGTCGGCGATGGCCACGAGCACGAATTTGCGTCCGGCAGGCTTGACGTCCTGGGCGTAGGCCCACCTGGTGGCGTAAAGGCTCATGCGGCCTTCCTGGGCGTCCAGCGGTCCGTGAGCGCCATGCACCGGCAGCGCGGGGAGAGCAGCGGCAACGGCACGCCGGGATGGGAGGTGATGGGCCGTTCGTGGCCTTCCCAGCCGAGCGTGCAGGCCACCAGGTCCCAGTCCGGTTCCCCGTGCCTGCACAGGCCGCATACCGCGCCGTGGAGTGCCAGGCGGCTGTTCACCGTCACCACCTGCTCGGCCATCTCGCTGAGCAGTGCCGCACGGGCCTCAGCGTCGAGGTTGCTGGGCATCGGTCCGGCCACCGTGATGAGGGCATACACCGCCTCGCTGACTTCGTGTTCGTTGTACAGGAAGGTACTGTGCTTGGCCCGCTTCTTGTGCATCACCGTGGCGGTCGTCCCGCAGCGCTTACAACTCCGCGAGGTGCCGCCTTCTGTGCGCCCGCTCAGGAACATCACTCCGTCCCACGCATGCGTGCAGAGGTGCTGCCAGTCGGCCAGATCGTGGACGTGGAAGCCGTCCTTGCCCTCGCACGTCCAGGGCTGGAACTTCGGCTCGACAAACCCGGCGTCACGCGCCACCACGTCCCACTCCTTCTTGCTGGGCAGGCCGGCCTTGCGCCAGATCAGCAACTCGCGGCGGCCACTCTCCCGCACCGAGGCTTTCAGGTGCAGGCCGCGTGCCACGACCCGGCGGGCAGGCGGGCCACCCGCTGCTTCGGCGAACATCTCCGCGAGCAGCTCGGTCAGAGCAGATAATTCATCAGCCTTCATAGCAAGTCGTCCCAGATCGCCACTGGATTGGGATCAGCTCCATATGGTCCCCAGTCAGCCACTGGGTCCGGCTCGTAGCTCTCCCAGTTATCCGGCTCGTCGAATGGACACGCACTGCCCCCGTGGCAGGCATAGGCCGGGCGCGAAGAGGTGAAGGTGCCGAAGCAGGACATGCACGTGTGGGTTCGCTCGGCTTGGAGAGGGTCAGCCATGGCTGGCCACCGGGTGCAGACTCTGAAGCGCGGCCTTCAGGTGTTTGTAGATTTCTCTCTGCACCCCCATGTCGTCGGGCAACTCGTACTTGAGCTGCTCAAGGGCCTGCACCAGGTGCATCCCACCGGGACTGCGCTCATGGTCCGGCAAGGCCCACTGGGGCAATTCGGGTATCCGGACCGGGGCGCGTTTGGTGTCGTCCCATTCGTCCCAGGTTTTGGGCAGGTCGTAGAGGTAGCGCCCGATGCCGAACTGCACCGCGCACCGCTTGAGCGCGTCACTTGCCGCCGCTTTGAAGGTGCCCGGTTCGCCCGCCTCGCCGATGTCCTCGCGGACCACGCCGAGGATGACCAGGCGGCCCTTGACGGTGGGCCGCGCTGCGCCGGTAACGATCTCCATCTCGAAATGCCAGTCATCGGGGCAGACGGTATCGAGCCGGTCCTGCACGGCGCGGGCGTCGATGTGGGCCAGCAGCAGCGCGCGGGTGCGCTCGCGGTTGAAGCTGGCCGGTTTCCAGTGAATCTCCCTGGCAGGAAGCGGAGCCTGGAAGCGCTTGGAGACATCACTCAATTTCATGGTCGACCTCAGTGGAATGTGGCTTGAAGAAGGCGCAGACGACGGCCAGCATCAGGACGGCCTGGAGCACTGAGACGGCGATGGCCTGCTCAAACGTGAGGAGGTCGCAGCATTGCCGGAACACCAGCAGGCCCAGCAGGTAGGCGGCGAGGAGCAGGAGCCACTTCACACCCGTTTCCCCAGGCAGGAAGCGCAGATGTTGAATGCGGCAGGCTGGCCACAGTCTGTGCATTTCGGGCCGTAGCGCTCGGCCAGCAGCGCCAGGGTGCGGCGGCGGATATTGGCCGCGTTGAGCAGGTCGTGAATGAAATGGGTGATGCTGGCTTTGGCCTCGTCTTCGAGTACGCAGGGGCAGACACTCTCGACGGGGTACGGGTCACCGCAGTTGGCGCACCAGGCGGTGGGGTGATAGCCGGAACCGATGGCCGGGAGCAGTCGTGTCATGGCAGTTCCGCTCGCACCGAGCATCCGGCGCACTGGACGCTGCTGGCCGCCACTTGGTTGCGGCAGCTCCAGCAGCGGGGTTGGGTATTGCGGCGGCTGAGGTCGCGGGAAAGGCGGGCCAGGGAGAGGCACAGGCGGCGCTGGGCGCGGTGCGTGACCAGGTGCAGAGGCTTCATCCGCGCTCACCCGCTTCAGCGTCAAGAAGCGCGGCTGTGTCGGCGCATTCCTGCAAGGCGGCAGCGACCTCGCTAATCTCATCACCAGAAAACCAGAGCTGTTCGCCCTCAGTGCCGTTGGCAGCGAATGTCGTGACCTTGACGAGGCCTTCTGTGGACGGCTCAATCCGCAGGGTGCCGCATTCGCTTTCAAACAAGATCACCCTCATCCGCGCTCACCGGCTTCTTCGGCGCTGTTGGTCAGCAGCTCACCGCTGATCACGTGCAGCTTGAACAGCTCGGCGCGGCTCAGGTTGATGACGGCGCGGCTGACGTCTTCATCCAGCACGTTCATCTCCGGGGCGAACAGCGCGATGCGGAAAGGGCGATCAGGCTGGTGCATCTCGGCGTAGGGGTCGCTTTCGAGGCGCAGGACTTCGGCGGGCGGACTCGCGTAGATGCTGCTCACGCCGCGCCTCCGTTGAGGTAGGCAGCGCTCAGCGCATTGGCCTCGTCGATCAGCCCGCGCCCGGTCAGGAACTTCAGCTGGCCCCGGAAGCGGGAAATGCCCCACCTGTGAACCGGCTCGGTGGGGACGTAAGGGGCGGCCTCATCGCGCTCAGCGGCGGCCAGCTTGAGGCGAGTCTCGAACTCGGCGCGCACCTGCTCCCAGGTCTTAATCATGGCGTCGCCGCGCCGCGTCACCCGGCGGCTGCCGATTTCCAGCCACAGCACGCGCGTGTTCAGGTTGACGTTCTTCTGCACCTCGAAGCCGATCTGACGCAACGTGGCGCAGATGCTGCTCGCCAGGCGCTGGCTGCCCTGATCGTCAATGTCGAACTGGAGCATTTCCACGTCGGCCACCAGGGCCAGCAGCGAACCGAACTTGTGGCGGCACTCCGGGCCAACCACGCCGACGAAGGGAATGACGGTACCGGGGTGGGTCAGGGCGCGGCCACAGTGGCGACACCGCTCGGCGTGGGCTTTGAGGAGGTGGGGCTTGGTTTGCGTGGGAATCGGCTGTAACATATTGGGGTCTCCTTTGCCCCCCACTGAGTCGCTTCGTCGGCTGAACTCGTGGGGGGTTTTGCTGTCAGGCGCTCTGGCTTACGCCGCCGAGGGTCAGGCCCGCGAATTTGTGGCGCTGCAACGCTTCGCGGGCGGCAATAAAGCGGGTGAGTTCGTGGTGGCTGATGCGCTTGCTGCGGGCGTCTTCGTGGCTACTGATGCAAATGGCGATCAGCTCACCGCTGTCCACCAGCGAGCGAATGAGCAACTTGCCCACACCGAGCAGCTCGGCGGCTTCGTCGTAGGTGTAGGCGAGGCGGAGGGTCATGCGGGCTGCACCTCAAGGGCTTCGGTGGACGCGGGTCGGACTGCATGGGTGGGTGCAGAATGTATCAATCCCTCTCCGAATGCTAGCCAGTTCTGGTTTACATAGAGGGTAGATGAGATACGGCTTATGTCCTCTAAAGAAGGCTCGGCAAGATCGTTCTCCCAGTGGCTGATCGTGGATTTCGCGCGTGAAAGTGCATCTGAAAGGGCTTGCATAGTCATTCCAGCTCCTACCCGCGCCATTGCGATACGCCGCCCTAAGCTTGGCTTCATGCGTTCACCTCTGCTGAACATTATGGGATCCAGCAAGGGTCTTGTCAACCATTTCTGGCTATAATTTGTCTATGATTCTTGAACGTAGTACAGTTCTGGTGAACATGGGAAGCTTCGATAACGCCAAAGAAGAGCCTGGGGTCTTGCTTCGCCGTCGTTTGCACAGCAATAAGCTCAGCCAAGCTGATGCCGCTCGAATATTTGGTAAAAGCCGGGCTTGGGCAAGCCAGGAGTTATTTGCTGACCCCCGGAAAACGCTTCGCAGAATGCTGATTGATCAGCCTGCCACGCTGGATACTTTTGCCAAAGCACTGGGCTGGTCAAGCCGAGATGAGTTGCTGATCGATATGGATCTTTTTGAAGGTACGCTGCTTGCAGGCGATTCGCCACTCATCCTTGACCCTAAGCCCGCCCAGCCTGCTCGGGAGCTGTGGCCGAATCTGGCGCTGGCGATTGAGGAGTACGGGGACCGGGCACGGTACCGGGAGATGGCGACACCGCACTGGCGCGACTACCTGAATACCTTTGACTTCTACGACGGTAATGATCTTTCGCCGGAGGGCTGGGCCGAACTGTTCTTGACTTTGAAGCAGTCCAATGTCAGGCCCGGAGAAGAGTGAGCAGCGACGATCCGATTCAGGACCTGATCCACTCAACTGAGCGCCGCCTGGATGAATTGGGTTACCCGGCCCCCCGCCGACTCGCTCAGGACATCAGGGTCAGAATCGTTTACGGGCAAACGCCAGGTGGGACGAAGGGACCGCCGTCGATCATCACCCTTCCTTACGGCCTGAGCAGGGAAGAAGAGCGCCAGAAGCTTGCCCATGAGCTGGGCCACATCTTCATCCAGCGGTCGGGCGTGGACAAGGAATTGCGGGCGCAATGGAGTTTCACGGGGCCGGAAACCTTCCGGATGCACAACGAGACGCTGGCCGCGCACCTGGGGGGCCGCATTCTTCTGCCGACGCCGCTGCGCCTGAAGGCCGAGAGACGGTATGGGGTATCCGCGCAGGCCGCCATTGCCTTGCAAAAGGTCACTCAGCTTGAGCTGCCCCAGGTTCTCGACCGGATGATCCACATCGACCCGGATGCCTCACGAGGCGCGTTCATCACGGCCGGAAAAACGCTGATCCTGCTCGAAACCAACAACGTCTGGATTGAGAAGAGCCTCTACGCCCGGGTGGCCGAGGTCGATCAGCTTATGCCGGGCGCGCGACTCAGCAGCCTACGTGACGACCGCGTGCTGGGGGTGGGAGGATGGTGAGTAGCGACCCCGGCGGCGCTCTGAAGCCCTTGAAGTCCCGCCTGCTCATTTCGGCGCAGGAGCTGGGAAGGCTCGAAACGATTTTCGACCTGTTTGTTGAGAACCGGGTTCCACATGTTCTGATGCTCCTCACCGGCATGCAATCAAACGGTCGTCAGCGCGTGCCCAAAGAGGCATTCGACGCTGTCCAGGCTGAAGTGCTTGAACTCATCGAAGTCCTGTTCATCGGGCAGGCCAACCTCCTGCAACCGCTGCTGCCGTTTGCTGCGGGCCCAGCTAAGGCAACACAACCCTCACGACCTCATTCATATTTAGAATGCCATATCAACATCAATTTCGGGTCGACTCCTGGAACAAAGGAGTTCACGAATATCCGCCATCAAGTCAGCAGCATGTCGAGTACGCCGAGCAGCACCTGACCAGTGTGACCCGCCGGCATCACAAACCGGACCACACCGAAAAATGGCGCTGGTCAAGATCCATCTTCCTCTGACAAGATCGCCTTATGCTGACCAGGTGCGAACGCCAGTCTTCGAAGATGTTCTCCTGGATCATCACGCATGAGTGCTGTCACTCCGCCGCGCAGTGTCCGCCCAGCACACAAAAAATGGCTGGCCCAGTTAGGTGAGGCGGGCACCGCTTACCTTTTCATCCTGCCCGCACTGCTGCTGATCGGCCTCTTCGGTTTATTTCCGATTGCCTACTCGCTTTATATGAGCCTCTACAACTGGCGGGTCAGGCAGGGCGATTTTGTGGGCCTGGCCAATTATCATCAGTTGCTGGGAAATGTAGGCGGCCCACTGGCCTTTTTAGGTGGTCTGGTTCTGATTCTGGTGGCCCACTGGCTGTGGACAGGTGCGTCACAGTCGCGGCTCGGCTGGCTGCGGCTGCTCGGCGCACTGGCCTTGATGGGTGCAGGGGTGACCCTCTCACTCGGCTGGGGCATGATGACCCGCAGCGGTGACCCGGTGTTCCTCAAATCGCTGGTCGTCACTATGTACTACGCCGTGCTCAGCATTCCCCTTCAGATCGTGCTGGCGCTGATTCTGGCCGCCTTCCTGTTTCGCAGACTCAAAGGTCAGGGGTTTTTCCGCTCAGTGTATTTTTTGCCCTACGTGATGCCGGTCGTCGCCACGGCCGCCGTGTTCCGGGCCATCTTCAGCCCGCGTGAGAGCAGTTTGGCCAATACCGTGCTGGGCTGGCTGCATATCGCGCCGCAGCAGTGGCTGTTTGATCCGCGTCCGCTCAGTCAGGTGATGTTCGGCTGGCAGTTGCCGGGTCTGTGGGCCGGGCCGAGTATGGCCCTTTTCACCGTGGCGCTGTTCGGCATCTGGACCTTTGTCGGCTACAACGTCGTGATCTTTCTGGCAGGACTGACCGGCATCCCCAAAGACCTCTACGAAGCCGCCGAGATTGACGGCGCGGGGCCAGTGCCGCAGTTTTTCTACATCACTGTGCCGCTGCTGTCACCAGTCATCTTTTACGTGGCGCTGGTGGGCTTCATCGGAGCGCTGCAAGCTTTTAATCACCTCTACGTGATGCGGGTTCCCTCGGCGCAGGGCACGCTGGACACCGCCAGCATCACCATTTTTGACACTTTCTACCAGGCCAACAACTATGGTCTGGCCGCCGCGCAGTCGTTCGTGCTGTTTTTCCTGATTCTGGTGATCACCCTCTTTCAGTTCCGCTTCTTTGGGCGCAAGGTGTTTTATGGCTGATCCCTTGACGGCGCAAGGTACCGATGCCGGACGGGTGCAGACTGGAGGTTACATCTTTCATGTCAGCCACCTGCCGATCTACTTCT
Source organism: Deinococcus rubellus (assembly GCF_025244745.1). Lineage (NCBI taxonomy): Bacteria > Thermotogati > Deinococcota > Deinococci > Deinococcales > Deinococcaceae > Deinococcus > Deinococcus rubellus. The sequence continues at coordinate 693,987 of NZ_CP104213.1, forward strand.
TCCTGACGGTCGGCGCACTCTTCGCGCTGACGCCCTTTTTGTACATGATCACGACCTCGCTGATGACCCTGGGTGAAACCATCAACCGCCAGTGGCTGCCTGCCTCACCGCAGTTTGATAACTACACTCAGGCCTGGGTGCAGGGCGGCTTTGACCGCTACTTTGTCAACAGTGTGCTGATCAGCGCTTTAACCATTGTGGGGCTGGTGGCCACCTCGTCGCTGGCCGCCTACGCCTTTGCCCGGATGCGCTTTCCTGGGCGTGATGCGCTGTTCGTGGTCTTGCTGGCGACACTGATGATTCCCGAAACCGTGACGTTTATTCCGAACTTCTTGATCATGCGCGGCAGCATCGTGCCGTTGCCCGGCGGCACTTGGCTGGATATGTTGCCTGCCCTGACGGTGCCGTTCATGGCCAACGCCTTCAGCATCTTTTTGCTGCGCCAGTTCTTCGCCCGCATTCCGAATGAACTCTGGGACGCTGCGCAGCTTGACGGCGCGGGCCACCTGCGCTTTCTGACCCGGATCGTGATGCCGCTGAGCCGCTCAGCCGTGCTGACGGTGGTGCTGCTGACCTTCGTGGCTTCGTGGAACTCGTTTCTGTGGCCTTTGCTGGTCACCTTCACGCCCAGGTGGCGGCCCCTGACGGTGGGGCTGTGGAGCTTTATCAGCGAGGCCGGGCCACAAACCCAACTGCTAATGGCCGGATCGGTGATTGCCATCGTGCCGGTATTGATCATCTACCTCCTCACCCAGCGCCAGTTCACCGAGGGCGTGGCCACCAGCGGGCTGAAGGGATGACTTGGCCCTGACACTCCCGCGCTGAGCTGAAGCCAGTTCCGACGCCTTCTCGCTGCTTTCCAGGAGTCTCCATGACCCAGACCAAACTTGCACGCCTTGCCCTAACCGTCTCTCTTCTCAGCGCTGGCTCTGTCCTGCCAGTGGCTGCTGCCCAGAGCACCAACTGGGACGCGGTGAGTCCCAAAGGCCAGACCATCAACTTCTGGCACCAGCTCACCGGCAACAGTGTCAAGGTGATGGATCAGCTCATCGCCAGCTTCAACAAGACCAATCCCTACGGCATCACCGTCAAGGGCCAGTTTCAGGGCAATTACACACAGATTTACCAGAAAATTGTGCCGCTTCTGGGCACCCCGGCGTTGCCGGATCTGACGGTGGCTTATAGTAACCAGGCCGCCACCTACCAACTCGCCGACGCGTTGGTTGACCTCAACCCGCTGATTAAGAGCCGCAAGTGGGGGCTAAGTCCGGTGGAGATCAACGACTTTTACCCTGGCATCTACAAAGCCGACGTGTTTCCGGTGTTCGGGGGGCAGCGGCTCGGCTTTCCGGTGCAGCGCTCAGCGGAAGTGATGTATTACAACTCGGCCTGGCTCAAGGAACTCGGCATCAAGTCCGCGCCCAGCAGCCCCGAACAGTTTAAGTCGGCGGCCTGCAAAGCCTCCAAGACCCCGTTTAGCAAGGCCAAAGGCTCCAGCATCGGCTACGAGCTGAGCGTGGACGCTTCGCGCTTCGCTTCGTGGAGCTTTGCCTTCGGTGGCGATATTTACGACGAGAAAGACAGCAGGTTTACCCTTAATAACCCCGGCTCAGTGCAGGCCATGACCTTTTTGCAGGGCCTGTTCAAAGACGGCTGTGCCAAGATCGTCAGCGAAAACTACGGCGATCAGACCGACTTCGGCGCGGGCAAGCTACTGTTTTCCATTGGCTCAAGCAGCGGCCTACCGTTTTACAAGGATGCCGTGGATAAGGGAGCGGCCTTTACCTGGAACGTGGCCGCGTTGCCGCACACCACCACCAAGCCCACCGCCGACCTCTACGGCGCGAGCGTCAGTTTGGTGGATACGGGTGACGCCAAGCGTGAGCTGGCCGCCTGGCTGTTCGTCAAGTACTGGTCCAGTCCCGATGTACAGGCGCAGTGGGCCAAGGGCACCAACTACTTTCCCACCCGCAAGAGCGTGGCTGCCAAGATGAACGATTATTTTACTGCTAACCCTGCCTCTAAAAACGGTTTCGCGCTGCTGCGCTACGCCCAGGCTGAACCTGCTGTGCCCGGCTACGACGCAGTACGTGCTGAAATTGAGAAGAGCATGACGGCCATCATGAATGGCGCGGCGGTCAAGACCACGCTCGACACTCTCAATAAAACGGCCAACACCATCCTGGCTGACCAGCTCTCGCAGATCAAGAAGTAATCCATCCCTGAGTTTCGCGTAAGCCAAGGAATGGGGCGTTGAGGAAGTCTGCTTCGCTGCGGCTCACGGCGTGCGTACAGGCGGGGGCACTCGGGTCAGCCCTCTGCGCTCGGGGATTGCGGTGAAGTGGGAACCAGCCAGCCACGCGGCGGATGCACGTAGGCCAGCGCCGCCGCGCCGAGCTGTTCGGCCGTCTGATAGGCGGCGAACCAGGCGTACTCGGCCTGGATTATCCGCTGGCACTGGGCACCGGGCACCGGATAGGGGGGACCGGCCTGGCTGGGGCGCTCCGGCAGGTCGTCGCGGGAGAGCCAGCCGACCGAGCGCACCAGCGTTAGGCTCAGACCGCTTTCCTGACCGTACTCACTCAGCCCCCGCGACGCCACTCCCCAGACGCCCGCCGGGCTCTGCTTCGCGGCCCAGTGGTTCAGCGGGTGGGCATCAGCGGGTTGCTCCGCCCAGTTTGCCGTTTCAGGGCCGGGCCGCAACTCGGGCCGGATGACCGTAACGCCCGCGCTGTCGGCCAAGCTGCCAGCCCCATCGCCGGGAAATCCCACGCGTAGGCGGTGGTCGAGCGCCGTGTTGGTGAAGGTGGTCTGAAATTCCAGATGCCGCGCCGAATTCCACAGCACCACCCGCGTCTGGATCAGCATTGTCACCGTGTCGGGGCTGCGGGCGTCACGCCCCGGGGTGAGCTGCCGGGGCAAGGTCAGTTCGTAGGTAAGGTTTAGGCTGCCGAATGCCGGGCCGGGCTCGCCGGGCTCGGTCCTGAGCAGTCGCGATTTGATTGGCGCTCCCGGCACGGCGCTGAAGGTGTAGGTGTCGCCCCGGTCACCCACATCGCGTAGCGCGTGCAGACCCGTCCAGGTCTGTCCCGAGGCGTGCTCGGTGACGCTCAGGGTGCCGTCTTCACGGTTGACCTCCACCGAGAGCTGACCGTTGGCGAGGCCGGGCACTTGCTCTGGAGGTGACTGGACGCCGGCTTCGGCCACCTGCAACTTTAGCGCCGCCACCTCTCCTTCGGGAAGGTGGTCTACAGAGAGCTGCACCAGAGTCTGGTAGACCCGCAGCTCCACTGTCTGCACGCCAGCAGCGATGGCCTCGGCGATCAGGGTGTCCGGCGGGGGGCAGTCGGGCGCGCGCGCTCCCTCATCCACTTCGCCTTCCAGATGCGTGTCCCGCACGGTCCAACTCAGAAAACGAATCGGGTGACGGTCCCCAAGCTGCTCGAGCCATTGGGGCAATTCGGCGACCAGGCCGGCCAGCGTGCTGACCAGGGCCGAGCGGAGCACCCGGAACTGGGCCGGCTGAGCGCCGAGCCTTAAGGCACCCGCCGTGACCTCGTGCCGGGCCAGCAGCAACTCGGTGGTGAGGCGGCGATCCCCCTCCTGCGGACTGAGTACCAGCAAGCAGCCCGCGAAGGCGCTCTGACCGAGCCTCTCCAGCGCGTCACGCCCGAGTTCCTCGGCCACACTCTCGGCCTGCTGGGAGCGCACATCCATCTCGTCGTGCACCTCGTCGATGCTGCACCCGCAGATGCTGTCGTGCGGGTGGTTGCGGATCAGCAGCGTCCAGGCGCGGCGCAGATACGTTTCCGGCGGGGCCGCGCCGTAGGGCCGGGCCAGGGCCAGTAGCGGCTCGATCGTGAAACGCAATCGGTCGTCCAGCGCGTAGTTGCGCTGCTTGAGGTACAGCCGCGCCGAGAGGGTGCCGCTCAGCAGCGGATGGCTCTGCCCGCTGCGAAGCTCGCCCTGGTAGCTCAGCAGCGTCAAGTGCTCAGCCTGCACCGCCCCCAGGTAAGCGTCGTGGTCCGAGAAGACGAACGGAGCACCGACCTCGCTGATGAGGTCCGGCACGAACGGCTGCGGGCGGCTGTGGTCCGAGCCGAGTTGCAGCAGGAACTCGTGGCTGTTGGCTTCGGCCTGAAGTTCTTCCAGCGCCGTCCGGAGTTGCGAACGGGCCGCTTCCGGGTCGGGCGAGAGGGTCAGGCCGTAACCGATGGGCTGGCGGTGCGCGGTGATTTCCTCGCCGCCAGGAGCACGCCAGCAGAACAAATCGCCGAGCGCCGAGACCTCCGGGCCGGGGCCACGCGTGAAGATCGCCGCCGCGATGCCCCGGCTCCTTAAGATGGCGGGCAGGTTGGCGAGGTGCCCGAAGGCGTCGGGCAGGTAGCCGGCCATCACCGGCTCGCCGCCGAAGCGCCGTACCAGCGCCATGCCGAGATCGAGATTGCGGCGCAGCGCTTCGCCGCTGACCAGAAATTCGTCGGGCTGCACGTACCAGGGGCCGGCCCTCAGCCGTCCGGAAGTGAGGTGGCCGCGTACCTCAGTTTCCCGTTCGGGGCGGATCTCCAGGTAGTCCTCGAGCATGATGGCCTGACCATCGAGGGTGAAGCGGTAGGCGGGGTGGCGCTCCAGCAGATCAAGCACCGCGTCAAGGGTCTGCACCAGCCGGAAGCGGAAGCGCTCGGCGCTGAGGTACCACTCGCGGTCCCAGTGGGTGGTGCACACGACGTGCACGCGCACAGGAGCGCTCATCGCCACACCGCCGAGCTGAGCGCCCGGACCCGCGTGGTCACGTCCTGGGGGCGAACGTGCTGCGGCCAGCGGGCCTGAACGCGCTGCGCCTGTTCGGCAGGCAGGGGAGCCACCACTTCGGCGCGGTAATAGGCGGCGTCCGGTTGAGTGGCAGGCAGGTGGCCCTTCAGCGGGCCGTCAAACTCGGCCTCTTGAATTAGTTCGCGCCCGGCGTAGAGCATCAGCGTGCCGCCCGGTTCGCCGCTCACGTCGTAGTACAGCTCGTCTCCCTCAAGCGAGAGGTCGATCAAGGGGCCCTGCGGCGACTCGGAGACGCAGGTACGGCCCGCCAGGATTCCCGCGTACAGGTCGTTGCGGTGCGGCCCGGCCACCTTGACCCAGGTGGTGGGCGAGCCGACCTGCAAGAACGGCTCGCTGATGTCGGGCCAAGCGTCCGGCTGGTGGCGGTCGCTGCCGCCCACGGCAGGCAGGCGCAGGCCCCGGTCGAGCAGGCCCAGCCACTTCTCGCGGGCGATCCAATTGAGCACCGGCCAGGGACCGTTCCAGACTTCCAGCGCGTCAAATTGTTCCTCCAGACCCCAGGCCCAATCGCAGCTCGGGCAGGTCGGCACCGGATGGGCCAGCACCGTCAGCAGCCGGGCGCGGGCGGCGTCTTCGAGGACTTCCTGCACCCCGGCCGCCTCGGTCAACCGGAACTCCAGCTGTGGCCCCGGTCCGTGCGCCACAAAGTGCCCGTGGTAGGTGGTGACTTCCTGGGCTGGCAACAAAAAGGCTCCGTCGAGGTGTGGGTGGTGGCTGACGGTGTTGTGGTCCGCCACCGAAACGAAGTCCAGCCCCCGGTCGCGCCCGGCGGCGGCCAGTTGCGTCAGGCTGCCCTGGGCGTCGGAGTGGTGGGTGTGGGCGTGCAGGTCGCCGCGCCGCCAGCGCAGGTCGAGTTCCGGGTGCAGCTCGATGCTCACGATGACCGTCACCCCTTCCGGCGGCACATGGTACAGGCCGAGCAGGACGTGGTGCTCGCCGGGTCGGAAGACGCCCGGCGTGTAGCCCGGCGTGGCGTCGGAAGTCGTCACCGTGTAGCTGCGCCGCGCGCCGCCGCTCCAGCCTCGCATGCCCACTGGGTCGGCGTAACCGAGGTCGACCGTGGCGCTCTGCGGCGTGAAGGTCTGGCGCACCGTGACGCCGCGTGTGCCGGGCGGCACGGTAAACGGCACGGTCGGGTAAGGGTCACGCCGGGCATCTTCCGGCGAGAAGAAGCGTTCATATCGGGTCTCACTCACAGACGCGCCCCCTCTTCGTCGAACAGCACGGCGCGGCTCCATTCCGGCCTCAGCCTCAGCGTGCCGCTCGACGGCGGCTCGGCCTCACCGGGCAGGCGCACGGCAACGGTTTCCCCGGCCACGCTGAGCATCAGAATGGTTTCAACGCCCAGCGGCTCGACCGCCATCACCTCTCCGCTCAGTTCTCCCGCCGGATCGAGCAGCAGGTGTTCCGGGCGTAGGCCCAGCGTCAGCGTGCGGCCCACCAGCTCGGGCCGGGGCGTATCCGGGGTGAGCTGCGCGTCGCCGCAGCGCCAGCGCCCGGCGCGCTCTAGCGTCACCGGCAGCAGGTTCATCGGCGGGTTCCCGATAAAGCTCGCCACGAAGGTGGTGGCGGGCCGCCGGTAGACCTCCAGCGGCGCGCCGACCTGCTGCACCACCCCGCCCTGCATCACCGCCATGCGGTCGGCCAGGGCCATCGCTTCGACCTGATCGTGCGTCACATACACCACTGTCATCTTCAGCTCGCGCTGGAGCCGCTTGAGAAAGGCCCGCGCTTCCAGGCGCAGTTTGGCGTCGAGATTCGAGAGCGGTTCGTCGAACAGGAACACGTCGGCGTGGTGCACCACCGCCCGCGACACCGCCACCCGCTGCTGCTGGCCGCCAGAAAGCTGACCGGGCCGGCGCTCGAGCAGCGCGCCGAGCTGTAACTGCTCGGCCACCGCCGAGATGCGCTCGGTGTAGTTGCTGCCGCGCACCCCGCGCACCTTCAGCGGGTAGCCGATATTGTCGCGTACGCTCATGTGCGGATAGAGGGCGTAATCTTGAAAGACCATCCCGACGTTGCGGTCAGCCGGCGGCAAGGCTGTCACCTCGCGCTCGCCGATGTGGATTTGCCCGGCGCTGGGCGCTTCCAGCCCAGCGATCATCCGCATGGTGGTCGTTTTGCCGCAGCCGGACGGCCCCAACAGTGCGAAGAATTCACCGTCTTTGATGTCGAGGCTGAGGTCCTTGACGGCCAGGGTGTTGTTGAAGCGTTTCTCGATGCCGCTGAGGGTCAGTTGCGCCATGCCGTTGCTGTCATCCTTTGATGCCTCCGAAAAAGCGGAATCCGTAGCGCCAGTTGACCCACAAGTACAACAGCAGCACTGGAAGCACATACAGAAACGAGTAGGCCGAGACCAAAGTCAGCACCGGCTGACCGTTGTCGTTGTAGAACTGGTACGCCTGCACGCTGGCCGGCAGGTTGGCGTTGGAGCGCAGCAGGATGTACGGCGTCAGAAAGCTGCCCCACACCCCCACGAAGGCCCACACGCCGACCACCATCAGGCCGGGTCGAATCAGCGGGAAAATGACCTGCGGTAAGTACTGCCAGGGCCGCGCGCCGCAGACGGTGGCGCTTTCCTCGTAACTCTTGGGCAGGCTATTGACGAAGTCGAGCAGCAGGAAAATGGCGGTGGGCAGCAGGCCGCCGGTCATCACCAGGATCACGCCGAGCTGCGTGTCGATCAAGCCGAGCTTGAGAATGATGTTGTAAATCGGCACCATTGCGACCGTGCCGCTGACCACCGACGAGAACATCAGCAAGATGGCCGTGAAGGCCCGCGCCCCCGGCACCCGCGCCCGCGAGAGGGCATAGGCGGCCAGCGCCGCCACCGCCGTCGTGAGCAGCATGCTGCCCAGCGCCTGAATACCGCTGTTGAGCAGGCCCGTCACCGCGTCGTGGTTGCCCAGCACCGCCCGGAAGTTGGCCAGGCTCGGCGGGCTGGGCAGCACGGTGGCCAGCGAGGCGCGCTCGTTAAACGGAGCCAGGATCAACCACAGGCACGGCAGCGCGAAGAAAGTCGCCAGCAGCGACGTGACGACGCCGAAGCCCAGCCGCGCCGCGACTTCACGCCCCCGCATTCGGCTCCCTTTTGCGCGAGGCCAGCAGGTACACGGCGGTCAGCAGCAAGTTGAGCAGCATGGTGAACATGGCGATGGCGGTGCCCAGTCCCCAGTCGCCGAAGCGGAAGGCCACCCGGTAGGTGTGGATGGCAACGATGTCGGTCTTGTTGAGCGGCCCGCCCGCTGTGATCAGGTAGGGCCCGAAGGTGTTGAAGGTCCACAGCGAGATCAACACCACCGCTGACAGGACTTGAGGCCGGATGCTCGGCACAATGATGTCCCAGAAGCGCCGCCAGGGACGTGCCCCGCTCACCGCCGCGACCTCCAGGTACGACGGCGGGATGCTGGCGAGCGCCGCCGAGAACAGCAGCATCGAGAAGGCGGTGCCGCGCCAGATGTTGAAGAGGATGATCGCCGCCAGCGGATGGTCGAGCGTCCAATCCGGCGAGCCGAGATGCAGTGCCCGCAAAATGACGTTCAGCAGGCCGAAGTCGCGGTCGAGAAACGACAGCCAGCCAAAGGCCACCGGCACTTCCGGTAGGATCCAGCACAGCGTCACCAAGGTGAACACCACCTCGCGCCACCAGCCGCGCCGCCCATGAAAGAGAAGCGCCAGGCTCAGTCCCAGCGCGACCTGACCGGACAGCGAGGCCAGCGCGAAGATCGCCGTGACAATCAGCGAGTAGCCGAAGCCGCCGGGCAGCCAGCTGGCTGTGTCGAACATGCGGGCGTAGTTGCTCAGGCCCACGAAGCCGGTATCCGCGTTGGCACCCAGCAGGGTCTGGTTGGTGAAGCTCACCCCCACGATCCAGGCGAATGGCAGCAGCAAAAAGAGCGTTATGAAAGCGAAGGCGGGAGCCAGGAATCCGGCACCTGCGCGGGCGCTGAGCAGCGCTGGAGGCCGGGTGATCACCCGCCCCGGTGCCGAGGCGCGTGGCACGCTCACGCGCCCGTCCCCTCACCGCCGGGCCGCTTCACTTCAGCCCGAGTCACTTCAGTTCGACCGTCTTATCGGCCCCGACGATCTGCTTGACGGCGGCAGCGTAGGCGTCCATCGCCTGTTGGGGCGTCATCTGCCCGCTGACCACCCGCTCGGTCATCAGCTGGGCCTGCTCGCTGACTTTGTTGTATTCCGGCAGCATCGGGCGGGTGACGGTGATCGGCAGCAAGGTGCTGGCCATATTCTGCATCACCTTGTCGCTGGGAATGCCGACGTCCTTGCGCACGCGGATGCGCGGCTCGAGCTTCTGGTAGGCGTCGAGCATGTCCTTGCTGCTCATGGTGGAAAGCAGCGCCCAAGCTTCCTGCGGGTGCTTGCTGTTGGGGTTGATCAGGTAGCCGGTGCCGCCAGAGATGGTGACGTGGCTTTGCCCCCGGATCCCGCTGCCGGGCTTCTCGGCGGGCATGCGGGTAAAGGCCACCGCCTGGTCGCGGTTTTTCATGCCGCTGGGATCGAGGGGGTTGAGCACCGAGCGCCACAGGTAATCGCCCTCGAGTATCATTGCCAGTTTGCCGTCCATGAAGGCCTTGAAGCTCAGGTCACGCCCGGTCGGAATAAGTTGCCAGCGCGACTCGCCGAGCTTGTCGTCGAGGTAGACCGTTTTGTAGAAGTTGAGGGTATCGAGAATGCCGGGGGCTTTCACGATCCACTTCTGCTTGGCCGCGTCGTACATCTGGATGCCGGTGCCGAGCAGCAGCATGTCGTAGCCCTGCATGGTGGTGGCCTCGCCCATCGGTGTGCCGGCGTTGATCTGCAGGGGGGTCACGTCCGGCAGGGCCTTTTTGAGCTTGGCGGCGGCGTCCAGAATGTCGTTCCAGCTTTTTGGGTTCCACGGCACTGGCAAGCCCGCCTTCTTGAACAGGTCCTTGCGGTAATAAACGCCCCGCACGTCCGAGCCCTGTCCGATGCCGTAGAGTTTGCCCTGGTAACCCAGGATGCTCTGCAGGCCGATGGGAATCTGCTTCCAGCCGTCCCACTGTGTGGCGTTCTTGCCCACCACCACGTCGAGCGGCTTGATGAGCCCCGAGGCCACGAATTCCGGCAGCCAGAAGCCGTCGAAGCTCATGATGTCGGCCCCACGCCCGGCCTTGAGGTCGAGGGCGTACTGCTGCTTGGTGGCCTCGGCGCTGCTGGCGGTGTTCTGGTAGGTGACCGCGATGGTCTTGCCCTGCGGTGCCAGGGCCTTGTTGACGGCAGGAATGACACTCTGCTCATACCACTTCTGGGCGATGGTGTTAAGGCCCGAGACCGTCAGATTCACGCTCTCGGCCAGCGTGGAGCCGCACAGCATCAGCGTAAGGGCAGCGAGTTTAGCGTGCTTCATCTAAAGCCTCCAGGGGGTGGGTGGCGAGTGGAGCTTCGCCGGGCGGGGAGCCGGGGAGAGGGCGCGGAGAAAATAGGAGCGGCGCTGGGTGCTTTCTCGGGGCACCAGACGGTGGGCGATATTCAGGACGGTGTGGGGAGGGGCAGAACTTGCCTTCACACCACTCGGATTTGCGCCGCCCAGTTTCATACCGTCCAGTCCGCCCAGCAGGTGGAGGGTGGCCGCCTCGCCGAGGCGAACCGCGTCGAAATCGATGCTGGTCACCTCAGGGTCGAGAGAAGCCGAGAGGTCGTTGCCCATGCCCACCACCCCCGATGTCGGGAACGCGCTTACCAGCCCCTTTAAGAGCTTTAAGCAGGCCGGTCAGCATGGCGTCATCCGTGACGATCAGGGCGTCGCGGCCTTCGCGCAGGGCTTGGTTGCCAAGCTGCATCACATCCTGCGGCGAGCCCCGGGTATCGAAGAAACGCAATTCCGGGTAGAGGCGCTGGAGTCCCAGCGAGCGGTCGCGGGTAGAAGGTGCAATTCGCCGGGCCGAGTAGTACCGGAGATCGGTAGCCAGCGGCGCGCAGGTGGGCACCGATATCGTGCCCGACCGCCAAATTGTCGCGGTCCACGTGCTGCGCTGTGACGCTGCCTCTGCGCAGATGCGGCCTGAGGCGGTCCCACTCGCCGCCTCGCACGACCGATAGCGTCACGCGGTACTACCGCGTCTTGGCGGCCCGGGAAGCGCTGAGGAGAAAATCGCTCAGAAACCGGCCTACATGGCCATCGTCACTCAGGGACACGACGTGAAGGGTGAAGCTGCGCCCGGTCGAGAGACTGCGCCCGCTGAAGCTGGGGGTGTAACCTGTTTGCTGGCAATGCTCGATCACCCGCTGGCGGGTAGTGCCCTTGACGCGGGCGTCGCCTGAAATGGCTACCGCAAAGTCGCAGAGAGGTTGGCAAATGAGAACACGTTCGAAGAGGTTGTGTTGCCCTAACCGCAATGCCGGTAAGTTAAGAAGGCGAAGGCGCGCTGGCACGTCCTTTTCTTGGGAAGAGGGTCATCTTGATTTTGACGGCTCTGGGTAAGAGCGCGGTTGTCGTTCAGGGAGCACGAGCAAGGCGATGTCATCGGCAAGTTGCTCCAGATCATGCGACAAGCGACCAGTGAGGCTCGGGGCAAAGGTAGTCGAATGGCTGGTCGCGGGCCGTGGTCAACAGTGCGGTGCCGAGGTCCATCCTTCATCTTGACAGCGTTCACACCCCGCCTTGACCCCTTAACTGTCCGGCAGGCAACACAAACTCCTAAGAAGCACATTGAACCTTTTGCATAGCAATGGCACCATTGGAAGAATCACAAAATTGAGGCAACTCCAGATGTTCTCTAGTCTGCATTAAATGATCAAGGCAACACAACCTGACCGTAAGCTACTTTCCTGAACTTACAGGGCAGGCGCGATGCCCACGCAATAGAGGCTATCCCCGCGAACTTCCACGCGCAGAGCGGTCAGGCCGATGGTAGCGGGGCCAAATTCTAGAGCGCCGTTTACCCCGTCATACTCGCTGCCGTGACAGGGACAGATCAGGATGGTGCCAGGTTGCATCAACCTGGCCCCCGGTTCGTCCACCGTGCAGCCGGAATGTGGGCAGCGCAGGCTGTAGGCCCGCAGATAGATTTCTTCATCCGATTGTTTCAAGGTCAGGGTGTGCCCGTCCACCACTTTGCTGACGCGGGCCACCACCGATTTGTACGGCTCGCCCTGGTTGGGATAAGTGAAGGTCAGGTACTGGCCAGGCGCGTTCAGGGCACTCAGTGGGCCGATTTCTACATCGGGTGCGGGTATGGTGACGGTTTTCTGAGCCTGCAGAACTAAGCGTATTACCGGGATGAGTCACTGAGAAACGGTCTGCTGGCCAATTTTTTGGAGAGTGTCACCAGCAATGCCACATCGTTACTGGTGATGCCGTCGGCTCCAGCTTCTAGGACCTGCTGGGCGAGATGCGGATGATCCACCGTCCAGGCCAGCACCAGCACGCCTGCTTGCTGCGCCGCTGCTATAAGTTCCGGCCCCACCGTGCGCCAGTACACCGTGACGGCGTCCAGATAAGCCTCAGCCTTTAAACGATGAGACAACTCCTGATGGTAGGCCGCGTCTGGCGTGCGTGACACTGCGATGTCGGGTAAGGCCGCTTTAAGCCGCCGCAGCGTTCCATCGTAGCCGCCGCAGACCAAGACATCAGTAAACGCTGCCGAACGCAGTGCCTGTTCAATCTCGTCATGCAGTTCCGGCGCTTTGAGATCAATCATCAGACCAGCGCGTCCCTGAACGGCTTCAATGGCCTCGGGTAAGGTGGCCAGCGTTCCGTCCGGCACTTTTAAGGCGCGGAGTTCGGCCAGGCTGTGCCGGGCAATTTCATAGGCCCCTTCCGGCATGATGAACTGCTCGTCGTGCCACAGCAGTACTTGCCCATCACGGGTGAGATGAACGTCCACTTCGACAAAATCCACATCGAAGCGGGCGGCGGCGACGATGCTCTCCAGCGTGTTGTCGGGCGCGAGGCGCGGCGCTCCCCGGTGGGCGGTTCGCAGTGGGCCAGCGGCTCGGCGTTTCAGCAGATACGGTGAGGTGGCGCTCACCTTGACACCAGTCTGGGCACCGGGACGGCTTCGCCAACGAGTTGGCCGCCCGCGTAGACGACCGCCCGGCGCACCTGTACCGCCGCCGCGCTCCCCTCGCCGCGTGGTACGAAGGTCAGCAGCGGCGCGTCCAGCCCAGCCACCCTCAACTGCATCTCTCGGTAGTGGCCCAGATCGGATTCGCTGATGACCTCGGCAGGAATGCCGCTTGGTGCAAAGTAAATATCCTCCGGGCGAATGGCGACTTCCAGCGGGCCGCTGATGGGTTCGCCTGCCAGCTCAAACGCCAGTGGCCCTGCGTGGAGGTGGGTGCCCGTCGCCGACGCAGGGAGGAAGTTCATGGTACCGATAAAGTCTGCGACCTCCCTGGTGGCGGGCCGGGCGTAGAGCGTGCCGGGTGCATCCGCCTGGTGCAACTCGCCGCCGAACATCACGGCGATACGGTCAGCGACGGCCATTGCCTCCTCCTGATCGTGGGTGACGAAGACGGTGGTGATGCCCAACTCGCGCACGATGGCTTTAATCTCACCTCTCAGCGAGACGCGCAACTTGGCATCCAAACTACTGAGCGGCTCATCCAAGAGCAGCACCTGGGGTTCCAGTACCAGGGCGCGGGCCAGCGCCACCCGCTGCTGCTGGCCACCCGACAGTTGACTGGGACTGCGCCCCTCCATCCCCGGCAAGCCGACGAGTTCCAGCGCCTGGCCCACCCGCCGCGCCACGTCCGCCTTGGACACCCGGCGCAACTTGAGGCCGAAGGCGACGTTGTGAAAGACGTTCATGTGCGGCCATAAGGTGTAGCGCTGAAACACCATTGCGGTGGGCCGCGCTTCCGGGCCGAGCGGCAGCAGGCTGCGTCCGTCCAAAGTGATGTCGCCCGCGTCCGGGGTCAAAAAGCCCGCCAGCATCCGCAGCGAGGTGGTCTTACCGCAGCCCGACGGCCCCAGCAAGCAGACGAGTTCGCCGGACGCCACCTGCAGGTTCAGGGTGTTCACGGCGGGTTTGCCTGCGTAGAGTTTGGAGATATTGCTAAAGTCGATCTCGGCCATTCTTATCCTCCCTTGAAGCCCGCTGCCAGATACCCGGCCAGCAGGTAGCGCCGCGCCACGATCAAGAGCAGCACCGACGGGATGGTGAGCAGCACGCTGAACACCGCTCCGACGGGCTCCGGGTAGCTGTCGACCAGCGTGTACATCAGCACCGGTAGGGTGGTGACGCCCGGCGCACCAACCACCAGCGTCGCCTGCGATTCGTCCAGCGAGCCGAGGAACGTCAGAATCAGCGCCACGATGATGCCCGGCATGGCGATGGGCAAGGTGACGCTGAAAAAGACCCGCAGCGGGCTGGCCCCAGCATCGCGGGCCGCTTCCTCCAGTTCACGCGGCACTGCGCCGAAGGCCGCCGCCGGAATCCAGGTCATGGTGACCAACGTACCGATCAGTTGTACCAGCACCACGCCCCAGAAGGTGCCGATCAATCCGAACTGAAAGAAGAAGGCGGCGATGGCGATGTAAAGCCCGATTCTTGGAAAGGCGTTGGAAGCCAGCAGCGCCACGTAAAACAGCCGCTTGAGTGGAAACTCGAAGCGCGAGAAGGCGTAGGCGGCGGGCAGGCAGACGGCAGCGGAGAGCAGCGTCACAGTGGGCGCAGTGGTCAGACTCCAGAAGGCCGACTTGCCCACGTCCGAGTTCTGAAAGACCCAGCTCCACCACTTGAGGCCAAACTCCTGCGGCACCAGGCCCGGAAAGTTCCAGCGCGTCGCCACCGCCCACAAAAGTAGCGTCCACAAAGGCAACAGCAAAAAGGCTCCAAAGGCGAAAACGCCAATCAGAGTCAGGGCGTGCCGCAGCGGGCCGGAGCGCCAGAACCACGTCAGGCTCATATCCGCCCCCGGTTCTGGCGGGTGGTGGCCGCCACGTAGATGTAGCCGACCAGCGCGCACACCGCGAAGCTGAAGACCGCCAGCGCCACGGCGACCTGCGGTTGGCGAAAGGCCCCGAAATTCATCTGCATACTGACACCCAGCATCTGCGGCGCAGCGGAGCCGAGGAGATACGGCACCGTGAAGCTGCCAAACACGCCGATGAAGGTAAAGGTCAGCACAATCAAGAGCGGCACCACGTTCAGCGGCAAGATGATGCGCGTTAGGAGCGTCCAGAAACTTGCTCCAGCGTCGCGGGCGGCCTCCACCTGCTCCTCGCTGATTCCGTCCAGGCCGCTGGAGAGCAGCAGCACAGCAAACGGAATCCCCGTCCAGACTTGTCCCAGCACGATGCCCCATTCGTGGCGAATCGGGGAGTGGTAGGGAATGTGGACGACGTTCAGTACGGCTTCCAGCAGGCCGTTGTCGCCGTAGAAGGTGATCAGGGCGTAGACCGCAATAATGCCGGGCACGAACATCGGCAGCAGATACAGGGTTCGCACCACCCCGCGCAGCCGCACGCCGCGCCCGAAGCGGCCATACAGCGCCAGCGCGTAGGCCAGCGCGGTGAGTAGCAGCACCGAGAAGAAGGTGACGAACAGTGTCAGCCGCATGTTCTGTGCGAAGGCAGGGCTGGCAAACAGGTTCTCAAAGACTTTCAGGGTCGGCGACTGGGTGGAGATCAAATTCAGGCCGCTGGCATACGACACGTTGTCGGCGGGCACGATGCCGAGCGAGAACTTCAGCGCCTCATAGGCGGGCAGCAGCACCAGGAAGATCAGCACGGCAGTGGGCGGCGTCATAAACGCCAGCCCCCAGAGTGCCTGGGTGGGCCAGCGAAAGCGGCGGGCGTGGGCGGGTAGAGCCTGACTCAAGCGGAACTCCTCCATTCTGAACGTGCACCGTTCTCAAAAGGCACTGTCTTAAAAGGCACAGTGCCCCCAGCCTTCAGGGGCACTCGCCAGCTCACTGACTCAGTTCTGCGGCTGGGGCGTGCCCGCGACTTTCTCGTACCACAGGCGGTTCATGTCGCTGCCGTACTTGCTGGAAAACCCGAAGCTGAAATCCTTGGCAATGTCGCCGTACTTGGCCTGCACCGCCTTGGACATGTACTGAATCTTGACACCGGGGTAGCCGTTCATCTTGTCCACCACCACGGCCTGCACGTCCGGCGAGAGCATCCAGTTGAGCAGGTCGTAAGAGGCCTGCTTGTTGACGCTGTCTTTGGCGACGCCCACGTAAGCGGCCCCACCGTAGAGCGGCGGATCAATCTGGGTCAGCTTGATGTTGTCAGGCAGCAGGCCCTGCTTGAGGTAGCTCAGGCCCATGTCCGACCAGACTGGCCCCATCGTGATGGCCCCCTTGCCGAGCAGTTGCAGGGTTTCTACGTTGTTCTTGGAATATTGTCCGCCGCCGTAGAGCTTGGGTGCCAGCGCCTTGAGGACCGTCAGGCCCTTGTCCCACTGTTTTTCCTTGCTGGCGTCGTAATCGGTTTCAAAAAAGGCCGAGTCGGCGGGAGTGATGCCGCCGCGCAGCATCCGGGTCACGAAGGCGTTGCCGCTGCCGCCGGTGTCGGGGGTGTTGTAAGTGAACTCGCCGGGGTGGGCGTTGACCCAGGCCAGCAGCGCCTCCAGCGTGCGCGGCGGATTCTTGACCTTGCTGCTGTCGTAGGCCAGCACCACGCTTGACCCCCGGTAAGGCACGCCGAAGCCGTGCGAGCGCTTGACCACGTTCTGATCCACGCGGGCCAGCATCGGCACTTTCTTGGCGTCCAGCGGTTCCATCAGCCCAGCATCTCCGGCAGTGTCCACTGGCCCTTCCAGGATGTCCACGCCGGAGATTTTGCCGACCTTCTTGGCGGCGGCCAGCCGGTCGAGTGTGGCCTGATCGCCCGCCCCGTGCGGCGAGAACACCAGATTCAGGCGCACATTGGGGTGGGTTTTCTGGTACATCGGGATCAGGCTCTGCTCCCACAAATCCTTGACGTTCACGTCGCCGCCCGAATAGATGTTGAGGGTGACGGTCTTGTCCTGGGCCAGCGACGCGCCCAGCAGGGTGACGGTGAGCAGGGCCGCGCCAGCAGTGAGTATGTTCCGCATGGCCTGACCGTAGGCCCGCCGCGTCAGCACATCGTCAATCACAACTTCCTGACAAATGGGAGCGCACAGTCAGTGATGCCTGAACTGCTCCGCTCTCCCTTGCGACTGCATCTTCATGATTTCAAACGCCACCTCCGCCTGCCGTTTATGGTTCCAGCAGGTGTTCAGGCCCTGCGTGTCACGCTGACTTTTGGTCCGTCGGGAGCCGGGGAAATTCACAGCATGATCAATTTCAGCCTCCTTTCGCCGCAGGGATTCAGGGGGGCGGGTCACCGTCATGGCACCCGTCATGAAGCACTTCTCGGCACCGAGTGGGCCACGCCGGGCTTTTTGCCGGGGCCGGTGACGCCGGGGGAGTGGGAAGTGGTCGTTCACACCCATATGGTCGCGGGCGTGACCTGGGGCGAGGTCGTGGTGGAATCGCTGGACGGATTGCCGCCCGCGCTGCCTACGCAGAAGCCACTGGAGAGTCAACCTGCCCCTGGCCCCTGGATGCTGGGCGACCTGCACTGCCACACCGATCACTCCGACGCCCGCTGGACGGTGCGCGAACTGGCCGAGGCGGCCACCCGGCGCGGGCTGAGCTTTTTGGCCCTGACCGACCACAACACCATCAGCGGAAGCGCCGAGCTCACGCGCCTCGCGCCGACGTTCCTGCAATTGCCTGGCCTGGAATTGACGACCTTTTACGGCCACGCGACGGTGCTGGGTCTGACTGAATACCAGGACTGGACTGAGTTGGATGCCCTGCACGGCACGCGGGAACTGGCTGAGCGCGTCGTAAATTCAGGGGGCCTCTTTACCATCGCCCACCCCTTTTCGGAGGGTGATCCCATCTGCACCGGTTGCGCCTGGACGTACTTTGATCTGAGGCCCAGTCAGGCCACCCATTTGGAAGTCTGGAATGGCGCGTGGAACCAGCCGCACAACCTTCAGGCGCTGGCCCACTGGTACGATCTGCTGGCACAGGGGCGGCGGGTGATCGCCGCAGCGGGAACGGATGTTCACGGGCCGGACTACGCGGTGGGCGACGGGTTTACCTGCACTCCGACGACAACGGATTCAGCCACCTTACTCTCGCAACTTCAGGCGGGCAACACTTACCTGGCCCGCGCCACGTGCCTGGAACTGGATGTTCAGACGCCCAGCGGCGCAGCGACGCTGGGAAGCGTTCAAGCTGCCGGACCCTGGACAGTCCAACTCCACTGGCATTCGCTGCCAGGCGGGTGCGAACTGCGAATCAATACGGACGGCACGCAGGTGGTGCAGCCCGTGAGCGAAGACGGTACCCAGACGCTTGAACTGCACGTGGAGCGCTGGTTCAATCTCGAGATCCGGCTTCCAGGCGGTGAACTCTACGCCCTGACCAATCCAGTGTGGGCCAATCTCATCTAAACTGAGAGTCCGCAGACCTCCATCTGACATTCACCCGCCAAGCCGTAGAGATGAAACACCTTCTCCTGACGGCTGCATTGTCTGGCCTGAGCCTGGCCAGCGCCCAGACCGCTCCATCCAACCTCAGTGGTACCCTGACCCTCTACACCTCCGAGGTACAGGCCGACGTGCAGGCGCAGGTGGACGCTTTCAAGCAGCTGGCGCGCTCCGGCGGCGTTGCCTGACGGTGAGGCGGTGGTAACAATGCGCTGGGAACACGCGAGGGCAGTGGCGGCCCAGAGCACGGTGCTTCAGGCCACCTTCGAACGCGACGCCTCGGTACGCGGCGCGCCGCTGGGCCGCTTTCGCCTGCCAGGCGGCTCGGTGGTGATCGCGCAGCGTTCCAGCGGGTATGCACCTGGCGAACAGGTGGGCCTTGAGATTACAAATGCCAGCGTCTTCAGCCTGAATCCGTAATCAGACCGCCAGAATCTGGGCCGCCAGCGGCGAGAAGCTGACTCCCACCCGCGTTCCCAGCGGAAACCCGCCCGCCGCACTGCCCTGAAGGTCGGTCACCAGGATATGAGGACCAACCCGCACACTCAGCCGGGTCAGCGAACCCAGGAAGCGCCTGTCGCTCACCTCGCCGGACAGTGACCCTGGCGCATCCTCCGCGCCCAGCCTGAGTTCCTCGGGGCGCAGATACAGCTTGAGCCGCTGGCCCAGCGGGTAGGGCCGCGCCGCGTCCACCAGGATCGGCGCGGCCCAGCCCTCCACTGTGATCAGGCCGCGTAATGGGTCAGTCACTACCGCGTCCAGACAGTTGGCAGTGCCCACGAATTCGGCGACAAAGGGCGTGGCAGGGCGGCAGTAGATGTCTTCCGGCGTCCCGAGCTGGGCGACCCGGCCCTGCTGCATCACTGCCACCCGGTCAGAGATGGCCAATGCCTCCTCCTGATCGTGTGTGACAAACAGCGTGGTGGTGCCGGTTTCGCGCTGCACCCGGCGAATCTCGTCGCGCAAATTCAGGCGCACCTGGGCATCCAGGGCCGAGAGCGGCTCGTCGAGCAGCAAGACCTGCGGCTCAATCGCCAGCGCACGGGCGAGCGCCACGCGCTGCTGCTGGCCACCCGAGAGCTGATGCGGAAAGCGCTGCCGCATGTCGCTCAGGCCGATCATCTCGAAGAGCCGGTTGAGCTTTTGCTGACTGGCCGCTTTGTCCACGCCGCGTACCTTCAGCCCAAAGCGCACGTTGTCCTCGGCGCTGAGGTTGGGGAAGAGGCTGTAAGCCTGAAAGACCATGCCCATCTGCCGTCTGGCGGCGGGCAGCTGGGTCAGGTCGCGCCCGCCCAGCCGCACCTGACCACCGCTCGGTGCCGTGAAGCCCGCCACGATTCTGAGCAGGGTGGTCTTGCCGCAGCCCGACGGCCCCAGCAGCGTGATGAGCTCGCCCTGCTCCAGCGCCAGGTTGATCGGATAGAGGGCGGTATTGGAAGCGTAGGTTTTGGAGACATTCTCAACCGTCAAGTGGCTCATCTTGTGCCTCCCAGTTCGGCCCGGCCCCGCCCAACCCGCAGCATGACCAGCATGGCGGCCCAGGTGACGGCCAGACTGATCAGCGACAGCGCGGCGGCGGGCGTGCCCTGCGTCTGACCGATGTAATTGATGTAGACCGCGAAGGTGTTAAACAGCAGTACGTTCGCGAGGGTGAATTCGCCCAGCACGATGGCAAGGGTCAGCAGCGAGCCGCCCAGCACGGCGCTGCGGATGTTGGGCAGGATAATGCGCCGCAGCAGGGTGCCCCAGCCTGCCCCCAGGCTCTGCGCCGCCTCGCTGAGTGTCTGCAAATCCAGCGCCCGCAGGCCAGTATCTAAGGTGCGGTAGGTGTAGGGCAGACTCAGCACCACGTACCCGGCCACCAGAAACTGCGGTGTACCGACGAACCACTCCGGCCCCTTGTAGAGGCTGGTCAGGCCACCGACCAGAACGATGGGCGGCACCACAAACGACAGGATCGAGAGGCTGCCCAGCAGGTTTCGCAGGCCTGGCGCACGCAGATTGACCCAGAAGGCCGCCGGAATCACCAGCGCAAAGCTGATCAGGATGGTTTCCACCGCCAGCCCGAACGACAGCCCGAAGGTCTGGTGAAACTGTGGGTCACTGAAGATTCTGGCGTAAGCCGAGAAGTCGTAGCGGCTGCCGCCCGCCCACAAGCTGTAGATCGCCAGTGCCAGCAGCGGCAGCATGAAGTACACGCCCACAACGCCGATCCACACACCGCGACCGGTCTGGGCCAGAATATTTTGCCTCACTGTTTTTCCTTCATTTGCGCCACCGGGAACCGAGTCGTTCCAGCAGGGTATACAGGCCCATGGTCAGGGCCATCACTGCGATCACCAGCAGGGCCAGGGCCTGCCCCAGGTGCGGGTCGGAGATGACATTGCCCGACAGCACCGCGCCGATCTGAAGCGGCAGCAGCGGCAGCGCTCCGGAGGTCAGCGCGTAGGCAGTGGCGTAAGCCGAAAAGGCGTTGCCGAACAGCAGCACCGCGCTGGCGAGGAGCGCCGGGGCCAGAATCGGCAGGCCGACAAAGCGCCAGAACTGCCCCGCCGACGCCCCCAGATTCTCGGCCGCCTCGCGCCACTCGCGCCGCAACCCGTCCAGTGCGGGCGCAATCAGAATCACCATCAGCGGAATCTGGAAGTACAGGTACACCAAGATCAACCCGCTGAAGGTAAATAAGCTGAAGCCGGAGCGGTTGAGGTCCAGGCCCACCGCCGCCAGTAAGCGCGTCAGGATGCCGGTGGTGCCCAGTGTGGCGACGAAGGCCAGTGCCAGCGGCACGCCCGCGAAATTCGCCGCCACGCCCGAAAAGGCGATCAGTGGGGCACGCAGCCAGCGTGGGCCGCCCTCGCCCAGCACGGCGTAGGCGGTCAGCCCACCGATCAATGTTCCCAGCAGGGCTGACGCGCCGCTGAGCAGCACGCTGTTTTTCAGGCCCGTCAGATACTGCGGCTGGCCCAGCGCCCGCAGATGCCCAAGCGTCCAGCCGCCCGCCGATCCGTCCACCCCGTCCGAGCGGAAGGCCCCCACCAGCACCGCCAGGGCCGGAACGATCAGAAAGGCCAGCAATACGATCAGCAGTGGGCCGACAAACAGCGCGGTGCTCAGCCAGTGATTCCAGGGGCGAACCGGACGTGGGGACTGGGCCGCGCCGCCCAGTGCCGCCACTGTATCAATGACTGCGGTGGCGGCGGGCTGGGCGCTGAGTGCGCCGTCCAGTTCAGCGCTGAGCATCTTGGTTCGCGGGTCTGGGGAGCGTTCCACTTGTCCTCCTGAAGATGAACGAGGGGCCTTGATCCAAAAGTCCCCGCCAGCCACACGGCGGACGGGGAAAGGAGCCGGGAAAGGTGAAGGGTTACTGCCCGACCTTGGCGGCCCACTGGGCTTTGAGCACGTCCTGCGCCTTGGTCACCTGGGCAGGCGTGGCGAACCTGACTTTCTGGTAGATCGCCGCGTCGGGCAAGCTGGCCAACACGTCCTTGGGAATCACGCCGCGCTTGACCATGTCGTTGAAGCGGATCGGGTGGGCGTAGCCTTTGAGAAACAGCATCTGCCCGGCGTCGGACGTGATGAACTCCTCCCACAGTTTGGCGGCTCCCTGGTTGGGGCCAGTGGCGCTGATGGCGGTGGCGTAGTGGCTGCCGTACACGCCGTCGTTCGGCACGACCACGCTCCAGTCGACCTTCCCGGCGAACTGCTTGCTGTAGCCCAGATTCAGGTAATCCCAGTCGGCCACGATGGGCGTTTGTCCGGTCTGAACGGTGGCGGGCGTGGCCCCCACCGGGATGTAGTTGCCCATTTTCTTGAGTTTGGCAAAAAAGTCGATGCCCGGCTGAATGTTATCCAGTGAGCCGCCGTTGGCCAGCGCCGCCGACCAGACCGCCGAGAAGGCGGCCTGCGCCGAGAGCGGATTGCCGTTGAGCGCCACCTGACCCTTGTATTCCGGCTTGGCGAGGTCGGCCCAGGTCTTGGGCACGTTCTTGATGATGTTCTTGTTGACGCCGAACGAGATCACGCCGAAGTAATTGCCCACCCAGTGGCCGTCTTTGTCCTTGGCGTCGGCAGGGATACTGGCCCAGGTCGACGGCTTATAGGGGGTGAACAGCTTCTCGCCCGTGCCGCTGATGGCGAAGGCTGGACCGACATCCACCACGTCCGGGGCACGTTTCTGGCCCTTCAGCGAGCGGATGGCCTGCAATTCCTCGGCGCTGGAGATGTTGGGAGAAGCGTTGGTGAGATTCAGGCCGTACATCTTCTCGAAGGTGCTGATGATCTCGCCGTAATTGGCCCAGTCTGGCGGCAGGGCGATGGTGTTGAGGCTGCCATCTTTTTTGCCCGCTGTCACCACGCTGGCGGGCAGATTGGGCATCGTCATGGTCTGGGCCAAAGCCGCCAGGGATGTACCTGCGATCATCAGGAGACCCACCCGCACGGACTTGCGCTGCATCAGTGTCTTCTTCATCGTTTCGCTCCTTGCTCGCTGAAGGCTTGGGCTGAATTTCAACTTCATGTCCGCCTCGGAGTGTGAGCGCCCTTTGTGATGCTCATGTCAGGCTCAGCCTCCCCCAGAAAGAGTCGGGATGCAGCGTGAAAGGTGTGGCGCGGCGGGTGAAGCGTGGGTGACGGGCGGCTGACCAAGCACCCTTACCGTCCAGCCATGAACGATCTGAGCAGATTGGGGCTGGCCGTGACTTTGCCGGAACTGAGACAGGCCGCTGGGTGGCTTAAAGACGGAGCGCGAGACGTTGAACTTCAAGACATCTGCGAGGTGCCGGCTCTACTGGATGGCGACTGGCGCGAGGTGGCGCGGCAATCCCGCGAGTTGCTGGAGGGGCACACGGGCCGCATCGGGGTGCATGCGCCGTTCTGGAACCTCTCGCTCGCCAGCCTTGACCCGGAGATTCGCCGGGTGGTGCAGTCCCGTTACCTGCTGGGTCTGGACTACGCCGAGGCGGTGGGCGGCACGCATCTGGTCATTCACAGCCCGTTCTACTTCTTCGGCCACGCCCTGGTGGCGCACCGGGACACGCTGGAGCAGGAAATAGAGCTGACCCACCTTACCCTGCGCCCAGTCTTGGAACGCGCTGAGCAGCTCGGCTGCACGCTGGTCATTGAAAATATCCTGGACACCAACCCTGAGCCGCTGCTGGCGCTGGTGACTTCATTCGACAGCCCATTTGTGCGCCTGAGTATCGACGTGGGTCACGCGCACCTGATGGCCGCGCGCGGCGGGCCTCAGGCGTCCCACTGGCTGCACGCGGCGGACCAGTGGTTGGGTCACGTCCACCTGCAAGACAACGACGCCGCCTCGGACGCGCACCTCGCACCCGGCGAGGGCACGGTTCACTGGCCCAGCATTTTGCGCGCACTGCGGGCGGGTATCACGGACCCGCGCCTGATCGTGGAGGTCAGGCCAAGCGAGCTGGAACGGGCGATGGCCTGGGTGGACGGTGTAAGCACAGGTCTGGACGTCCATTCGGACGAGCTGCGCGTCCACACCACCTGACTTCTGCCGGACTGCCCACGTACATTCCACTGACACTCGGCCCCTACCGCGACGCGACTCAAGCTCCCTCTCAAGTACTGGAGCCGCCGTGATTGAAACCCAACATCTGGAAGCGCACCACCGGGGCAAGCCCGCCCTGCACGATGTGAGGGTGCAGGGCGGCCAGGACCTTACCGCCATCATCGGCCCCAGCGGCGCGGGCAACTCCACCCTGCTGCGGGCCATCGACGGCCTGATTCCGTACAGCGGCGGTCAGATTCTGCTCCAGGGTCAAGCGTCGGGCCGCCCACAATCCAAGCAGCTCCAGCGGCAACAGAAGCACGTCGGTACTGCGTATTCCGGTCGTATGCGGCAGTGATTCCGATCGAATACGGCGGCCCATTCCAGCCCAATGTGGCACCCGGAGATGCTCTGTAATAGCTCCCTCCGGCACACGAGACTCCATCGTCATCCTGAGAGCGCGTTATAAAGGGTCAGGGCCGGTGGCAATTTTTACAGATGAAATGCAAGTCTTACTTATCGGACCTGACCCAAGCTCAGTTTAAGTGGCTGAACCGTTGCTCCCCGCTGCCAAACCAGGAGGTCGACCGCGCACGGTCGACCTCCACGAAATGCTGTGCGCGATCATGTCTGTCTTGCAGGGCGGCACTGCCTGGAGAAACCTACCTCACGACTCTTCAGCCTGGCAGACAGTGGAACGCCCATTAACAACGCCCATTAACATGGTTGACACGCTCCCGTCGGTTGAGTCGGGACGATGAAGGCCGCTGCCACACCTCTGCCGCCTGGTGCTATCTCGCTAACATTCGCCTGATGATTCGTCGCCTCGACCCTTTATAAACGCGCGCTCAGTGTTTCTTCCCCGGTGCCTCAGCACTCAGGATGAACTGTTAGTCCTCGTGGTCATCCTCCTGCTCGACTTCCAGGCGGATGATGTGTTGGACGGCCAGGTGATACACGGTCCCCTTGCGTTCAACGGTCAGCACACCCTGGGCCTTGCCTAAGGCAGCCTTAGCGTCCGCAATCAACTTGTCTGACGGTGACTTGATGACCAAGTCTTCGTGATGGGTCTGCACAATTCTGAGTTTGCTGTTCATGACCTACGTTACACCATGGGGTCGGCATGGGGAGTTGGACTTACCCTGGCGAAGGGCCAAAAATTGGCCAAATTGCATGAGAATTTTCTTAGCCTGTAAAGCCAGGAGGCGCGGAAACGGTTCGTCTACGACGTGAGTAACAAAACACGTGCTCGACGACAAAACTCGGTCTTTCGTCTGATTTGAATAAATTTATCTCTTTGCCAGGCTCAGTCCTGGCTTAAGCGCTGAGCCTGGCAAGTGGGTGGCCCGCATCCCCATCTCTCCAAGTTCCCCCGCCACGCCGAAAAGCGGGCCTTCTTTCCCCTGACAGTCAGCGCCCCAAGCGGCTCTAAGCTCTGGTCCGCTATGCTCTCTTTTCAAGCCTCACTTCACTATTGCGTCGCGCTCACGCTGCTGCTGACCCTGAGCGCCAGCTTGGCCAAGAGTCCCCCCACCTCCTTCGTTACCATCCAGGGTCATCTGGCCAATCCTGAGCAGGTTAGACGCCTGCTGCCCGTCGGCACGCCCGCTGTCTGGCTGACCAATCTCGTGCAGGGGCGACTGGTTGGTAGGGCGGTCCTCAATCAGGACAGTTTTTATCTGCCGGTGCCGCTGAACCTGAGGTTGCCACTTCAGCCTTTTCAGGCCTGCTACGGCGTCAGTGCTGTGCCCGCCAGCCTCCAGACATATCAGGCCGAGACCATGCTGCTCTACAGCTTCAGCGCCGACCGGATCGTGGGACCACTCGTTCAGGCCGACGATCCGCGCACGCCAGTTCGCAGCTCACGCTGGGTTTGCGCTGACCGGGCGGCCACGGTCAGAGGACGCTGCACGGGCCTGAATACCCACTACAACCTGAAATTCCAGCGAGGCTGGAACGCCGTCATGACGGTCAGTCAAACTGGCAACTTCAGCATCACCAACCTCGATCGTCTCCTCCCATACTGGCTACTGGACGACTTCAAACTCAATAAAGCCAGCTCTACGCTCCCTGCGCAACTCTTCAAAGACAACAGGAGTGGTGGTCAGTAACAGCACCCAGGCGCTTTGGTTAGCTCGGCGCTGGGACACTCAATACCCCTATCCTGGCGGAGGGGAGCCTGGCCTGTCACCGTGGAGTCATGCGCTTCCGGCACCACGGCCCCGACCCGGGCCTACGCGAACTGGTGCAAGGCTACTGGGAGTTCGAAGACATGCATCTGGCCGGGCCGCAGCAGACCTACGACATGGCCGAGCGTACCGTCCGCCTGATGTTCCTGGCCGACACCCTCCTGGTCGGGCCGAGCGTCGACACGCTCCGCCCCATCTCACCGGTCGTGCTCACTCCATTTCCCCTTCAGCCCCAGCGCACGGTGGTGCAGGGACAACTGCGCGCCCTGGTGGCCGAACGCTATCCCTGGGGTGCCAGGCAGCTCCTGGGCTGGCAGGCAGCGATGACACCGGACATTCTGGACGCTGCTCTCAGCGCCAGTACCTGGGGCCGTGAGATCGTGGCGCTCGTGCAGCGAGGCGAGTGGCGCACTGCACGCGAGGCGCTCGAAGCGCACCTGTTGCGCCTTGCCGGACTGCACCGCGAACCGGGCACGGGCATGCAGGCGGCCCAGCGGATCTACCAGTCGTTCGGCATGGTGCGGATCGCCGCGCTGGCCGAGGAGCTGAAGCTCAGCACGCGTACCCTAGAGCGCCAGTTCGCACAGCAGGTCGGGGTGAGCGCCAAGACGCTGGCCCGCATGGTCCGCTTCGGCGAGGCAAACACCCGCATCCGCATGAATCCGGCGGTACTGATGGCCGACCTGACCTTTGAGCTGGGCTTTTCCGACCAGGCACACCTGACCAGAGAGTTCAAGGCCCTGTCGAGCGTTCCCCCGGTGTTTTCGCTGCCGTCGCCGCGCGTCGCCAACACGGCGTGGATCTGGATCTGTTGCAGGCGGGTGGCGATTTGTACCTGGAGCTGGAATCGCATCCTGACTTCGGGCCGGGACTGAGACGAGAAGGCGAAGATGAACGCACCAGCTTCGAACCCAATAGCGATCTTGCGTAGGTGGATGCAGCCAAGCCCCGGCAGATCAGGAGCTGATCATTGCTCTCCCAGGCAACCAGATCACGGGTGCAGTTCGTCGAGCAACCCTTCCCCTTCAGGCGTGAGGGTATACAGCTGGACATTCCCATCCAGTTGCCCCTGATGACGCTCCAGAAACCCGTGGTTGGCCAGCATCTTGAGCGCCATCGTGATACTGACCTTGTCGCACAGGCGCATCCCTCGGCGAGTCGCCAGTTCTTCCAGCTCGAACCAGTGGCGCGGTGTTGCTGAGGCCACCGCCAGGAGTCGGTGCGACACTGAGTCAGGCAGAATCCTGCGTCGCCCTTTTACTCGAAGTCCTTGAGGTTCATCTTCCATCCCTTGCCACCCCCTTTCTAGCGAGACTCAAGCTCCTCCCTGAAGCGTTCCCCAGCTGGCGTGATGATATACAGGTGCCCGTCCCGCGCCTTTCCAATTTGTGCGACAAGGCCCTCAGCGAGAAGAGCATGCAGCGCGTTGCGCGAACTCCTGCTGCCGGAGAGGAATAATTGTTGCTTAGACGCCAGGAATTCCAGCCGTCTACCACTGCAGGGGACATCGGACGCGACCACCAGCAGTCTCAAAGCCAACGCCCACACCTCAGGAAAACGGTGGGGGACTTCTGCACCAGACCCTCGACCTTTATCTCCCACACATCCCCAACCCCCGGCAAGCGGTGGGCCATTCGTTGCTCTCCCACATTTCATAGCCGTCCGGGTACTCGACGTCTTTGGTCCGGCGCATCACGTGGGCGAAAAGGCCGCCAGGGTTGCCACTGATGGTGTGTTGCGCCAGGTTCTTCATGTCACACAAGCGCTGAAGCATTGGGTTGATAGTACTGCCTTGTTTCTCTCTTGCCCTGGTGGCCGTCGTCGGGTTGGCTTGGTCCACCGCTACGATGTGGTGTGGCTCCTCCGACAAAAACTCCAGTGGCGACGTCAGCATGCCGATCAAATGATGGGAGACCGTAACCAATGACCCCCCACCAAACGACTCCCCTGTCCATTCCTCAGCCGCAGACCTCTCTGGTGGGCGGCGTGCGCGTCAGCACTGATGCCCAGGCGGGTCGCTACGGCCCAGCCCGGCAGCGCGATGACATCACCCGTGAAGCCGAGCGGGTGGGCCTCAACTTCACGTTCAGCCACCCTAAACGGATATGTGATCTCGGAAACGAGGTGCTGACACTTCATGTCCGGTAAACGCTCAAACGGCGAAGGCTCCATCTACCAGCTCACCGACGGTTCGTGGCGCGGTTCCATCACGGTGCAGCTCGACGGCCTGGGCCGCCCCAAGCGCAAGTCGGTGCGCGGCAAAACCCAGAAGGAAGTCCGCGAGAAACTCAAGCACCTGCTGCGGCTGCGTGACGAGAACGCCCTGATCGACAGCAGCCGCATGACCATCAGCGAGTTCCTCGAAGTCTGGATACGCGACACCAACCCCAACCTGAAGGCCACCACCGCCCACAAGCGCGGTGATGTGATCCGGCTCTACGTCGCGCCGCACCTCGGCAGGCACCAGCTCCAGAAGCTCACTCCGCTGGACATTCAGCACTGGCAGACCAATCTGCTCACCACGCCCCGCAAAGAGGGGGCCATGCCGCTCAATCCCAACACGGTGGCCGGGGCCATGACGCTGCTCAACACCGCCCTCAAGCACGCGCTCCAGCTCGGCCTGATTCACCGCAACCCGGCCGACGCGGTCAAGCGCGTGAAGGTGCCGCGCCGCGACTTTCAGGTGTGGGAACCCAGCGAAGTGCAGCGCCTGATCGTGGCAGTGCAGGACGACCGGCTTTACGGCCTGGTCTACCTCGCCCTGACCACCGGGATGCGGCGCGGCGAGCTGTGTGGCCTGCAGTGGGCAGACATCACCCGTGGCGTGATCACCGTGCGTCACAACTGCGTGCTGGTGGGCAACACCGCCACCATCACCACCCCGAAATCCGAGAAGTCCCGCCGCCGCATTCCGCTGCCCGCCGACACGTTAGAAGCGCTGCGCCTGCACCGCGAACGCCAGCACCGCGAGCGTGACGCAGCAGGGGAGGACTGGCAGGCGACCGACCTGGTGTTCGCCAGCAGCATCGGCACGCTGTACCACCCGCGTAACCTGCTGAGGGACTGGTATGTGCTGCTGGAAATGGCCAAGGTGCGCCGCATCCGCATCCATGATCTGCGCCACACCTACGCCAGTCTCGCTATTTACCAGGGCCTTGATCCCAAGTCGGTGGCGGACCGCCTCGGCCACAGCCGCGCCAGCCTAACTCTGGACTTGTACGCGCACGTCTTCGAGGAGCAGCGCGAACGGGCGGCCCTGACCCTCGGCGAATTGATGAACCGGAGCGAGTCGACGGACGGTCTTCAGCGCTGAATTCTGGCAGCAACGGCGGTAGCAATGCCAGGGTTCCCCAGAATTCCCCAGGAGACTCGAAGTGCTGGAAAGTGACGTCTGGAGCGGGTCTAACAGATTCTAAGAGATTCCAACAGATTCTAAAATAGGGCTTCCAATGAGATTGACACTGTAGGGGTCAGCAGTTCAAATCTGCTCGGGTCTACCAAACAAACGCCTTCCTGGAGGGCGTTTTTTCTGTTGTGGCTCAACAAGACGGTCCTACCGCCTTGATCCCTGCATCGGGGCCGCGTCCTGAGTCGGTTCTTTAGACTAGGCCCGATGAAATGAGCGCCTCGCCTGGGCGGGCGAGTTGCCCTGGATTCAATGGCCGACCATCATTGGTGTGGCTTGCCCGCACTCGCTCCAGGCTTCGTCCTGCCACGCCAGGACCCGCGT
This sequence comes from Deinococcus rubellus, assembly GCF_025244745.1. Taxonomy (NCBI): domain Bacteria; kingdom Thermotogati; phylum Deinococcota; class Deinococci; order Deinococcales; family Deinococcaceae; genus Deinococcus; species Deinococcus rubellus. The sequence continues at coordinate 723,711 of NZ_CP104213.1, forward strand.
TCAAAGCCTTCCGCCCCCAAGCTGCTGTATTTCACGCGGGTCAACCCGCAGGTCTTGTGGTGTGGATTTGTGCGGTGCAGGCGCATGTCATGGCCCAACCGCGCGCGGGGTGAGCAGCAGTCGAGTACCTGAGATCTTGCAGTTTTCGGTCAGATCAGCAAAATACTGTCCAGCACGGTTTTCCAGTGCAGAATTCATAGATGGATTTAGGCAAGCAGCGTGCTGGACAGCTTTTTTCGGCTATCTTGTCAACATTTCAGCGAAAGCAGCACCGCGAGACGTTCGAGGTTGTGATGAACCTGTTTCTGGCTGGTCAAGGCCAACCGCTTCCCCAATTGGCCACTGTCAAATCCCCCTCGGCAGTCAGCCGATTTTTCAATCACGACAGCTGGAATATTCGTGCAGTGATCCGGGCCATGCGCCAGCACGCTCTCGATGAGTTCGAACGCTTTCGACGTGTGCCTTACAGTCACCAGCAGCGTCTAGAACTGATTGTTGACATGACCTCGCTGCATAAGGAGGGAAAATTTGAGCAGCTTGCACCCTGGATCCACCACTTCAACGGGGTAAATGGGGTGCATCTGGTCGTGCTGCATCTCTGTCATGGCTCAAGGCGTTTCCCCTGGTCATTTCTCATCTGGCGCGGCAAAGGACAGCCTTCGCCAGCGGACCTGGCCCTGAAGATGTTGACTCGCCTCCCAGACGAGCTGATAAAGCGGCACTCGTGAGTGCCGCTGGTGCTTGCCGACGCTGGATTTTGTAGCAAAGCATTTCTCGCTGGTGTGGTGCAACTTGGCCTGGAGGTTTCGGTCACGATTCCAAGCAATCGTGTGACAGCACAAGGACGTCCCATTGGACAGGTCACACGGCAGAGGCAGGCCATGATGCTGCCAGGACTTCCAGACCTTCAACTCTGGCTGTACTGGATCTGGCTGTCGAGTTCGGGTGACGGAACACGCAAGAAACGATACGTAGTATCAACCCTGAACGTCGTTCCAGACACGATCCGGGCCAACGGTCGAAAACGCTGGCGGATCGAAGCACTGTTCAAGACGTTGAAGAGTAGGTTCGGTCTCCACCGCTCTGGGCAATACACCAAACGGGGCATGCTTCGGTACTGCTGCCTGTGTTTTCTGAGTGATGTCCTCTGTCACCTGGAGATCTTGGAGGATGCACCAGCATCCTCCAAGATCTGGCCAGACTGGCGAGCGGTCGCACAACGGCTCAGACAAAAATACTGCGGCCTGGTGCGGCTTTCTGAACTCAGGAGAGAAATTCAAACGATAGAGGCCGTGCTCGACAGTGTTTTGCTGATCTGACCGAAAACTGCAAGATCTCAGGTACTTTCCCTCAACGTGCCGTCCCACAGCGGCTTCAGACAATGCCCCTGTCAGACCTGAACAAGGGTCAGTGTGGCAGGCTGTGACCCATGACCAGTGCGCCGCTTCCGCCCGATGAATACGCCCGGCTCCTGGATCTGGCCCGCTACCAGATCCTCGACACGCCCCCGGAAGAGGCGTTCGACCGCATCACCCGGCTGGCGGCCCGCCTGCTCAACGCCCCGGTGGCCTTCATCAACTTCGTGGACCAGTACCGCCAGTGGAGCAAGGCCACCAGCGGTCCGGGTGATACCACCGCGCCGCGCCGGGACTCCGTGTGCGCCTGGACCATTCTGGAAGCGGAGCCGATGGTGATCGAGAACGCCCACATTGATCCGCGCTTCACCCACAACCCGATGGTCACGGGTGAGCCGCACATCCACATGTATGCGGGCGCGCCCCTGACCACCCCGGCGGGCCACCGCATCGGGACGCTGTGTGTCACCGACGACCAGCCCCACTCGCTGACCCCTGAGGACCTTCAGGCCCTGCAAGACCTGGCCGCGCTGGTGGTGGGTGAACTGGAGCTGCGGGCACGCAACCTGGAGTTGAGCCGCGAGCTGAATGCCCAGCAGCGCCGCAACGCCGACCTTAAGCGTGGTCTGGACCACGCCCAGGTGCTGGAGGGCGTTGCCGGACTGATGGACCTGGACCTGACCCCGGAGACCATGACCCTGAACGCCTCGGCCCTGCTGGCCGGGGCCCTGAGTGCCGACTACATCGGGCTGCTGATCTTTGAGGAGGAAGGCCTGCGGGTGGAGGCCGCGCACCTCAACCCCCGGCTCCCCCAGGCGATCACCGATCTTCCCACCCAACGGCCTGACTGGCCCAACTCGGTCACCTGGTCTCTGAAAACACTCAGCCAACCCCTTTACCTGAATGACTACCCAGGCCATCCAGGGGCCTTGACAACTGGCGTAGACAGTGGGGTTCAGCAGATCGCCTGGTTGCCGCTCGGCACGCGCAGCGGGGTGACCTCACTCTTGATGTCAGTGCGGCTGCGCGACAATCCGGTGGCCCACTGGCGGGGCAGTGACCGCGCACTGCTGGAAGCGGTAGGCCGCAGTATCCGCAGTACCCTGGACCGCCGGCTGGAGATGGACCTGTCCTACCAGGAAGCGCGCCATGACACGCTGACCGGGCTGCTCAACCGCCGGGCACAGGAGGAAGACCTGACGCGGCGACAGCAGGGCAGCACGCCCTTCCTGCTGGCCGGACTGGACCTGGACGGACTCAAAGCGCTCAACGACCACGAGGGCCACGCCCAGGGCGACAAGCTCCTTCAGGTCTTCGCCCGCACCCTGAGTGTGGCCCTGGGCAACGCGGGCGAGGTGTACCGGCTGGGCGGCGACGAGTTCGTGGTGCTGAGTAGTACAGATGAAGACACGGTGCATGAGGCGGTGGACACGGCGGTGATGGCCGCGCGTCAGGTCGGCGCGTTGCGCGGGGCCAGCGTGGGGATCGCCCACAGCAGCGAGGGGAGGGGCGTGGAGTTGCTGGCCCTGGCAGATGAGCGCATGTACGCGGTCAAGCGGCGGCGACAGGCCATGCGGCAGCAGGTAGCGCTGGAGCAGCGCTGAGCCGAAGGACAGGACTATTTCTGGAGGCTGCCTGACCTGATGTCAGACGGGTTCCGTTTGTTTCGTATCCAAACTGGAAAAGCGGGTAGGTGTCCTCATGGGTGTCTGTATCAACTCGCCTGGGTGCCAAGTAGGGCCAGCCAACGTGCGGTCTCCTTGCCGAGCGGCCACCGCCGCCGATTGACACCTGGCTTTCTGTGGATCACACGTGCTGTCAGCGCATGCAGGATCGGTCAAGTGCAGTCCGCGGTCAGGTCAATGTGAGGCTTGGGCCTATTTACCTTCAATTTTGGGGAGGGTGAAGCCGAAGGTGGCCCCCACACCGGGCTGCCCTTCTGCGATGACGGTGCCGCCATGCCGGGTCACGATGCGCCGGACATTGGCCAGCCCCACCCCCGCTCCCTCGAAGTCGGCCTGACTGTGCAGGTGCTGGAACATCGTGAACAGCTTGCCCTGATACTGCGGCTCGAACCCCACCCCGTTGTCGCGCACCAGCATCGTCCAGCTCTGCGGCTGTTCCTCAGTCCAGACCTCGATGAGTGCCGCCTGGCGGGTGCGGGTGGACTTCACGGCATTGCTCAGCAGGGCCATCACCACCCGCCGCAGCAGATCAGCGTCTCCCATCACCGTCGGCATCTCGGCGATCTGCCAGGTGATCTGCCGGTCCGTGGCCACCACGCCCAGCTCCTTACGAAGCGTGTCCACCAGCCGACCCAGATCGACCTCGCCCACCTTCAGCGGCTGCCGGGAGGTCCGCGAGAGGTCGAGAATGCCGTCGATCAGCCCGTTCAGCGTGACCGCCGCGTCCTCGATGATCTTGAAGTACCGCTCGGTCTTCTCTTCGAGTGGTACTGGCAGCGAACGGCGCAGCAGGCCGCCGAAGCTGAGGATGTGCCGCACCGGGGTCCGCAGGTCGTGCGAGACCGAATAGGTGAAGGCTTCGAGTTCCTCGTTCGACGCCTGGAGCAAGTCGCGCTGCGCCCTGAGACGCCGGGCCGACTCAGTCCGCTCCAGGGCCAGCTTGAGGCCGCGACCCACTGAACAGAACACCGCTTTCTGATGGGTCGTCCAGTGTGGGCTGTCCTTGAGTCCCAGCGCGAAGATCGCCCGGACGCTGCCGTCCACGTGCAGCGGGTAGGTGCCCACACTCTGATACGCCTCGGTCTGAGCGAACTGTTCGCGCTCTGGGTCCCAGGCATCGACGAACACCGGCTCGCCCGTCCGTATCGGCTCGGCAAACACCGGCGTGTCCAGCGGCATCCCGGCTTTGATCGAGGCCAGCAGCACCGGGGTGTTCTCCAGGTCGCGGCTGTAGACCTTGAGCTTCCAGAGGCCATCCTCCAGTACGTAGTAGCCATTGGTGCAGCCGGGGAAGAGCACACTCAGCACTTCCTCGGCGCGCGCCGCCAGAGCCAGCACATCCGTCTCGCCGTCGGCCAGCTCGGTGAAGCGCACGAAGGTTTCGAGTTCGGCAGTGCGGTCCTGAATCTGGCGCTCCAGGTTGCCCGAGAGCCGCGCCCGGTCGAGCGCCAGCGCGCACTGCCCGGCCAGCGTGAGCAGGAAGTGTGCCTCGTCGGGGGTGAAGTCGTGCGGCTCACGGAAATCCAGCACGATCACGCCCAATGGTCGGCCATTCTCGACCATCGGCAGGACCACGCTGGCCACCGCCGCCACGCCGCCGGTATGACGCTCGAGTTCCGGGTAGGCCCTGAGCAGATCGCCGCTGTCGTTGAAGAAGAGTGGGGTGTTGGCGCGCAGGGCGTCCGGACCCGGCCGCGAGTCACTCAGCGTGCCGTCCTGCCAGACGCTGACCGGGTCGTGACCCCGCCGGGCCGCGACGTGCAGCCGGTCACCCTGCACCAGCAAGACCGTCCCAGCGACGCCATGAAGAGCTTCCAGGGCGTCATTCAGGATGATGCCGAAGACTTCCTCCTGCTGGCGCACGGCGGCCAGCGCCTGCGTCACATCTTGCAGGTGGGTGATCAGCTGGGCCGCCTGGGTTGCAGCTGGGCGAGAGGGTTCTGGCTTGTTGGGTTCGGTCATGGCTGATCGGCAGTCTAGGCGCTTCGCGGCGCAGCTCGCCGGAGCTGGGTGCACGTCTAGGTTGCGGACGCAGCGCGGCAGCGTCTAAGGTATCTGTGGAGGGTTAGGTTCACAGCGCTGAAGACCATAGCTGACGTCAAGTCGTGCCCTTGCCGCTCAATGCGCCGCCGCTTTCGCTGGGCGCAGATGCAATCCCGCCACGATGATGCCGCCCAGCACCACGCCCACGGCAGCAGACCCCAGGGTTTCCACCAACCATTCGGCGACGGCCTCCGCGAAGGGAACAGCGTGGCCCGCCGCCAGCGCCAGATCGTGCAGGGTGTGAGCTGGCCAGCCCAGCCCGAACTTGTTCAGACCGTCGATGATGATGTGACCGCCGACCCACAGCATCGCCGCCGTGCCGATCACTGAGAGGGCCGACATGACCACCGGCATGCCTTTGACCAGGCTGCGTCCGACGGCCTGCGCCGCCCGCGAGCCGCTGTGGGTCAGTTTCAGGCCGAAGTCGTCGGTCTTGACGATGAGTCCGACCACGCCGTACACCAGCGCCGTGATCATCAGGGCCACCAGCACCAGGATCAGCGCGCGGGAAAAGAACGCCTGGTCTGCGACCTCGGCCAGCGAGATCGCCATGATCTCTGCCGACAGAATGAAGTCGGTCCGGATCGCGCCCGAGACCATCTGCTGCTCGTGGGCAGCGCTGCTCAGCTTGATCACGGCTTCTTCCTCCGCATCATGGTGGCCCCAGATGGCCTCGTACAGCTTCTCGGCCCCCTCGAAACACAGGTACGCTCCGCCCACCATCAGCAGGGGATTAAGCGCCCACGGTAGAAACTGGCTGAGCAGCAGCGCGGCAGGCAGGATAAACACGATCTTGTTTTTCAGCGATCCCTTGGCGATGCGCCAGATGATCGACAACTCGCGCTCCGGCGTGAAGCCCGTGACGTAGCGGGGCGTGACGGCGGTATCGTCAATCACCACGCCGACGGCTTTGACCCCCGCCTTGCTGGCCGCCGCGCCGATGTCGTCGATCGAGGCGGCAGCCAGCTTGGCCAGTGCAGCCACGTCATCGAGCAGCGCGACGAGGCCACCACTCATGGGAGCCGCAGTTCAAGCAGTGCGGAAAGGGAGCCGGACAGAGGCTGAAGCATCATCAGACTTCCCAGCTTAGCAAGGGTGGATTTAACCCACTGCATCCCTGTGTGAGATCCCTCGCTTTGGGTGACAATCCCGGTTGAGATTGAGAGCTGCTCTGAAGGACAACGAGCACGCCAGGGCCCGCCTATTCCTAGCTGCTCTGTCAGCACATCGGCTCACCGTTCAAGCCCGCCGCTTTCCGGGGGACTGGCGCGGCTGATGCCCGCTGCCGAACTCGGCTGTTCTTGTTGTGCCTGGATCTCGCTCCACTCCTCGGGCGTCGGGTGACGCGGCACGCTGCCGTCAGCCTGGGGTTGAAAGAGTGTTGTATGGCCGCGAACCTAGACTTGCGGCATGACTGCCGAACCGCCGACGACGCGGGGCAGACTGACGCTGCGGCGGACCTACTGGTTGACCCTGCTGCTGATCGGCCTGCTCTGCGTCGCCTCCAACGTGCTGCTGTCCATTCAGGTGCAGGCCACCGCGTCAACCACCGCGCTGATCAACACCTATGCTCCGCATAGCCTGAGTGATCTTCAGGCGGCGCTGACGACGTTTGAAGATCAGCACGCCCGGCTGGCCGACCCAGCGCCGGGCCTGTCCGCCTCAGGGTTCTCGCCCGACATCCAGCGGTCGTACTTCACGCAGACCAACACACTGCTCGCTCAACTGCCGCTCCAGCAGCCGGACGTGACCCTGTTGCCCGCCCCGGCGCGGGAGCCACTCCTCAAGTTGCTGGACCTGGCAATCTCGCTCGATGAGCACCGCAGCGATAGGGTGATTGCCCGCGTGCAGGGGATGTCATGGCTGCGGGTCGGGGCAGTGCTCGCCCTGCTGCTGGGCCTGGGTCTCTACGTCTTCCAGCCGCTGGAGCGGCGCAACCGCGAACTGCTCACCCGGCTGAGTGCTGAACACGACGTGGCCACGCAGCAGGCCAGCTACGCCCAGGCCCTCTTGCGGGTCTCGGCCTTGAGTGACAGCGATCTGCCCCTGGAGCAGGTGGCCCACGAACTCATGGCCATCGTGGCGCGAACCCTGGGGCTGGATTGGGCCGCACTGGGTCTCATGACCGAGCAGGGCAGCCAGATCGCCGGGGTTTACGCCCACCCCCAGCTGCCCGCCGCCACGCTGGCGCTGCTGAGCCAACCGGCACGCCAGGGTAAAGGACTGACCTGGGACATCATCCAGGGCGGCAAAGCGGTCTATGTGGATGACTACACCCAGCTGGGGCAGGCCCAGTCAGCACTGGTGGCCGCCGGACTGCGGAGCCTGGCCTGGGTGCCGCTGAACACCTTCGGTCAGACCCAGTACGTCCTCTCCGGCGCACGGTTCAGCGGTCAGCCCTGGCAGGTCGCCGACCGGGACTTGCTGGAAGCGGCGGCCCGCACAGTCACGGCAGCCATCGACAGGCGGCTGTACCTCCACGAGCTGCGAGCGGAGGCACTCACCGATGTCCTGACCGGGCTGGGCAACCGGCGGGCCTTCGAGCGGGATCTGCGGCTCGCCCAGGTTCGCGCCAGCCGTCACGCCCAGAATCTGGCGGTGATGATGCTCGATCTCGACGGGCTGAAGGGCGTCAATGACCAGCAGGGCCACGAGCGCGGCGACACCCTGCTGCGCGGCTTTGGTCACGCCCTGGCGGGTCTCTTTCGCCAGAGCGACCGGGTGTACCGTCTGGGCGGAGACGAGTTCGCCGTCTTGCTGCCGGTCACCGCACCTGAACACTCTTCAGAGCTGCTGGAGCGGGTCTTCCGGGTCGTGCAGCCGCTGCACATGCAGGGGTTCCCCGGTGTGGGGGTCAGCGCAGGGGTGGCGCTCTATCCACGAGACGGCCTGGACGCTGCGGCGCTGATGCGGCTTGCCGACGAGCGCATGTATGAGTGCAAGCGGCGACACAAGGCCGCTCGGACGTTCCCGCAGTGAACGTCTTGTCGGCAACTCCAGGCGCTGCACCGGGTTGCTGGGCATCAGCTCTTCAGCGTCCGAAGGTCCGCTGGGTGCAGCCGTAGTACGTCAGTGTTGCCTTGCTGCGGCGGTTGGCCCGCAGACGCCAGAGGAACTGCTGCCAGAGTTTATCGATGGTCATGAGCCCCTCGTCTGATGGTGTTTTCAGCAGTGCTGGAGAGCGTAAGATCACTGCTGCTTTCCCCAAACCCTGTATCCGGTCCAAAACGAAAAAACCCCGTACTAGACGAGGTTTCTTGATCTGGCTCGGCAGGTAGGGGTCGAACCTACGACCATTCGATTAACAGTCGAACGCTCTGCCACTGAGCTACTGCCGAACACGCTGGGGCAACATCGCAGCGCTTGCCAACTTCAGCGAGAGGCAGGATAGCAGTCTGCTGCCCAAGGTGCAAGCCCCCGCGCCCGCGCTGCGGCGCTAAGCTGGGGCCATGACTGCTGCCACCGCTGACCTCTGCGACGCCTTTTCAGATGTGCAGGTTTCCTTGCCCGTGTGGCGCGACTACGGCGGGCTGATCCGCTTTGCCGGGCAGGCCGTGACCCTCAAAGTGGACGGTGACAACGGCCTGGTGCGTGCTGAGCTGGAAACGCCGGGCGCGGGCCGGGTGCTGGTGGTGGACGCGGGCGGTTCGTTGCAGTGCGCTCTGGTGGGCGGCCAACTGGCCAGCTTGGGTGTGCAGAATGGCTGGGCCGGGATCGTGCTTCACGGCTGTGTGCGCGACACGGCCGAACTCGGCGGTCAGCGGCTGGGCGTCAAGGCGCTCGCCAGCCACCCGCGCCGCAGTGCCAAAAGCGGTGGGGGAGAGCGCGAGGTGCCAATCCGTTTCGCGGATTTGACGATCAACCCAGGTAACTGGATCTACGCTGACGAGGACGGACTGATCATCTCGGAGGGGGAATTGAGGTTGCCGGAAAGCTGAGTGGTGTCAACCCTGCGCCCGGTAGAGTTTGGCAGGCCGCCTAGAGATGGGCCAGTTCAGCCTGGCCGCTACGAACCAGAAACTCGAGGTAGCGTCAGGCAGCGTCGCAGCTCAGGTCCCCCTGTGCCCCCAACGTCCTCGGCACTGAGGGTCTTGGGCCGCGCTGCAGCAAGCGCCGGTGAGCCGCCAAACGGTTTGATGAGGTAACGAGCACCCCGGAGGCCGGGGTGGCGCGCACGGCGACCTCGCTGCCCGCTGCCGTACCATCACCACATTCACCCCCTTGATCTTGCTAGAGGCTGGTGGACAGCCTATCCAAGGATGGGCCTGAGTTTAGTCAGTAACAGAACGCAGGCGGCGACGAAGTGGAAGCCGATCAAGGTCGAGGACAGCCGTTCCAGATCACGCCCCAATCGACGAAAGCGCGACAACCACGCCAGCGAACGTTCCACCACCCATCGTTTCGGCAGCAAGACAAATCCCCGTGAAGCGTCCGGACGCTTCACGACGATCAACTCAATATTGCTTTTGCGCGCCGCATTCTGCGCTTGTTCTCCGGTGTAGCCCTGATCGGCAAATACGACCTCCAGCATCCCACCTGTGAGCTCCTGGGCGCTGTGACACAGCGCCTCTACCTGCGCGCGATCCTGTTCGTTGGCCGGCGACGTGGTCAAGGTCAACAGGTGACCCAGCGTATCCACCGCCAGATGGACCTTGGTACCCTTGCGCTTCTTCGCTCCATCGAACCCGGCACGGTGACCACTTTCCGGGGTGCTTTGCAACGTGCGGCTGTCGATGATGATCGCCGTCGGCTCGCCGGCACGTTGCTGTTGAACGCGACTGAGCATCCGTCAGTCGTGTACGGCGTTCTCAAAGCACCCCGCTTCGAACCACCGCTTCGCCTGACTGCGGACCACTTCTGCTGGTGGAAGATCGTGCGGCAGAAATGCCCATTGCGCCCCCGTTCGACTCATCCACAACAACGCATTCAAGACCTCTCGCAGCGGAAATTTCCGCTGCGGGGCATCCTCAGGGGTTAAGGCCAGGTACGGCAATAAAAAGTGGTACGTCTCGTCATCTACATCACTTGGGTACGCACGGCGATCCATCCGTCCAGTTTGCCAGCGACAAAATCATCCCGTCAAACTTCGATTCCCTCTCAACCAGCCTCTAGGGTTTTGTGGAGGAGGAGTTCAGTCTGATCGACAATGGAAACTGACATGACAGCCAGCAAACACGAGCACACTGCCGAGTTCAAAGAGGAAGCCGTCCGCCTAGTGATCACTAGCCAGAAGAGCTGCGCGGAGATTGCCCGGAACCTGGGGATTCCTCCTTATCTGGTGGTTCGCTGGAAGCAGCAACATGAGCAGAAGGGGGCGGCGGGCCGCCCCCAGTTCACTGGACGGGGGGTCGCAGCGCTCAGTGAGCAGGAAGCACGGTTCAAGAAGCTTGAGCGAGAACTCGAAATTACCCGTCAGGAACGCGATATCCTAGATAGGGTTTCATAGGGCTGCTGTCAAGTCCCGCATTGGCGTTGGGCCAGCACCGACGCGGGGAAGAAGAAACCCGTCATCGTACGGCTGTCCGGATCGTATGACCGCCAATCCGATACACAGCAGTTTGCGCCCCAGGGCGATCAAAGCCACTTTGGCGGGCTTCCCCGAATCCCTCATCCCGCGGTAATACGTCCGTAAGCGGCTATGCGATTTTGATGCGCCCAGGGCGGAAAGATATGCAATCCGCCGCAGTCTGGCATTCCCTGTTTTGGAAATCCTACCTCGACCCTGACGTGCGCCCGACTGCTGCGGCGCTGGAGCCATTCCTGCTGCCGCTGAAATTTCCTTCCCGGTCGTCAACCGGGCAAAGCCCTCTGTTTCCGCGATGACCGTGATGGCCGAGATCAACGCGAATCCAGGAACACTCCGCAGCAACTTCAGTTGCTGCGTCAGATGAACATCCTGCTGGACAAGCGCTTTCAAGGCTGCTTCAATTTCATTGACCTGGCGCTGGAGCAGTTCCAGGCGCCCCTGAGACAGAGAAAGAGCCACTGGCGAGGCGTGCTCCGCATCTCTCAAAGCGATCAGGTGGTTGTTCTCCTGAGTCCGTCGGGCCAGCACCGTCTCCCGTTCTCGCGTCAATTGTTTGAGCTCGATCATGACCTGAGCCGGGGGCGTCCAAGTTGTTGGCCGCATCACGAGGCCGTACCGCGCGATGATTTCAGCATCCATGGCGTCGGTCTTGCCACGGCGCAAGACCGACCGGGCAAAATATTTGATCTGAGCAGGGTTGACCACGCTCACCTGGAAACCGACACGGTGAAAATGATGCGCTGAACGCTCCCAGTACACGTTGGTCGCTTCCATGACCACCTGTACTCTGTCTCCTTTGGCTTGCTTCTCCACCCAAGTCGCCAGCTGCGCCAATCCGGCAGCTGTATTGGCGACTGGACCTCGACGGCCGAGGATAGCGGGTGGTGACGTTGATCCATTCTGCAGACAGGCAAACAGCTCACGTTTTCCAACATCAATTCCGAGAACCAACATGACGTACCTCCTGGGCGATATCGTCAGGCGCAGCTTTCTCAGCACTCTTCTTGTGGTCCAGGCCTGGTGCCTCGGATAGGGTTCAGTGTCAAGAGAAAGGCCCCAGGTCGGCCAGATCTAGGATTCGGTCTTGGGTGGACCTGAAAAAAGCACTGGCTTGGTGACCTGGGTTGGACCTGACGCTCCGTATTGTGCCGGAGCTGGCCCAATACACAAAAAAAGCACTGGCCTTCTTCGCCAAAGAAAACTGATCTATCAGTTCATTGAGCACCATCGTCATGAATACCCGATTGAACTGATGTGCAGGACGCTCAATGTCGGGGTCAGTGGCTATTTTGCGTGGTGGAGAAGGCCAGAGAACCGCTACGTCCAAGCGGACGCAGCGCTCACGACGTCGATCCAAAAGATTCATCAGGAGAGCCGGGGCACCTATGGTGCCCCCCGCGTCCAGGCGGTTCTGGCAGACGAGGGGCAGCAGGTGAGTCGGGCGCGGATCACCCGGTTAATGAAGGCAGCTGGGCTCAAGGTGCGCTGCAAGCGGAAGTTTCGCACCACCACCAATTCTAAACACCGGCATCCAGTGGCCGAAAACCTGCTCAACCGCGAGTTCACTGCGGACCGGCCCAACCAGAAATGGGTGACGGACATCACGTATTTGCCCACCCACGAAGGCTGGATGTACTTGGCAGTGGTCATGGACCTCTTCTCCAGGAAGATTGTCGGGTGGGCGATGCGCAAGACGCTCCATACCGAGCTGGTCGTGGCTGCCCTGACGATGGCCCAGCAAAACCGTCGTCCTGGACAGGGAATTCTTCACCACTCGGATCAGCGGGCAGGCCCCATACGGGTGCCGCTCTGCCCAAGAAGGGGGTTCAATACGCCAGTAGCGAGTATCGACAGGCCTTGGAGCGCCTGGAGGCGCTCCAGAGCATGAGTAGAAAGGGGGAATGCTGGGACAACGCTGCGATGGAGAGCTTTTTTGCCACCCTCAAGATGGAACTCAATCTCCACAAGGCACAGGGGAACCGTACTGACATGCGTAATTTGGTTTTCGAGTGGATTGAGGTCTTCTACAACCGTGAACGACGCCATTCCAGCCTGGGGTACCGCTCACCCACTCGATTCGAAGAACACCAGGCCAGACCGAACTGATCCTCCACAGGGGTCTTGCAATATCAGTTTGTGCCCACTGAGGCTACGCAGATGCCGCCGTTCAATCCGCGTGTGGCGGTACTGGGTCTGGGCTGCGCCCTGATTCTGTGGCTGAGTGTGTCGCCGCTCGTGCTCAGTATCTCCAGACAACTGGCAGGCAAACAAACGTAACCGGTACATTCCACTCACCCGGCCCAGGGGTCCAGGGGAACTGTTGTTTCACTGGTTCCCCTGTCTTTTGGACATTTGGACGACCCTCAAGAGCGGCCATCGTTTCAGTAGCAATTGCGCGCTCGAACGCCAATGATTCAGGCGGTCCGGAGGGCCCGCAACTGCTCGTAAAGCTGGCGCTCCTGCTCGCTGAGCTTGCCGGGCAGTACCAGATTGAGCCGCACATACAGGTCGCCCGCGCCGGATCTGCCGGGCCAGCCCTGTCCCTTGAGGCGCATGCGCCGCCCGCCGCTGGTGCCTGCCGGGATGTTGAGGCTCATGTCGCCCTGCATGGTCGGTACCCGCACGCTGCCGCCGAGCGCCGCCGTGTCCACCGGCACGTCCACGCTGGTGGTCAGGTCGTTGCCGCTGAGATCAAACCGGCCGTCCTCCAGCACCCGGATGGTCAGCAGCACGTCGCCGCCGCCCGGCCCCTGACCGGCCAGCCGCAGCCGAGCGCCGTCGCGGGTCCCTGCCGGAATACGGACGGTGAGGCGCTTGCCTTCCACCTGAATGTTCTCTTCCGAGCCGCTGAAGGCTTCCTGCAAGGTGACCTGCAACTCACCTTCCACGTTCTGCACGAAGCGGCGTCCGCCGCCCATACCCGACATCAGGTCGTCGAGATTGACCTGAGCGCCCCCGCCCCGGAAACCGCCGCCGCGCCCCTGCTGCCCAAACAGGCCCTGAAAGAAGTCGCTGAACTGCGAGGCGTCCACCCCGCCGAAATCTGCACCGGGAAAACCCCCGCCTGCTCCGCCCGCACCGCTCCAGGCTCCCGGCGGTACCTGCCCGGCATGGCCGTACTGATCATAGAGCTTGCGTTTCTCGGTATCGGAGAGAACCGCGTAGGCCTCGCCGATCTCCTTGAAGCGGTTGACGGCCTTCTCGTCGCCCGCGTTCTTGTCGGGGTGGTACTTCTTGGCGAGCTTGCGGTAAGCGCTCTTGATGTCGCCCTCGGAAGCGCTGCGCGTGACGCCGAGCACGTCGTAATAGTCTTTGTAGGCCATAAACCTCCTTCTGGAAAAGTGGACAGCAGTGGACGGTGGGCAGATCAGCTTGACCGATCCGGCTTACCGACCACCGCGCGCCGCTCAGCCTTTCTGTGTGACAACCACCCGCGCCGGGCGCACCAGCTTGTCACCCATCTTGAAGCCGAGTTCGTAGACCTGGGCGATGGTGTTGTCGTCTGTGCCGGGCACCACCTGCAAGGCCTCGTGCCACTGCGGATCGAAGTGCTCGCCCGCCTTACCAGTGGCTTCCAGGCCCAGGCTCGAGAAGACCCGCAGCACGCTGGCCTGCACCGCCTGCATGCCGGGAATCAGCTTGGCCGGGTCTTCCGCGCCCATCGTCACGGCCCGGTCCAGCGCGTCGTAGATCGGCATCATGGCTTCAGCGGCTTTGGCCTTGCCGCTGCCCTCGGCGGCGCTCACGTCGTCCTGGGTGCGGCGGCGGTAGCTCTCGAAGTCGGCGGCCAGGCGGCCCAGCCGTCCCTTGAGGTCGGCGTTCTCCTTTTCCAGTTCGTCGGCCCGTTCCATCTTGGCCATCATTTCCTGCACCTGGGCGAACATGCCCTCATCCATACCGTCCATGCCGGGAAAACCGCCGTCCTCACCGTCCTCGCCGCTCAGGTCTGCGTCCTCTTCCAGCAGTTCGGCTTCAATGACCTCGCCTTTGGGGTCCTTCTCCACCGTTTGCGGATGCTCGGCCTGCGGATGCTCAGTGCGGGCAGGTTCAAACTTCAAGTTGTCGGAATTGGAATTATCGTTGGTCATGGGGTCTTCTCCTCATCGTTGCTGCGCTCTGGCCTGGATAGGTGCAATCTGGGCAGGCAGGTAGGCAAAGCGGGACGAGTGTTGAGGGGACACTTTGCCCCACTCATCACCCATCCCGCTTGAAAATCGCTTATTCGGTGGGCTTGAAGTCCGCGTCGATCACGTCGTCGTCTTTGTTCGTGTTGACGCCTGCTCCGCCCTGTGGTCCGTCCTGGCCGTCATTCTTGGGCTGGGCCTGGGCGGCGGTCATGAAGCTGCGGAGTTCTTCCTCCAGCGCCTTCTGGGCCTCGCCGATCTTGCTGTCGTCGTCCTGGCGGATGGCGTCCTCGGCGGCGTCGGCAGCGGCCTTGAGCTTGTCCTTGGCCGCCTGGTCCGCGCCCGCGTTTTCCTCGAGCTGCTGGGTCGCCTGTACCCGCAGCGAGTCCAGTGCGTTGCGCTTCTCGACCTTCTCGCGGCGCTCCTTGTCGGCGCTGGCGTTCTGCTCGGCCTCGCGCACCATCCGGTCCACGTCGCCCTTGTCGAGCGTGGTGGTGTTCTCAATGCGGATGCTCGATTCCTTGCCGCTGGTCTTTTCCTTGGCAGTCACGTGCAGAATGCCGTTGGCGTCGATATCAAAGGTGACTTCGATCTGCGCCTGCCCGGCCCGCATCGGCGGAATGCCTTCGAGCTTGAATCGTCCGAGCGACTTGTTGTCGGCGGCCATCGGGCGCTCACCCTGAAGCACGTTGATCTCCACGCCCGGCTGGTTGTTCTCGGCGGTGGTATAAATTTCGGTCTTCTTGGCCGGAACGGTGGTGTTGCGGGTGATCATCGGCGCGATCATGCCGCCCTTGACCTCCACGCCCATGGTCAGCGGGGTCACGTCCACCAGCACGATGTCGCCCAGGCTGCTGTCACCCTGGATGATGCCTGCCTGCACCGCTGCGCCGAGTGCCACGGCCTCGTCGGGGTTGACCGATTCGTTGGGTTCCTTGCCGGTCAGCTCCTTGACGATGCGCTTGACCGCCGGGATGCGGGTGCTGCCGCCGACCAGAATCACCTCATCGATCTTGGAGGCGTCCATCTTGGCGTCGGCCAGCGCCTGCTCTACCGGCTTGCGCACGCGCTTGAGCAGGTCAGCGTTGAGTTCTTCGAACTTGGCGCGGGTGAGGGTGCGCTCCAGGTGCAGCGGGGTGCGGGTTTCCGGGTCGAAGGTGATGAACGGCAGGCTGATGCTGGTGTCGGTGGCGTTGCTCAGCTCGATCTTGGCCTTTTCAGACGCTTCGATCAGGCGCTGGAGGGCCTGGGGGTCTTTGCGGAGGTCGAAGTTGTGCTCTTTCTTGAACTCCTCGGCCAGCCAGTTGACGATGTGCTGGTCGAAATCGTCGCCGCCCAGGTGGGTGTCGCCGGAGGTGGACTTGACCTCGAAGACGCCGTCGCCGAGTTCCAGGATGGTCACGTCGAAAGTGCCGCCGCCCAGGTCGAACACCAGCACCGTCTCGTTGCCCTTGCGCTCCAGCCCGTAGGCGAGCGCGGCAGCGGTGGGTTCGTTGATGACGCGCAGCACGTTGAGGCCCGCGATCTCGCCTGCCTGGCGGGTGGCCTCGCGCTGGGAGTTGTCAAAATACGCGGGCACGGTGATGACGACGTCCTTGATCTTCTCGCCGAGCTTGGCTGAAGCGTCGCTGACCAGCTTGCGAAGCACTTCGGCGCTGACCTGCTCAGGGGCCAGGTCCTTGCCGTTGACTTCAAGGCGGACGCTGTCGCCGGGGCCTTCCTTGACCTTGAAGGGGCTGCGGCCCGCTTCCTCGCTCACCTCGTCCCAGCGGCGGCCGATAAAGCGCTTGACGGCGAACAGGGTGGCCTGCGGGTTGAGTGCGGCCTGGCGGCGTGCGATCTGGCCGACCAGCCGCTCGTCACCCTTATATGCGACGACCGACGGCGTGGTGCGTGCGCCCTCGGCGTTGACGATGACTTCGGGGCGTCCGCCTTCCATTACGGCGATGACGCTGTTGGTGGTTCCTAAATCGATTCCGACTGCTTTGGGCATGTGTTGACCTCGCTATGGGGAATTCTGTTCGCTTTCTTGAGAACAGTTCTGAACGCTTCCTATCATAAGCCCACAGTTGAAAGCAGTCAAGAGACTTGAGCGCTATAGACTCAAGTTTGGGTGGAGCCTCAAGAATGGGTGAAGACACCCAGAGTCGGCATCGGCTGGCACGGGCTGTGGCTTTCTGTTACAGTCACGCCTCGGCAACGGCGTACACTCAGAGGCATATGAAACGTGTGGTGTGGCCCCTCTGGCTGCTGGGCGCAGCGCTCCTTCTGTTGGCCGTCATCAGCCTGACCATGCCGCGCCCGGCGCAGTCGCCGCTCAGTCTCGATCAGTTTCAGGGTGCACTCGCAGGCGGCGAGATTCAAAACCTCACCATCCAGTATCAGGACA